>NZ_CP101134.1:2754582-3060646 GCF_024296865.1 Sphingobacterium sp. LZ7M1 | reverse complement strand
TTGCCAAATCCTTGGCACCAGAAATTGCCAAGCAAAACAGGGTGAAAATTGAAGGTTGGAAAGGGGAGAAGCTATCTGCACAGATCCTTTTATGGACCAGTTCCGATATTGCTGATGTTCATGTAGATATTTCGGATTTAGTATCGAAAAATAAGGCGGTGATTCCCCAAGCAGCGACGGATGCACGATTTGTCCGCTATGTCATGACTGATGAGTTTGCAGGCGGATGTGGGTACCGGAAACCTGAGGATTTCGCCTCCTCATTAGCTCCGGATATGTTGGATAATTTAAAGTCCTTCGATATCCCTAAGAAAACAGCTAGACCTGTCTGGGTTAGTGTAAAGATTCCCGAAAATGCACAGGCAGGTACATACAATGCTATTGTAACAATTTCTGCCAAAGGTCAACCTGCACAAAAATTGGCCTTGGAGCTGGATGTGATCAATCAAACCTTGCCGAAAGCAACGGAATGGAGCTATCACCTAGACCAATGGCAGCATCCATCAGCCGTGGCTCGTGTTGAAGGATTGGAAATGTGGAGTGATGCCCATTTTGAAGCGATGAAACCAGTGATGCAAATGCTGGCTGATGCTGGCCAAAAAGTAATAACCACCACATTGAACAAAGACCCCTGGAATGTTCAGACCTATGATCCCTATGCCGATATGATCACATGGACCAAAAATAGCAATGGAAAATGGACTTATGATTATACCGTATTTGACCGTTGGGTGCAATTTATGATGGATCTGGGTGTTGATGATATGATAAACTGTTATTCAATTATTCCTTGGAACAATGAAATCCATTATAAGGATGCCACTAAAGCAGAGTTGGTCAATGTGGTCACAAAACCGGGCACAGCTATTTTTGAAGAACTTTGGACACCTTTTTTAAAGGATTTCGTTAAGCATCTTGAAGCAAAGGGCTGGTTGGATAAAACCAATATTGCCATGGATGAACGCGAAAAGGAACAAATGGATGCTGCATTTGCTTTATTGGAGAAGGTAGCACCGGAAATCGGGATTTCGTATGCTGATAATCAAAAAACCTATCAAAGGTTTCCAAATTCGGAAGATATCAGCATTTCAGTGGGGCATCCATTTTCAAAGGCCGATATCATGGACCGCCATAAAAGAGGGTTAAACAGTACTTTTTATATCTGTTGTTCGGATGGTTTTCCGAATCAGTTTACATTTTCAGAACCTGCGGAATCGACCTACCTAGGTTGGTATGCTTTAGCAACCGGCTTTGATGGGATGTTGAGGTGGGCCTATAATTCATGGGTAGAAAACCCTTTAACGGATTCCAGGTTCAGGACCTGGCCTGCTGGTGATACCTATATCGTCTATCCTAAGGGACGTTCATCAATTCGATACGAAAGGATGTTGGAAGGTATCCAAGATTATGAAAAAGCGAGAATTGTGATGAAAGCGCTGAAAGAGAAAAACGATCAAAAAGCCATAGATAGCTTTCAGACCGCAATCAATAAAATGGAGGCCAATCAGCGATTTGATGGGTGGAATGAGGAATTGAACAATGCTAAGACCTTATTGAACGATTTGTCAAGAAGTCTTTAGATTATAAAATTAATTATGCATCAGGCAGTAGTATCCTTTTTCTACTGCCTATTTTTTTGAATTATGAGAATCAACACTAAACTAATCCTGATAGCCTTATTGGCAGTTTCAACTGTACAATACGCAGAAGGGCAGACAACACAATCCGAGCACAAAGATTGGTTAATCCAATCAACAGGCTTTCAATCGAAAATTGTTAACAATAAGGATGGGATTGTCCTTGAAAATGGACTTATCAGAAGAGCCTTTAAGAAAGCTGCCAACCTAGCTTGTTATGATTTTAGCAACCTGAGCAATGGTCAGCAATTGATACGTGCGATAGAACCAGAGGCAATCGTCAATATTAATGGGAAGGACTATGAGATAGGCGGGTTGAAGGGACAGAAAGAAAAAGCTTATTTCTTGACAGAATGGTTTCCTTCCTTAAAAGCGAATCCAGATGCTTTTGTCTTTAAGTCGGCCAAGGAACTGCCACTAGAACAGGCCTTGAACAGCAATAGTCCGTTTTGGTCCTCAAATTCTGAAAAGGCAAAAGGGATAGGTTTAGTTTTAGAATTTCAGCATCCTGAATTAGCTGGGGTTTCCGTGGATGTACATTATGAAATCTATGATGGATTGCCAGTTCTTCGAAAATGGGTAGTAGTGCGAAATGAGAGTCAAAACAAAATTCAGGTAAACCGCTTAGTCAATGAAATCCTCTCCTTGGTAGAAGAGGAATCAGCGGTCGTAGGAAGTACAGAGGATATGAAAAAGCAATCGGGTATCTATTTTGAAACCAATTACGCTTTTAACAATGCCATGAAATATCGACTATCTGAACAGACTTTGCATTGGGAGCAGGATAGCAGCTATACCTCTCAAGTTAATTATGATCTGACCACTCCGGCAAAAGCCTTAATCTATCCGAAGGATGTATCGAAGATTGATGTTTTACCGAAACAGAAGTTTACCTCGGTCAAGACTTTTGAATTGTTGCATGATAGCCATGATCAGGAGCGTAGAGGGCTTGCTGTACGGAAAATGTACCGTCAATTAACTCCTTGGATCAATGCTAACCCAATCTTTATGCATTTAGTCAGTAAAAATAGGGAGGAGGTGATCACAGCTATCGATCAATGTGCTGAAACAGGTTATGAGGCGGTTATCCTGAGTTTTGGAAGCCATCTGAAAATGGAGTTAAATACCCCAGAGAATCATAAAGAATGGCGGGAACTGGCGGATTATGCGAAATCAAAAGGCGTGAAATTGGGCGGTTACACCTTATTCAGTTCCAGGACTATTAACGCTGAAACGGATGTGATCAATCCGAAAACAGGAAAGCCAGGGGGCGCATTTTTTGGCAATGCACCCTGTTTTGGCAGTCAGTGGGGGTTAGATTATGCGCAAGCCATTAAAGACTTTTTCAGGAATACTGGTTTCAGTATTTTAGAAATGGATGGGCCATATCCGGGCGATGTCTGTGCGTCCCATGATCACCCAGGTCACCATGGGTTGGAAGATTCCCAATTTGCGCAGATGGAAATACAGAAGTCGATCTTCCACGAATTGAATCAGATGGGAGTTTATATCAATGCCCCGGACTGGTATTTTCTAGATGGAACGAATAAAATTGCGTTGGGTTATCGGGAGGTGAATTTTTCTTTGTCGCGAGACCAACAGAAGATTTTAAACAGACAAAATATCTACGATGGTACTTGGGAAAAAACTCCTTCGATGGGTTGGGGTTTTGTACCCCTGACGGCCTATCATGGTGGTGGCGCTGATGCCGTTTTAGAACCCTTAAATGATCATTTGGATGATTATAAACAATTGATGATGCAATATTATGGAGCCGGGGTTCAAGCCTGTTACAGAGGCCCCCGTTTGTATGACACTGAAAGGACTAAGGCTACGGTCATAGAAGTCATTGATTGGTACAAAAAATATAGAGATATCTTGAATGCGGATATCATCCATTTGCGAAGGGCAGATGGCAGAAATTGGGATGGGATACTGCATGTTGATCCAAATGGAAAGGAGAAAGGTTTGGGGATGTTGTATAATCCAACTGATAGCGAGATGGTTATTCAAATAGACCTGCCGCTTTACTATACCGGTTTGGACAAGGATGTACAGATTGCTTTTGAAGGAGAGAACCCGAAAAAGTATCAGTTAGCAAGAGATTATAAAGTGAATTTACCGGTCAAGATTCCTGCAAAGGGTTATACTTGGTTTACCGTTAAGTAATCAAAAAAGGGTCGTATCAGAATGATATGACCCTTTTTTGATTATAGAAATAATAGAAAATAATCCACTTCCTAGCTTAGCCTCTTGACTCATTTCCTTGTTGCTTTTTAATGCAGGAGAATTAAAGCTCAAAAAATGAACCTAGGTTAATAAATATTGTTGTAACAATCCTAGAAATTTATAGTATTACTAATCTTTTTAAATATATTTGAATACTAGATTATTCGTTTTAGTTAGCTCAAAACAGCAATTATTGACTAGAGTTGACTCAAATTTTTATAAATCAATTAGCCCAATGAGAAAAAACACATTAACATTTGCTTTAAGCATATTTTTGGGTATTTCAGTTTCTTCAAGTTATGCACAAAGCTGGGAACATACTGATGCCGACCGCAAGGTTGCAGTAGAAGTAGATACGTTAAAGAAGAAGGGATATACACTGATCTGGATCAATAAGGATAAAGAATTTAGTGCAGAAACTAAACAGCAGCTTATTGATACCTATTTTATCAACTATCCTAAATTGGTCAAAAAATTCAATAAGAAAACCAGAAAAGAAGTGACTTTTGTCATTGACCCTGAATATGATGGTGTTGCAGCCACTGCAGGAGGGATTGTTCGATATAGTCCAAATTGGTTGAAGAAAAATCCACATGATATCGATGTCGTGACGCATGAAGTCATGCATATCGTTCAGGCTTATCCAAATGGATCGGGTCCTTGGTGGATTACAGAAGGGATTGCTGATTATATTCGATATAAATATGGTGTCGCCAATGAAGCAGGCAATTGGAGGCTTCCTGAATTTAATGAAAAACAGAAGTATACCGATTCTTACAGGATTACTGCTCGGTTCTTCAATTGGATTGAGCATAATAAGAAAAAGAACTTTGTCAAAAAGTTAGACCTGGCTATGCGCAATAAGACCTATTCGGACTCTTTTTGGGCAAATGAAACCGGAAAAACGATCGATGAACTTTGGGCAGAATATGCTTTAAACCCCGCAATTTAAAATGATGAAAATGAACTATATGAATTTTGCCAAGGTATTGGCTTTTATGGTCATTCCGGTATTATCGAATGCCCAGCAGCCAAACCTGAGTCAATACGTCAAACCATTGATCGGAACGGCTAAAATGGGGCATACTTTCCCTGGAGCAACGGTTCCTTTTGGGTCGGTACAATTGAGCCCTGAGACAGATACCATCCCATATGCAGTCAACGGACAATATACGGGTGATGTATATAAATACTGTGCAGGTTATCAATACGATGATCCAACCATTGTTGGTTTCAGTCATACGCATTTCTCGGGAACAGGACATTCCGATCTTGGCGATATATTGGTGATGCCTACTCAAGGAAAGGTGCAATTGAACCCAGGGACAGCCGATAGGCCACAAGATGGGTATAGATCGGCATATAGCCATGATAATGAAATTGCCGAAGCCAATTACTATAAAGTGAAACTGGATAAGCATAATATTCAGGCGGAATTGACTACAAGTACCCGTGTTGGAGTTCATCGCTATACCTTTCCAGCTTCCGATCATTCCCATTTGATCTTAGACTTGACAGCGGGTATCTATAACTATGATGGCAAAAATGTTTGGACCGTGGTCAGGGTATTGAATGACTCCACCATAACAGGGTATAGGCAGACCAATGGTTGGGCAAGAACCAGAACCGTTTATTTTGCTATCAAAACTTCCAAAGCATTCAAAAATTATGGAGCGAAGTATTTGGATAAAAATGTGCAGTACAAAGGCTTTTGGCGGAAATTCAACCAAGAGGATAACTTTCCAGATCTAGCGGCGCATAATATCAAGATGCACCTGGATTTTGATACCAAAGAGGGGGAGCAAGTGATGATGAAAGTGGCATTGAGTCCAGTGAGCATGAAGAATGCATTGGAAAATATGCAAGCAGAGACTCCAAACTGGAATTTTGAACAAATTGTAAACAAAGGAAAATCAGATTGGAATAAGGAGCTTGAGAAGTTTAAGGTCGATATGTTGAACAAAGAGGATCTGGTTAACTTTTATACCTCCGTTTATCATGCGAACCTGATGCCAACCGTATATATGGACCTAAATGGCGAGTATAAGGGTTTGGATCAAGAAATCCATAAAGCTGAGGGTTTTACGAATTACACCTCCTTTTCTTTATGGGATACCTTTAGGGCTTTTCATCCTTGGCTGAATTTGGTCGATCCGAAAAGAAATGCAGATATGGTTTCTTCGATGATGGCGCATCATGAACAGTCGGTCTTGAATATGTTGCCAATCTGGTCGCATTATGCGAATGAAAACTGGTGTATGAGTGGGTACCATTCGGTATCGGTGGTGGTAGACGCTATTATGAAAGGTGTATATAAAGGAGATGCGGAAGCTGCCTTGAAAGCCTGTGTTCAAACGGCAAATGCAAGAAGATATGAAGGTATTGGGGATTACATCGACTTGGGCTATGTTCCGGATGATAAAAATGGGACTTCAGTGTCAAATACCTTGGAATATGCTTATGATGATTGGTGTATTGCTCAATTGGCAGAAAAATTGGGTAAGGCGGAAATCGCTGCAGAATTTAACAAACGCGCCGAGAATTGGAAGAACCTGTATGATGAGCGAATTGGTTTTATGCGTCCTAAAGATAGCAAAGGGGTGTTCAGAGAGAAGTTTGATGTGCTAGATACCCATGGGCAAGGTTTTATTGAGGGAAATACCTGGAATTACTCTTTATATGTACCACACCAACCAGTTCAATTGATGGAGACAATGGGCGGACAGAAACGATTTGAAACTTATTTGGATTCCTTGTTTACCATGCACCTTCCAGATAAGTATTTTGAAAATACCGAGGATATTACCCGTGAAGGCATCATTGGGAACTATGTGCATGGGAATGAACCGTCGCACCATGTTGCCTATCTGTATAATATCACCAAAAGCCCTTGGAAAGCTCAGGAAAGAATCAGACAGATTATTCGTAACCAATATCATAATGGTCCTGCTGGATTAGGAGGAAATGATGATTGTGGGCAAATGTCTGCTTGGTATCTCTTCAGTTCTTTGGGATTCTATCCTGTAGCGCCTGGAGATCCACATTATTGGTTGGGTAGTCCATTGGTAAAATCAGCTGAAGTGCAATTGGATAATGGGAAGACCTTGAAGGTTTTTGCAAAGAACCAATCGGAGAAAAATGTATATGTGAGCAAGGTATTGTGGAATGGACAAGAGCTGAAAGATTTTAAGATTTCGCATGCCGATATTTCAAATGGAGGAGAGTTGCAGTTTGTAATGGCATCCAAACCTAAAAAATAATAAGAAATATAAAATTAAAAGATAAGGGGCGATGAATTTCATTGCCCCTTATCTGTGTTATGTAGTGTAGTTGTTATTCAGGTAAATTTCCTAACGCTAAATTATCCATGATCTTACACACCTCGTCAATGCTGTATCCTTCTCCCTGTACCTTCATTAAGTATCTTTTTTTATGGAGCCATTCAATTTTTGAGGTCTGCTTATCGTAGTATTTTTCTTCTGTTAGTTTTGCTCTTTGACCTTTATATTCCATCGTTTTTTCGGTCATATCGTCCGTGATTCTTTCCGAATCCTGGTTGAAACCATAAAATGCGAGACCAGTAATAGAGCTTGCCGCTTCACCAGCTCCGTCCAAGATGGATACTTCAATTGTTTTTGTAGCACCTTCGTCTTGATAGGTCGCATTTGCACTGGAGATCCCAATGGATGCAGATTCACCTAGGTTGATGGAAGTCCTTTTCAAGCCTTCTAATGTTTCAGGTAGGACCTTTTTTAATTCATCGTTACTTACAGGTGTCTTTTCTTTTAAGGCATTCATCTGAACCTCAATATCCTTCATGGCTTTTTCAAGACCACTTAGACCTTTGATGGCCTCGCCGGCATTGCTTAGGTTCTCAATAACCCCCGTATCTTCTGAATCTCCCTCTTCCTCTGAATTATTCGAACTGCCACATGCGACAAATAGACTGCATCCCAGAACTAGTGATGCCATAAAAAACTGTTTTTTCATATTAGGATAGATTTTGTTTCTAGCAAATCTAAAATAATAAAAGAGTTAGGGACAGAAAATATTGGAAATTACCTGTATACAGGTATCGATATCAGGTAATCTCGCTAAAGGTTTAAATATTTCCCTATGGCTGCGGACATTTCTTCCGGAGAACCATCAACTTCGGCAATGGAAATACGGATGACTCCTTTCATGCCTTTTAGATAGGTGTCACGGACAAAGAAGTTATTCATTCTGTCGGCATATTTCTTGGGGTCCTTGACATGGATGTCAAGGTAGTTTCCATGGAAATTGATATCTACTAAATCATCCCATTCAATTAATTCCGCTGCCTTAGCAATCGGCGTCGTATTGGACGTTATTCCATTTGTGCCAATACTTAGGGCGATTTCATCCGCTTTTTTGCCAAATAACTTCATGTAGGTAAAAGCCCCAAAGCCCAATATGGCAATAAATATACTGCCATATTTCCCCATCGAAACCACGTAGGAAGATGTGTCTACAAACCATTTATAGTATGCAAAACCTAAGCCTGCAATTCCCAATAGCAGAAATATCATGGCCATATTGTTTAGTTTTTTCTGATTGTATTTAAAGTTTGTCAATTCCATTGTTTTATAGTTTAATTATACCTTGTCTATTGAATATTTTCCAGCCCCAGTGAAAAAGAGGCTTGCCGAAACAAACAGCATAGCTAGAGCCGGTGTCATAAGGTCTATGCTATCGCCATTAGGGAAGTGAACCATGAAAATGGCGATTAAAAAGTTTATAAAAATAATTGCTGCGGAAAGCTTTGTTTGCCAACCAATCAACATTAGGAAGCCAGCGATCATCTGTACAGCAACTGAGCTAATAGCAGAAACCATTGGGAATGGGAATTTATATTTTCCCAAAAAGCCAGCAAATTCCTGCATATGGTCCCAGCTGATCAGATTATCCGATACGCCGTACATAAGCCTTAAGCCTATGAAAATTCGAAGAAGAAGGATTCCAAATGATGTGTTGGTCATAAATAACTTTTTCCCAATGCAACATGAATTAGTTAAAAATGTTTTTACAATTTTAACCTGCTAATATCTTTTTCTTTTCAGCATCAAATTCTTCCTGTGTCAAAATGCCGGCATCCATTAGGTCCTTTAGGTCCATCAGGGCTTTTTTCTTATCCACTGGTGCTGCTGCGCTTGCCGCTGGACTTGGTGCTGCGGTATTTGCTTGCTCCTTTCCTTGGGTAGATCCAAATTGGATCAGCAAGGCCGTGATTTCGTTGAAACCCTTGATGTTGGAGTAATCGATCGCTTTTTGCTCTTTTACATTGACCAATTGCGGGTCAGCATTGTTTTCTAAAAGGAATTTGAGCACATCTTTTTTGCCATTTGCTGCGGCATAGTGCAGGGCTGTATTTCCTGACTCGTCCTGTTGATTGATATTGGCACCACGTTCAATCAGTAATTTGACCATACTTAGGTGTCCATTCTTAACGGCATGTTGTAGCAAACTTTCACCACCTTGGGATTCATTGACATTAAAATTGAATTGGGCATCTATAGACAGGTTGTTGTTGGTTTCTACAAAGTCCAGATATCCATACATGGCTTGGCTGTTTCCAGTGACTGGTCGGCTGTGGTTTACATCCAGGCCGTTATCAAGAAGCAGGGAGACGATTTCTTTTTGGTTATGGCTGCAGGCATACCAAATAGGAGAAACTCCTTCAGAACTGCTAATTGATACATCAGCACCATTTTCTAACAGGGTCTTAACCATGGCTTTGTTGCCTTCGTAACATGCAACCAAGATGGCCGATTCGCCAAATTGATTGATCTGATTGACATCTGCCCCGTTTTCCAATAACAGGTCAACCATAGGGAGGTGCCTGTTCTTTACGGCAATTAATAAAGGCGTGTTTCCTGATTTGTTGCTAGCTTCTGGATTAGCACCATTCTCAAGTAGGATTTTGGCTGCCTCAAGGCTTCTGTTCAATACAGCTAGCATCAAAGGACTTTCGGTACTGTTGTTTAATGCATTGACGTCAAGTCCTTTTTCGATCAAGGTCTTGAGGACATCAGCTTGACCAGTTGAAGCTGTCAAATGAAGGAGGCTGTTGCCTTTGAGGTCATTAATGTCAACCCTTGCATCTTCTTCAATCAGATATATGGCCGTTTGTTTCTGCTTTTGGAGACATGCGAAGAATAGGGGAGTTTCGCCCTGTTGATCCTCATAATCTAGTTCAGCACCTTTTTCTGCCAATAGTTTGACCAGGTCAAGGTAGCCACGATGTGCTGCATAATGCATGGCGGTTCTGCCTTTTTCATCTGTATACTTGACATCGACTTCATTGTTCTCTAATAGTAATTCGGCTATTTTACGTTTGCCGCCCTCACAGGCGATAATAAATGACATGGACATAATTTCTTAGTTTTCTTTTTGTTGAGCGATTAATAGCAGTTCGACGGTCTTTGCTTTTAAATTATCTTCCGAAGCAATCATCATGGCTGATTGTTCCTTATTGTTCAGGATGCTGGCTGTTGCCCCGTTATCCAATAGGAATTTTACTTTTTTGTAAGTTTCCTTGGCAGCATTTTGATCATAGTTGCTGTCCTTCATAACGACTTTATGTAATAAGGTGTTGCCCAAGTCGTCCTGTTCATTGATGTCCGGTTGAGCGGCCTTAAAAACCTGTTCAAAAAATGGTGCTTTTTTCTCGGCGATCCAATGCCAGGCAGAAAGCTGTTTATCGTAATGGGGGGCGGTGTTGTTTAAATCTGCACCATCTTCAATCATCTGCAAAATTAATTCCGTGTTATCCGCACCATCTGTCACTCTAAGGTGGGCGTGCAGGGCTTTTTCGCCACGTTTGTTGGATTGTTCGAAATCCATGCCCTCATATTCTGAAAGCCGTTTGTATTGTTCAAAATCATGTTTATGTGCAACGGCAATAAAGAATGCTGAATTTCCTTCATGATCTTGTTGGTTCGGGCTTGCTCCATTCTGCAACAGATTTTCCAAAACATGTTTATTGTTGCTCTCCAAGGCGACGTGCAAGGAAGTTTTGCCAACCTTGTTTGCTTCGTTTACATCTAAACCTTCTTTAAGGAATATGTCAATATAACGATTTATCTGTTCGGGAGTTATGCCATGTTTTCTAATGCTAATGTTCAGCAAATTGTCCTCCGCTTGGTTCTTGAAATCAACCCTACAGCCAGCATCAATTAAGGCTTGTATAATTTGCGGATCGGCTGCATTCTCAGCAGCGAAACTGATCAAGGTCTGTCCGGCTACTTCATCATTGATGTTTTCAGCTTGTTCTAATAGATCCTTGAAAAATGAAATAAATTCTTCATCTGGATTTTTAACTCGGATCAATTTAGAAAAAATACTGTCATCAATTTTATCGAGCATATAGATGTCCTTCTCGATTTCATTGTTCTGAAGCATAAGGCTAATAAGTTCGTAGCCTTTTTTTCTGATTAGGGTATCGTAAAGCTGGGAATAATCGTAGGCATGTTGGCTATGGGGGATTCTTTCGCCTTGGTTGTACAATTCAACGGCGTTGTCGAAGTTGCCACTGTCAATGGCCTGAATTAATGGAGTCTTTTCAAACATAGGATATAGTTTAATTATGTTGTTTTTATTCGTTATTAGCTGATTTTGTGAATTCAATAAGTTCTTGAGCCGACCAAGGACTCCAAATTAATAAAACGTTGTTTTGAAGATTTGCTGTATCTCTGACGATATTTATTATTCTCTGATTTAACAAAAGAGCCAATGGTTCGTAAGGATTGTCTTGAAAATGCTTGGAAAATAATTCCTGGCCTTCAGCAGAAAGTTCGATCCGTAATTCCTGGTCTTTTGCCTCTATGGAAACGAAGTGCATAGGATCCACCAATGCTACTTGGCTGAGTTGTATGTTTTGAGGCATAAAGCTATCAAAGGCTTTGGCCACATAGATGCCGTTTTGGCGTTCTACAGTGAAAAATTCAAAGGGTCTTGATTGATCAGGGTTTCCAACGATTTTTACCCCTGAGGATAGTCTGTTGCCTGCTAAATAGATTTCGTCATATAAGCTTTCAATCTGTTTTTCGAATGATTTAAATGTTGATTTATCGGCTTCATAGATAGAATCGGCATCCATTACGCTGAATTTTTGGAGGTCAGCTTCAGAATAGAATTGCTTTAGCAATGATAATAACCTCTTTTCAATTTCTAAATCAGCATATTTCTGTTCGTAGTCCAAAAACATTTCCGTGTTTTTTGCCTCGGTAGCTATGTTTTGAGGCCTATAAGGTGCAATGGCTTCGAAAAGTTGATCTAATATTCCCATTTTCTTTAAGAACTGGGTTGCCTGGGTATCATTTGAATACGGGGGATTGCTCATGTTTAAAAAAAATAGGATTATCTATGTTTAGCTGTATTACCTTAAAGCTACATGATGAATGTCTGAAATGGTAGAAATATTGTGCCGAAGTATGGTTGAATTATATAAATGAACCAGTTTTGAATACTGTGAAGGCTATTTTGCTGAATTAAATAAGATTGTGTTTTTTCTTTTAACATGTAGATTGTAGGTGACTTTCGAAAAAATACCTTGTCTTGGGTATTTCCTTTATTGCAATTTAATAATATATTAGTTTTTATAATTTAAATATTGAATAATAAGACAATAAATTATAATAAATAACAATTATTAGCCTGTAGATCTAATCTATTTCTTATATGAAGTCATCATTGGAGCCTGGAATGCTGTTTCTGCGTATATTCCTTCTATTCATATTGCATTTCAATGGAAATTGCTGTTTCTGTCAGCAAGACAGTGTACTCGCTCAGTTAAATCAGGTTAAGCGAAGTAGTTTTTCAAAATTGATGTTGAATGAGGGATTGATAGCTCCTATTGGTTTTATTAGTTATGGTGTTACTTCAGTTAAAAATCCTTACTTGCAGAAACAGAATGAATTAATAAAAGATAACTTACAGTCTGCGCGACCAATTAGGATAAGGATAGATGATTTTACCCAATATGCTGCCACTGGATCTTATTTTGCTTTTGATCTCATGGGTATAAGGGCGAAGCATGATTTTAAATCAAGGTTGTTCGTGGCATCTGTAGCCCATATTATCATGGGGAGTTCAGTGAATCTATTGAAAAAGAGTGTTCCGATTATGCGACCTGACTTCTCAGCCTCGAACTCTTTTCCCTCAGGACATACCGCTACAGCATTTGTGGGAGCAGAACTGATTTGGCAAGAGTATAGCCATCAGTCTGTTTGGTATGGAATAGGAGCTTATACCATTGCCGCTGGGACAGGATTTTTCAGGATGTACAATAATCGGCATTGGCTGTCAGATGTAGTAATGGGGGCAGGCATAGGAATATTGAGCACGAAAATGGCTTACTGGATGCTGCCAAAGTTAGAGGAGCGCATCCAAAAAAGGAAGCACCCATATTTGTTAATGCCTTCATACAACGGAAAACAGTTTATGTTGAGCTTTGCGAGCAGTCTCTAGGCTTAAAGATTGATGCTATCATATGCCCAGTGTAAAAGTGCCTGTCTCTGCTTTGGACGACATTGAAAATCACCAAATGTACAATTGCCTTTTACTTGGGCAATATGTCTTTTAAAAGCTTTCCAACGTTTGATCTGTCTTTCATCGTCTTCAGATCTTCGACCCATAAAATATCTGCAGTACCACTGGAACCACCCTCGAGGATCTTGGGGGTGTATCCAGCCTTTTCTTTGCCATTCTGATAGGGGCTGGGAAGCCTTTATTTTAAAGAAATTTAGGCTAGGGTCTCCAGCATTGCTTTCACCTTTATACAGCTTCGCATGTTCAAACCATTCTTTAGGGAATTCATTTCGACAGTCATTGAGGTACTTACCATTGAAGACGCCTAATTCAAGCATTTCCTGTGGGCTTAACTGAGGTTGGAATTCTGGGTCAAAGTTTTTGCCCATAGGTTCCGTAAGCTCATAGGAATAGTCTTTTTGCATACTATCGTAGACATGAATCAGCATAGTTTTTGTTAAAGTTGTTCTTAACTTATTTTATCTCAAAATATTGATTAAGAGCCTTTGCTGTGTTTGAACATGAAGTCGTAAATCTTTTCTCCATGGAATAATCGTTCAACGCTTCCATGGGTTCCACCTGGTATGATGGTGAGGGTTGCATCGGCGTTTTTGTTACATTTTTTGATGGCATTGTAGATCTTTTTGGATTCAGAAGCCGGGACAGCGCGGTCGGCACTTCCATGTTGAATCCACAGCGGGACTTGGGTCAGGTTGCAGGCGTAACTCACGGTTCCGCCGCCACAGATAGCGACTGCTGCCGCAAATCGGTCTGGGTATTTTCCGGCAACATCCATGGTGCCATAGCCACCCATGCTCATGCCGCAAACATACACTCTGTGCTCATCAGCTGGATAGTCCTTAAGAACGGCATCCAATACGTCGATAACTTTGTCTGGATCCCAGCCATTGGAGGTCTGAGGCGCAACGATAATGGCTTCAAGGTCTTTTCCTCTTTCAATTGCCCTTAATACGCCGTAACGCTTAACACGGTTTAAGTCATGGCCTGAAAGGCTTCGGCCGTGCAAAAAGACAATAACGGGCAGTTTTTCATTCTTTTCGATGTTTTCTGGAGTTCTCACCCAATAGGAATACCCTGTTTTGGATTTAATCGCTTTTAGTTGGGCAGAAGATGATAAGGTCATCGCCAAGAAAAAGCAGGTTAAGAGCAAAAAATGTTTGTACATAGCTATCGTTTCATGTTTTTGGCAAGAAGAGAGGCTTCGAGCCGGCTTGAATCAGTTAGAAATCAAGGCTCGCAAGATAAAAACAAAGAAGTTTTAAACCAAATGCTGTGCTATAAGTGCTTGTTGTGTAGTGTTCTATATTTTTTCATGACATTTATATTACAATTCTATGTATTTTTTATTAAATTGCTGTACCATTAAAAATCAAAGAGATATGAAGAGAAAAGCTATCACACTGTTAAGTTTATTTGCCTTGGTCATTGGCTTGAGTGCATTTCATATTGGGGGACAGGAGGAAAGACCTCAGAATTTAAAAGTACTTCCAAAGAACATCAGCCATGAAGAGTTGGATAGCACCATGAAATCTTTCAATATGGCATTAGGCGTGAAGTGTAACCATTGTCATGCCCCTAAGCCTAACGGTGAGAAAGGTTTGGACTTTGCTTCAGATGCGAATCCGAAGAAAGATATTGCGAGACATATGATCAAAATGACTAAACAGATCAATAAAAAACATTTCAAGCATGCCTATGATGGGGTGGTTTACAATATATCCTGTAATACCTGTCATAACGGAAAAACCGAAGCGTTTACTGTTGTTAAACAATAAGTTGTATTAATCTATTGAAAGCAACAGTTCGCATAACTTACTGTCCCAAATGTGGTTGGATGCTCCGGGCTGCCTATATGGCTCAGGAGCTTCTGACCACTTTTGTTGATGACCTGCACTCGGTAAATTTGGAGCCTAGCGAGATCAGTGGTCGTTACACGGTTTTCGTGGATGATGAAATAATTTTTGACAGAAAACGCGAAAGCCGTTTCCCGGAAATCAAAGAACTTAAGCAATTGGTTCGCAATAGGGTTAATCCCGAAAAAGACCTTGGTCACTCCGATCGTTAAGGTAATCGAGAGCGGGTAAAGACGCTAAATCTTTCACATTTCTTAACCCTTTACAAAAAGAAAAATCTGTATTTTTAACTTTCACCATAACAGATTTATCGTAAATGCGCATATTACATACAGCAGATTGGCATCTGGGTAAAAAGCTTGATTTCTTTTCTAGGATCGAAGAGCAGAAAGAAGTCTTGGAAGAAATTTGTCAGATTGCCGACCGCGAAGAAGTTGACCTTGTTGTCGTTTCTGGAGATCTTTATGATACTTTTAATCCCCCAGTAGAAGCAACCGAATTACTTTATCGAACTTTAAAACGTCTTTCCAAGAATGGGAAAAGACCTGTTATTGCCATTGCCGGCAACCATGATTCGCCGGATCGTATTGATTCGCCGGATTCATTGGCCAGGGAATTGGGGATATTCTTCTTTGGACAACCCAGTCTGAAGATCAATCCAATTACCGTAGAAGGCAGTTTCGATGTGATCCGGGTAGATGAAGGCTTTTTGGAGATTAAGCTGCCTAAGTATTATTATCCCATTCGGATTTTGAGTACTGCATTTGCTAATGAGATCCGATTGAAGCAATATTTGGGAGATACGGATAAGGCAAGTCAGTTACAGGAGTTATTGAAAAAGAAGTGGCAGGATACTGCTGATCAATATTGTGATACTTATGGGGTTAATTTATTGACCACGCATCTTTATATGTTGAAAAGAGGTGCTGAGGTATTGGAGGAGCCTGAAGGTGAAAAACCGTTACGCCTAGGTTTTGCTGATCTGGTGTATTCTGACAGCATCCCTTCGCAGATACAATATACCGCCTTGGGGCATTTGCATAAATTCCATGAAATTGGGCAGGGAACAGCGCCTGTGATCTATCCAGGGAGTCCATTAGCTTATTCTTTTTCCGAAAGTGGACAAACTAAACAGGTTATTATCGTTGATTTGGAGCCTAATAGAATTGCCCAGTATAGGACCGTGCATCTGGAGAAAGGACGACCATTGGTGCGAGTAAGGTTCAATGATATTGACGAGGCCGTTAAATGGTTGCACGATAATCCCAGTGTTTTAGTAGAGCTAACCTTGGAGTCTGATAACTTTTTAAGTTCGAGTGATCTAAAGCGTGTCCATGAAGCTCACAATGGCATTATCCATGTCATCCCAGTATTGACTAAAAAACAGGAGTTGCAAAATGGGCGGCCAAGTGTAAACCTGGATCAAGATATGAAGGACCTGTTCAAGGATTATTTCAAATCGAAATATGGACAGGAGCCCAATGAAGAATTAATGACCCTATTTAACGAGGTCGCAGCAAATACCTTAGAAAAAGAAGATTAAGTATGTTGCCATTATTTTTAAGTATTGAAGGGTTATATTCCTATCAAGAAAAACAATCTATAGATTTTACAGAATTAACGGAAGCGGGGTTATTTGGAATCTTCGGTAAGGTTGGTTCTGGAAAGTCATCCATATTGGAAGCAATCAGTTTTGCGCTGTATGGTGATACTGAACGCCTGAATAAGACGGATAAGCGCGCTTATAATATGATGAACCTAAAGTCTAATCAAGCGATGATAGTCTTTGAGTTCCTGAACTTTGAAAAGCGTAAATTCCGATTTGTTGCTCAATGGAGACGAAGAAAGAATTTTGATGACACCACCCCGATTGAACGTACCGCCTATGAATGGATTGTTGGAGAATGGGTGCCTATGGAATCTGCTGATGGAGCCTTGGTAACCAATTTATCCTATGCAAACTTCAGAAGGACCATCATCATTCCACAAGGTCAGTTTAAGGAGTTTTTGGAATTGAAGGGTAAGGACCGTTCTGAAATGATGAAGGAGATCTTTTACCTCAATAAATTTGATCTTGGTCCTAAGGTTGGTTTTCTACAGGCTGGCAATAATAGGAAGCTCGAAAATCTAAAAGGTGCTCTGTCAGGATTTGAAAGCATTTCAACGGAGGTTCTCAATCAGAAAAAACTGGAGGTCGAGGAGGCTAAAAAGACGCTTGAGATTACAAGAACTGATTATCAAGAGCTGCAACAAAAGGTTCAGTCCTTGCAGGAATATAGGGATAAAGGTATTGAACTGCATCAAAAAGAGGCTCAGTTCAATGAGCTGAATAGCAAAAAGGAGCGGGTTCAGCAGCAGGAAGCTGAGGTCAATCGATATGAAAGAACCTCTCAGGCGTTTAAGGAGCCTTTGAATTATCTACAATCATTAAATGTGGAAAGGGAGACCCTGATCCATAAGATCGAGAATTTTCAGGTGGTTAAAGAACGTCAGGTGCGGGAGATCGATGTCGTTGAGAAGGAAATAGCTTCTGTTCAGCATGATTACCTTAATCTCAATGTATTCAGGGCTAAAACCGAAGATTATAAAAGGCTGATCCAGATCAAGGAGAATGATAAGAAGGAAAAGGAACTGGAAACGCGATTGACAAAGGGAACTCCTTTTGTAGAAAGAACGAAAGAAGCTGAGGTCAATCTTGCCAAGAAGTTGGAAGAGGCTGAGGAAAGGCTAGAGGCTTTGAAATCAGAGAAAATCGATACTTCCCAATTGATTGAAATGGAAAAATGGTACCATAAGAAGGATACCATCGAACAGCAACAGAAAAATTCTAATAAACTGTTGGAGCAATTGACCCAAGAGGCAGAGGTAGAACAAGGCCAGTTCAATAAGTTGGGTTATACCGAGGACAACTGGGAGCAGATGATAGGGAATGAGCTGAAATTGATTGAAAACGATCTGAATAAGTTGAGGGAGCAAGAGACCCATCTGCAGGTTCAAGCGAAATTGAGTCGATTTGCTACTGAGCTTCAGTCAGGTATGCCTTGTCCGCTTTGTGGGGCGTTAGATCATCCTGAACCTATGGTGGCAACACATGTGCAGGAAGAGCTGAATAAAATTACGCAAGAAAAATATAGTTTGGATGGAAAAAGGACTGAGTTTCAAAAGCTAAAAGAACAGCTGACAAGGACCAGTATTTCCCTTTATACCAAAAGGACAAGTTTAGAACAGTTGCAGAAAGATAATGATGGGCATTCCAGTAATTTGAATGAGCATCTGTCAGCATTCTCATGGTCTGGCTATTCCTCAGAAGACACAGATGCTTTCGAGGCTCAGAAAGAGCGTGTTAAGCAAAGTGAACAGATTACCTCAGGTCTAGAAGCTGAAATCAAGCAGATGCGTTTAGATCTGCAAAAGAGCAGGGAGAATATCCAGAAATTTGAGAAGGAACTGGATAGCATCAAAGCTGAGATAGCCGTTGTGAAGGGGGTAAGTTTGCACAGTAGGAACTCGCTTCAGCAATTGAATTTTGAGGAATTCACTGAAGTTGATCTTGAAGAGTTGAAAAGATTGAAGTTGCACCTTGACCAACGGATTTTACAGATTGAGGGTGATTATTTGACCCTGAACCAAAAACTAAATACTTACAAGACAAAACTGGCGGAGATCGCTGGTCAATATAGTGCTGCGAAAGAGCAGTTGAGCAATTTCAACAAGCAGATCAAGGTAAGGCAGGAACAACTTGCCAAATTATTGCGTGAATATCAGTTTGCAGACATTACCCAAGTGCAGCATATTATTCAGAGGCCAATGCCAGTGGAGCAGTTGCGTAAGGAAATTCAACAGTTCTACGTAAGATTGGAGGTCCTAGAGACTCAGATCAACTCGTTAAGAGAGTTCTTGAAAGATAGAGATTTCTCCGAAGAGGAATTGGAAACAAGCAGCAAGTTATTTGAATTTAAAAAAGAGGAGCTTGAACTGCAATTGTCATTGACGGGCGGATTAGAAAAAGAATTAGCTCACCTGACTTTAGAGATAGGTAAGAAAGAGAAGTTAATGGAAGAGTTTGATCAACTGAATGCTAGAGCTGCAAATTTAAAGGTTCTGGAGAACCTGTTTAAAGGAAATGGATTTGTGAATTATGTTTCCAGCATCCACTTAAGGCAGATGTGCGAAATGGCAAATGACCGTTTCCATCGGTTGACCAGAAACCAACTTAGCCTTACCATCAACGAGAACAATGAGTTTGAGGTGATCGACTATCTCAATAACGGCTATAGACGCTCTGTGAAGACCTTATCCGGAGGGCAGAGTTTCCAGGCTTCACTATGTTTAGCATTAGCGTTGGCTGAAAATATTCAGTCCCTGAATAAATCAGACAGAAACTTCTTCTTTATTGACGAGGGATTCGGTACCCAAGATTCTGAAAGCATCAATACCGTTTTTGATACCCTGCAATATTTACATCATGAAAATAGGGTAGTGGGGATAATCTCCCATGTCGACGAATTGAAGGAACGGATTCCGAGGTCTGTTTCGGTGGAGAAAGATCAGGAATTGGGAAGTAAGGTGAAAGCATCATGGAATTGATGAATTTCATGATATAGCATAAAATATGAAGGTCCCGTAAGCACGGGACCTTCATCAATTAAACATATAACCACTAACTAATAAAAAACCTTAATCACTATTTATCCATTTGAACTTTCTACGCTTGTAGTCTCTTGCGCTGGTTTTTCCACCGGCTTACGGTCCATATCCCTACGTTTCATCTGACGATGTTGCGTTCTGTCGCCACGGTCCATTCTGCCTTTGCGGTTTTCAGCCATTTTATTCTTTAATATTTCTTGCTGTTCAGGGGTCAACAATTTCATGAACTCATCACGCTCAGCTTTCATTTCATTCTTGCGAGCCTCGCGATCAGCTTTTCTAGTTTCTTGTTTTTCCTTCCATTTCTTTGCTTGGTCTAGGTTGTACGAATAAACATCTTGTTTTTGTTTATCAGTAAACTTCAATTCCTTGTCCAAGCGATCTGTTTTCATCTTAGCGATCTCTTCAGGGGTTTTATTTGTCATTTTACCCATTCTATCACCGCCACGAACATGTTTCCTGTGTTTCATCTCCTGACGTACTTCAGATCTATCTTTCTTTACGCTATCTTGTGTCTGAGCAGAAGCTGCAAAGCTTAATCCAGCAAATAAAGCAGCAAATGTTAATATCTTTTTCATAGTCTATCTATTTTTATTGTCCTTTTATTCTTTGAGCAAATCTGGAGGCAAACGTTTAAATCGAGTTTAGTTAAAGAATGTTAACGGATTCAAGATTGTGTCTGTCCTTTTTCGTTTTGCTTATTGGTAAGATGAAAAAGTGGGGGAATGGTTTATTTTGATCCATGTTAAATATTGTTAATGCAACCATTTGATGGTTTTTGGAGGGCTTTTGAAAAATAAATGGACTAAAAATCAGTTAGTTTAGCTGTGGGAGTAATTTTATTTTTGGAAAATAAACGAGAGTACCTATATTTGCATCGTTCCAAAGGGAATAAGCCCAGGTGGCGGAATTGGTAGACGCGTTGGTCTCAAACACCAATGAAGCAATTCGTGCCGGTTCGATCCCGGCCCTGGGTACAACAGAAAAGCTCATCATTCGATGAGCTTTTCGTTTTTTCAGATCTTTTTATTGAACCGATTCAATTGGCGGTTTCGGTTTTGAATCCGGTAATTTCGTATTGATATCTACAATGGCTACCCCAGTAGGCGAGGAATGGTCGATTACATATTGTCCCGAAAGGACGATATAGAAATCCTCACTGCCTCCTGATCCACCGGCACCACCACCAGACCTTGAAATAAACCCATTCACACTAGGCATATAGCCTTTGGAAAGACTGTCTATGTATTTTTTTGCATCATACTTGTAAATCATGCCTCCAGGGACCGTCCCTAAGACCACAACGAATTTATTCCCATCCGAATGATAATCCATAAAGCTGGATTTACCCGTAACCGGACCAGTTACAGGGCTCCAAGGGGAGTAATCTGGATAATCGTACTTGTTTGTAGGGTGAGTGAACATGGTGCTATAATCCAATCCGCCTGCATAACCCGTGGTGTAAGTTTTCGTTGTGCTGTTGAAATAAATTTTAGCCGATTTTAAAGTGCCTGAAACATCACCTGGTAATTTAGCCTTGGTGTTCTTAGCGTTTTCTTTAGCTTGATCGCCTTCAGGGCTAGGGATCTGTTCTTTTTGGCAAGAACTTGCTGCAATGAGGCCGAATAGAACCATTGCTTTTGTGAAAATTGAAATGTATGTCTTCATAATCTATTGTTTATCATAAGTCTATGTAGATAAAACAGTAAATTTTAATCAATGTTTTTAAAGATGTTCTTAAAGAGATTTTTTTTGTTATCAAGAGTTATATTTTATCTATTCTGGTCAATAGGTTCCTTTGCCGGAATGCCAAGTATGAGGCACAAAGAAGGAGGTCCAGCAATTACTGAACCTCTTCTTTCTTCATATTTTCTATGTATACTTTATTTAAACTTACAATCCCCCGCCTCCAGCCATTTTCGATAGAATACCTGTAGCCAGCAGACCAAAGAAACTCAATAAATACAGTCCTACCATTATAATGGCCAAGATGCCAATGAACTTATAATGCTTTTTGAGGAAATTAAATGCTGTCGTCAGGTGATCTGAATTGCGCAAATTGATTGCCTCCTGTAAGTTCTTGGAGAATTTATATAACCATAAAATCGGAGCGAAGTATAAGGCAATCATTATGATCATCATCAGTAGGAAAGGTATCATGGCGAAAGCATTAACCTGTTCGCGGCTTGTCGAACTATTTCCAACAAAATATAGGAACATAAAAAATGCCACCACCAAATAAATGGCCATGCCAATCATGCCGAGGATCGATAGGAATTTTGTCCATTTCGCAGTCTCTCGCAGATATTCAATGGCAACAGGTCCGATTTTCAAATCGTAGTTTTGATACGGGTTGTTTTGCGGGTTGATGTTTTCCGGTTGACCGAAGTTGTTTTCATCGTTTTCCATAAGTTGATTAATTAGGTTCTTAATTTTTACAATACAATTTACTAATAATTATTGGCGCTGGGTTAAATTTTATTCCTGAATATGGGAAAAATGAGTTTTCCGTTTAATAAAATTTAGTTGAAAGTGTTAAAATTTATCCTACTTGGCGTGTTTTTTGTAAATTAATGGGAGATAAACCATTTTTAATTATGATGAGAATAATGATTTTAGCCATTGTTCTGTTGATTTCCAATGAGATACGTTCTCAAGACTTGGATTTGAACAGCGTTCGAAATGATTTTAACAAGGGAGTTAAGGATGAGGATTTGTGTAAAAGGCATTTGGAAGCCTTGGAAGAAAATGCGGACTCACCAGTTGAACGCGGATATGCCGCCGCATTTCATATGTTTATGGCCAAACATACCTCTAATCCATTCAAAAAAATGAGTTATTTCAAGGATGGGAAAAACAAGTTGGAAAAAGAACTCAAATCCAACCCTAACAATGTGGAACTGAGATTTATCCGTCTCAGTATACAGTACCATATCCCCAAATACTTGGGCTACCACAACGAAATTGAATCTGACAAGGATTTTGTAATGAATAACCTCTATAAAATGTCGGATAAATTCACCAAAGAAAAAATTTACAAATATTTAAAGGGTGCAAATATGTATACTCAGGACGAATTAGCGTTATTAGGTAGGTAAATATCTATATTAGCGTTATGAAGATGAAATACATTTTATTATTTGCAGTGTCCATGTTAGTTCATTCGGTGCAGGCTCAGATCAAGCAGAGCATCAATGAATTTTCCGTGTTGGAAGTAACCGATAGGTTATGGGTGAGTGTGGTTCCAAGTGATAAGCATGAAATCGTTATCAATGGTGAGTTGGCAGACAAGGTTGAAGCGGTCTATTCAAAAGGCGAGCTTCGATTAAAGATGAAGGGCAGCTATATTATGCAGGGTAATCAGGCCAATGTGGTGGTCTATACACCTTCTGTTTCCAGTATCATTGCCAAGAAAGGTTCAGAAGTAAATATTGAGGAGACCGCCATGGAAGAAGAAGCGATGATCTTCACGGCGACGGAGGGATCAAAAATCAGGGCCTATATCAAGTCGGTAGGGGTTGATGTATCCTCCAATACAGGTTCATCAATTGACCTTTTGGGAACTGCGACCAAGTTGAATGTCAAGACTACAGCTGGTGGTAACTTTTATGGAAAGGACCTGAAGACAGATATCGTATATGTACGTGTCAACGCTGGTGGAAAAACTGAGGTCAATGCTTCAGAATCTGCTGATGTAGAGACTAGAATGGGTGGTACCATTGATGTCTATGGAAACCCTAAGAATAAAAGAGATAAGAAAATTGCCGGTGGAAAGATAGTTTTCCATCAATAAAAAATAAGATTTTTTAGGAAAGCAAGCATTGAATCAATGCTTGCTTTCTTTTTTACGTCAATAAGTTAACATTTCCTCTGATAAATTGTGTATTGATTTGTAACTTTGCGCCATGTCAGAAAAAATTATCATTCTCGATTTTGGATCGCAATATACCCAGTTAATTGCGCGTCGCGTTAGGGAACTAAATGTATACTGTGAAATTCACCCATTCAACAACCTTCCTGAATTTGATGGATCTGTAAAAGGTGTGATCTTTTCAGGTAGCCCTTATTCAGTGCGTCAGGAAGACGCTCCTCAGATAGACTTCAAAGCCATTCAGGAAAAATTCCCATTATTAGGAGTTTGTTATGGTGCGCAATATATTGCTCAGCATTCCAATGGTGAGGTTCTTCCATCTGAAATCCGTGAATATGGTCGTGCTAATTTGCAGTTTGTTGATCAAGAGAATGATTTATTGAAAGGCATACCTTCCCAATCTCAAGTATGGATGTCACATGGTGACACCATTAAAGAGGTTCCATCAAACTTTAAGATTATTGCGAGTACCGATAAGGTACGTGTTGCTGCCTATCAGATCGAAGGTAGCAAGACCTACGGTATCCAATTCCACCCTGAAGTTACGCACAGTACAGATGGCCAAGTTCTATTGAAAAACTTTGTTATCGATATTTGTGGATGTACCCAAGACTGGACTGCTGATGCTTTTGTTGACACAACAGTAGCGGAACTTAAAGAACAATTAGGTAATGACCATGTTATTATGGCTTTATCTGGTGGTGTTGACTCCACCGTGGCGGCAGTTTTATTGCACCATGCCATTGGCGATAAGCTACACTGTTTCTTTGTGGACCATGGACTATTACGTAAAGATGAATACGAACAAGTATTGGCATCTTACAAACACATGGGCCTAAACATCAAAGGTGTTAATGCTAAAGAGCTTTTCTATTCTAGATTGGCTGGCGTATCAGAACCAGAACAAAAACGTAAGATCATCGGCGCATCATTTATCGATGTATTTGATGAGGCTGCGAAAGAAATACAAAAAGAATTGCCAGAAGGCACAGAAGCGAAATGGTTGGGTCAAGGAACTATCTACCCAGATATTATTGAATCCATTTCAGTGAAAGGTCCTTCAGCTACCATTAAATCACACCATAACGTAGGTGGCTTGCCAGACTACATGAAATTAAAGGTTATCGAACCTTTAAAAACTTTATTTAAAGATGAAGTTCGTCGTGTTGGAAAGTCCCTTGAGGTTGATCCAGCGATCCTTGGAAGACACCCTTTCCCAGGTCCAGGATTAGCAATTCGAATTTTAGGTGATATTACGGAAGAAAAGGTACGGATTTTGCAAGAAGCTGATGACATTTACATTCGTAACCTGAAAGAATCAGGTTGGTATGATAAGGTTTGGCAAGCTGGAACAATCTTCTTGCCGGTTCAGTCAGTTGGAGTGATGGGGGATGAACGTACCTATGAACACGTAGTAGCGCTTAGAGCTGTAGGTTCCCTAGACGGAATGACAGCTGATTGGATTCATTTGCCTTATGATTTATTAGCTAAAATTTCAAACGAGATTATTAATCATGTCAAAGGAATCAACAGAGTCGTATATGATATCAGCTCAAAACCACCAGCAACAATTGAGTGGGAATAATAATTTGAAAAACATTTATAGAGGTACCCTCGCCGCATTGTGCTTAGGTGCTGTCCTTGCAGTAAGTTCCTGTTCGCCAAAAACTACGGGTGGCGTTTTGAAAAACCCTAATGTATATGGCAATAAAGATAAGGACCCTGGAAAGAACCCATCTGAAAGCGATAAGAAAGAGGATGCTAAAAAAGACGATAAAGTAAAAGGATCAGAGCAAGCGAACAGCATTGCTCTCCTTTTACCTTTTCAACTGAATATGATCGCCAACCAAAACGTGGTGGAAGCCGATGTGAAGCGCTCTGCTTTGGCATTGGATTTTTACCAAGGTTTCCAGTTAGGCGTCAATGAAGTTGCCAAAAAACCTGGCGATTTCAATCTCAAGGTGATGGACACACAGGATAATGAAATGAAAAACCTGAGCATTGCAGCTTCTAAAGAAGTGGAAAGTGCAAGTTTGATCGTGGGTCCAGTCTATCCGAAGGAAATCCGTTCCTTTGCCAAAGGCAATAAAAACACCAAAGTCCTACAGGTAAATCCATTGGCTGCAACCATGCCAACGGAATTCAATATCGCAAACCTTGTTTCATTAACTCCACCGATCCGTATCCATATGCGCGCTATCGCTGGTGAAATGATGAAAAAATATATGGACAATGACGTTATCATCGTATTTGATGCGAGGGATACCGATCACCGTAATTTCATCGCTGGATTTGATGAGGAAATCAAGAAATTGAACCCAACTGCGAAGATCGTTCATGTTACTTCAGTAGCGCAATTGAAGCAAACCATTCCAGATCTAGGAACCGCACTTGTGATCAGCGGCACAACCGAAAAGACGCAACTGCGATCGCTGGTTACCGCTTTGGACGATAAAGTGGCTGAAGGCTATGCCATTCGCTTATTCGGACACCCGCTTTGGTCCCGTGTTGACTTTAGACCATACGATAACTTCTACCGTATGGATCCTACGATCAGCTCTGAGAGCCACTTAAAAGTGTGGAGTTCCGATGTTCAGAATTTCCAGAAAAACTATAAGAACAATTTTAAGGTTGATCCTTCTGACTTTGCCTATAAAGGTTATGACGCAGGTAAATACTTCGCAACCCTGTTGAGCAAATACGGTACAGAATATGCCGAGAAAGTAGTTGACGAAAAATTCTCCGGAATCTTCAGCGATTACCAGTTCAATTACAATCCAACTTGGGGATATGTAAACCAAGCAGTAAAAATAAGGACCTACCGTAACGGTTCTTTTCAATAATTAGCATTGGAAATCAATAGCAAAAGAGTACAGCAGCAAGTTCGCAACTTCGAACGTACTATCAACGAATATCAATTTAAAGAACCTTTCTCTAGGTTCTTAACTCAGTTTTATAAGAATAACAGACAAATGGGTTCATCCGATAGAAGGATGAACTCACGGTTCTGCTATAATTTCTTCCGTTTAGGAAAAGCCTTTTCTGATCTGGAACTCTCCGAAAAACTTAGCATAGCTGAATTTCTATGTGAGGAAAGCTCCGCTGTTGTCCAGGTGTTCCAGCCTGATTGGTCCGATAAGATCAATTTGACCTTAGAGGAAAAAGTGAGTTTTATCCAATCGAAATATGGAAACTTTCTTGATGAGGTATTTCCATTTTCAGGATTCCTTTCAGGAAGTATCCATAAAACTGAATTTATCCTATCCCACTTTGTCCAGCCTAACCTGTATATCCGAATCCAAAAGGGTATGGAAAGTAAGGTGAAAAAGACCTTGGAAAAGAATGAAATTCCCTTTGTAGAACTTTCTGCTCAGACCCTGTCCTTACCGAACGGAACGAACCTTCAACAGATCAAATCTTTGGATGGAGATTATGAGGTTCAGGATTTTTCATCCCAACAGAGCCTCAATGAATTAGAGGTTGTTCCAAGGAGCTCTTGGTGGGACTGCTGTGCTGCTTCTGGAGGGAAATCACTTTTATTATTGGATAAGGAACCCAATATTAAACTTTTGGTTTCAGACGTTCGTTTGAGCATCCTAAGGAATTTAGATGAGCGTTTCGAGAAAGCCAACGTGAGAACCTATTTTCGCAAGAAAATATTGGATCTCAGCAAACCAGTTGACCATATCATGGGCGAGGAGTCTTTCGATGGCATTATCCTTGACGCACCTTGTTCTGGTTCTGGAACTTGGGGCAGGACGCCGGAAATGCTGCAGAAGTTTACGAGCAGTGAACTACAAAGGTTCTCTGACTTGCAAAAACAGATTGCCAAGCATGTCGTTCCATTCCTTAAGCCTGGGAAAATATTGCTTTACATTACTTGTTCGGTTTTTGAAGCAGAGAACGAGGAGGTCAGCAAATATATCTCCGATACGCTGGGTTTGCAGTTAGTTGCACAGCAGCCCATTATCGGCTACGATAAGAAAGCAGACTCTATGTTTGTGGCGAAATTTGTGAAGGTCTAATCACAGTTTAAAGGAATGACCAATACAGGGCATGTAGCTTTTCTGATCAAGGCTTCCGAAACGGATCCTGAAAGGAAATGGTCAAATCCTGTTCTTCCATTATTACCCATGATAATTAAATCCGCAGTCCATTCTTTGGCAACCTGAAGGATTTCATCCCGCACATCACCTACGCGATTGAAAGTGAATGTTTCAGATGCACCTTGAAATTCCGTGGCTAGCCTATTTAGGAAATCCTGAGAAGCTTGTTGCTGTATTTCGGAAACTTCGGGAACAATAATGGGTTGTTGACCCAATAGGGGGTCCACACCATAAGATGTTGGCGAAGTGGGAGGTACGACAGTAACTAAAGCAAGGGCTGGATGTATTTCTTCAACAATCTCTCTTGCATAGTCGATGGCACGACGGGAACAAGGGGTTTCATCGATAGCTAATAATATTCGATTGAACTTTTTTGTAGTCATGATATTTAGATTATAATGTATATCTAATATATAAAAAACGATTAAATTAGCTTAATTGTTTTATAAAAACAGCATATTTTATGGCATTAGGAATTTGTGTTTTAAGTTCGATCTCGGTTCTCGAGACCCCAAAGTTTTCAGCTAACCGCGTTTATGAACTTCTATTTGCGGAAGCATTTACCATTATTGAGCGACAAAAGTCATGGGCATTCATCCAGCTTCCCGATTCAGAGATCCAAGGTTGGATCATGGAAGGACAGTTTGAACTGGTGGAAGAGATTATCCCCGCAGATTTTATCATCGATGAGGTAGGGGGCTATGCCGTCGCTGGGGAGAACAAAACCATGCAGATCTTTCATGGTAGCCCAATTCCGGAAAACAAGAGCATCATTACTGCTGTAGATAATTACAAGATCCTCTCTGATCTCCGCGATACCGAAGAAGGTTACGAAGAGGAAAGAGATCGCGAACAATTGGAGAACTTCGTAGCAAGCTATCTGAATACCCCATTTTCCTATAAGGGAAGAACAGTGCATGGAGTCGATAATATAGGCTTATGCGGCTTGTTTTACCGTCATTTCGGTGTTGAAATCCCTAAAGACATTCCCTCCATTCTCCAATTAGGCACTTCCATAGATTTTATTTCAGAAATAAGAGGTGGTGATTTAGCCTTTTTCATCAACGAAGAAGGCGAAGTAGATCATCTCGGAATCGTCATTTCCGATGAGGAAATCCTGCATGTCGTAGAAAAGGTCCGAATCGATTCCATCGACAATGAAGGTATCTATAACCATGACCTCCAACAGACTACCCATAAGTTGAGGATAGTTAAAAGGCTGGTTTAGACAAATGAGTTGAACCAGGATTCAAGGGATGAGAGGATGGACCAAGATTATGGAATGAGCCAGGATTCAAAGGATTGGAGGATGGACCAAGATCTTGGCAAAAATGCCATCCATTTTGGGCATGAACCCCGAGCGGAGTCTAGGGGGAGCTGACCCCAATCCCAGATCTTATGTCTAAATAAAAAAAGCGACTTTTAAAGTCGCTTTTTTTATTTACCTAAACATTGAATCGGAAGTGCATAATGTCCCCGTCTTCAACGATATATGTTTTACCTTCTACGGATAGTTTACCAGCTTCTTTAACGGCTGCTTCTGATCCGAATTGTACGAAGTCATTGTATTTAATTACTTCGGCGCGGATAAATCCTTTTTCAAAATCGGTGTGGATTACGCCGGCAGCTTGTGGTGCTGTAAATCCTTTTTCGATGGTCCAAGCACGTACTTCTTGAACACCTGCCGTAAAGTAAGTTGCTAAGTCCAATAAGGAGTAAGCTGCACGGATTAATTTGTGAACCCCAGATTCATCCAAACCTAGATCTTCCAAGAACATTTTACGTTCTTCATAGTCTTCAAGTTGGGCAATCTCCGATTCGATCTGTGCCGAGATAACCAATACTTCCGCATTTTCATCCTTTACAGCTTCCTTAACCTGATCAACATACGCATTTCCTGTGTTTACAGAAGCCTCATCTACGTTACATACATAAAGTACAGGTTTTACGGTCAATAAGGTCAAGTCATCGATGAATTCGAAATCTTCCTCCGAAATAGGGGCAGTACGGGCAGATTTTCCAGACTCTAAATGCGTTTTCACTACAGAAAGAACTTCATAGGTTTTCTTTGCATCCTTATCGCCACCAGTCTTGGCCATTTTTTCAACTTTTTGGATACGTTTTACAACGGTATCTAAATCTTTAAGCTGTAATTCCGTATCGATGATTTCCTTGTCACGGATAGGGTCAACAGAACCATCAACGTGGATCACATTGCCATCATCAAAACATCTCAAGACATGGATAATAGCATTTGTGGTACGGATATTACCCAAAAACTGATTACCTAGACCCTCACCTTTGGAAGCACCTTTCACCAAACCAGCGATATCGACGATTTCGATGGTATTAGGAACGATACGTTGCGGATTGACAAGTTCTGCTAATTTGTTCAAGCGAGCATCCGGAACTGTAATGACACCAACATTTGGTTCAATGGTACAGAACGGGAAGTTTGCAGCTTGCGCTTTAGCGTTTGATAAACAGTTAAATAAGGTTGATTTACCTACGTTTGGTAGGCCTACGATCCCACATTGTAATGCCATATTGCTATTTTGTTAAAATTGCGACAAAGATAACAAAAATGCTGATAGAATCGGGTAGGGCAGACAGAGTATTTTTCGAGAGTTTTGCTGAATGTTAAATTGTAAAAAATGACAAAAAGATGAATTTTAAAGCCTTGATTCTGAATACTGTAGCTATGAATTTACATTTTTTAACATTTTCATATTAATCCTTTCCTTCAAATTGCCTGTCAGAACATTAAACATAACCGGACGATTGGTCCTAAAGATATAAGGAGGTTTTTATGAAAAAGTTATTCTACGCAGCATTAGTTTTTGGAGGATTATTCTTCGTCAAACCGGCAGATGCCCAAGTAAATGTAAGCTTGAACATTGGTGTACAACCTTCATGGGGACCAGTTGGCTATGACTACGCCAGGTATTATTACATGCCAGAGTTTGATATGTATTACGATGTTTCTAATCGTTACTATACCTACTACGATGGCCGTACATGGGTGTCACACAGGAATATACCGAGAAGATATAGAGGTCGTGACTTCCATAGAACCTATAAAGTGGTGATCAATGAATCAAGGCCTTGGAGGAACCATAGGCATTATCATGATCGCTATCATGGTTACTCAAGGAACTATTCTCAGGTTACAATCCGTGATGGCGGAAGACATCATCACCGCGCCGATAAACGCTATCGCAAAATGGAAAAAGAACATTACAAGTACCATAAAAAAATGGATAAGCGTTGGAAAAAAGGAAGACATTACGATGATTAGCATATAATATAGGGATAAATGGGATGGGACTTCAGCTTGAAGTCCCTTTCTTATGTCGACAAATATTTTTAGCTTTGTACAAATTTTAAGAGACCCTCAAAGGCTATGTTGAAGAAGACTATCGTCGCTGGTATTGCCGCTATTTCCACACTAATCTCAGTTTACTCCTGTAATTCTATTGTAGGCTCACCTAACAGCTCGAATCCTTCGGATTCGACAGGAAACTCACTGGTTGATGCTGAATCCAAGTTGCAACAGGATACGGTAAAACTGATGGATATCCTGGACTCCCTGAACAAAGGGAAAATCCATTTTCCAGCTGTAGATTCCTTAAATAAAATCGAACCTAAGCAAGCTAAAAAGATGCTTAGAGATTCCATCTACCGTGAATTGAATAAAAAGGATAAGCACATCTACCTTACTTTTGATGACGGCCCATTGATTGGTAGTTCCGCTATCGACTCCATTATCACCGCTAAAAACACCAAGATCTCTGCTTTCCTAGTAGGTAAGCATGCTGGCATGAGCAAAAGATTGAAACGAGATTTTGATCGTTATATGAACAATCCACTTGTTGAATGTTACAACCATAGCTATTCGCATGCTGCCAATAAATTCCATGTATTTTACAGCAATCCTGACCTAGCGGTCGCTGATTTCGAAAAATGCGAAACAGATTTAGGCCTGAAACATAAGATCGTTCGGATGCCAGGAAGAAACATCTGGTTATTTGATGATGTTCGCCGTGTAGATTTAACCTCAGGAAGCCAAACTGCTGACCTACTGGGTGTCAATGGCTATAAGATCTATGGATGGGACGTAGAATGGAAAATCAATGGCTTGACCGGTAAACCTGTTCAGTCTGTTGAAGAGATCTATGGCCGTATCCGTAACATGTTAGGAAATAAATCAACATTGAAGCCAAATAATATCGTTTTACTGATGCATGACGATATGTTCCAAAATAAAAAAGGACAACAATTATTGAGCAATCTAATTGATAGCTTGAAGCAACACAAAGATTATAAGTTTGATTTCATAGAGAATTATCCTATAAAATATTAGTTACAGAGTGCGGAGGCTTAAACTTTTTGAGTACTTTAAAGTTTAAATTTTATGACCATATCCCAACTCTTTAAAAAAGTATTACCCTTCACCAAGCCGTATAAGAATCTCATTTTTTATACCCTTATCCTAACGGTTGTTGGGTCCTTTGCTGCACAGGTCAATGCCTTTATCCTAAAGTACACCGTTGATACCATCAGTGACCTCCTCGTCAACAAGACACCCCTCCGAACTGGACTTTATCTATTAGGCGTTATTTCCGCCATATTACTGGGTAAGGAAATTATCTATTCCATCGTTCAGTTTGGACAAAAATACTACGGTGAGAAATTGCGGATCATGATCGCCCGCGATTTTTCGCAAGCCATTGTCGATCGTATCCTCACCTATAAAATGGCCTTCTATACTTCCAGTATCAATGAGTCCGGAAAACTTCAAACCCGGATTGATGCCGGTATAAGCTCGCTGACCCGACTGGTCCAAAACTTCTTTATCGATATCCTTCCGCTCTTTGCAAATGCCATCGTCGCCTTGGTCTGTATGTTCCTTGCGAATTTCTATGTTGGCTTGGTGGGCCTGTTTATCATACCGATTTATTTTTATGTTTCTCAGTTGCAGGCCAAGAGATTATCTGGCTTTCGAAGGAACATGCGTCAGTACAGGGAAAATAAGAGTAACCAATTGATCAACCTGATAGATTCCATTACCGTGATCAAGTCCTTCGTTCGTGAGGACACTGAAGCTGAAAAGCATAAAAAGATTCAGTACGAGATGACCGAGAACCAAATGGCTACTCGTAAAACCTCCTTTATCTTTGAAAGCATCAAGGGATTTATCGAACAGATCGGCGTGGTTATCGTCATCATCCTGACCGCTTATTTTGTATTGAACGAACAGATGTCCATCGGTGCCATCATGTTCCATATTATGCTTTTCAATAACGTTTCTGCACCGATCAGGCAGCTTCACCGGATCTACGATGAGGTCAACGATGCCCTGATCTATTGTGAAAGCTTCTTTGGCATCCTGGAGGATGAAGGGCAGAAGGAACCTTCAGGTACCTATAGACCCGAAAGAATTAAAGGGCTGATCGAGATCAGGAATGTGGATTTCAGCTATCCAAATGGACATCAGGCCTTGCACAATGTCAGCATGGAGATCTGTCCAAACGTCAACACCGCCTTGGTAGGATTGTCCGGTGCCGGAAAGAGTACTATCATCAATCTATTGGATAAATTCTACGAACCAAGCTCTGGAGCAATATATCTGGATGGGGTGGACCTTAGGGAATATGATACGGAATTTTTGAGGGAGAATATCGGCTTGGTTTTACAAAGGAACCATATTTTTAAAGGAAGTATTGCCGACAATATCCGTTACGGAAAGACTGAAGCCAGTATGGAAGAGATCATCGAAGCCGCTAAGAAAGCTTCTATTCATGAGCAGGTCCTCGATCTACCGAATGGCTATGATGCCGAAGCCCATCTGCTCTCTGGTGGACAGCAGCAAAGAATTGCCATTGCAAGGATGTTCCTTAAGAATCCTCCGATTATCTTCCTGGATGAACCAACAGCCAATTTGGACGCAATCGCAACCGAACAGATCAAAAATAGCTTGGACGCCATCAAAGTGGGTAGGACAGTGATCATCGTTTCGCATAGTATTTCTCAGATCATTGATGCCGAACATATCATTGTGATGGAAAAAGGTAGGGTGGTAGAGGATGGTAGCCATGAAGAGCTATTTGACCTGCATGGCGCTTATTATAAGATTTTTAGCGCAATGGCCAATAGCCTCAATATCCATAAGATTACCGAATCCATGAAAGAAGATTAGTATTTGTTAAAATTAGGCGTGTTTTTTGTTATAGGAAAATTTGGATTCTAATTATTGAGAATATTAATCTATGCTTTATCCAATCCTAAGATCATTTGTCAAACTGGGCATGAACTGGTATGTGGCAGATTGGCAATTAAAAAACTTGGAACTAGCAGCAAAGGATGAACCTGCTGTAATCGTTTCAAATCATCCCAATTCCTTTTTTGATGCCTTGGTTCTCTCGGTGCATCAACCCTCGGAAATATGTTTCCTGACTAGGGGAGATATCTTTGAAAAACCCTTGGCGAACTGGGCGTTACGTAGTTTCTTTATGTTGCCTATCTATAAGAAGAATGATAGTCAGGATGCTGATATTAGCAATGGATTTACCTATGATGAATGCGTGCGCCAATTGAAAATGGGCCGCAAACTCCTGATATTTCCGGAAGGCGTGTCGAGAAACCAAATAGACTTGAAGCCTTTCATGACCTCAGGTTTAACTTCCATAATCAAACGTGCGGTGCAAATGGATGTGCCTATCCAAGTCCAACCTTATATCCTCAGCTATAATTCCTTTGATGATACGCCGAAAGCAATTTATTTGGAAGCATTAAATCCCATTGATTCGACAGACTACCTGAACAATTCTGAAGTGTTGACGAGTGAATTGATCAGGAGCCTAAGGGAGGAAATGGATGCCAAAATGTTAAACCGTTACGTAGCTGCAAATGATGGCATCCAACAGGAACGTGCATGGATGAAGTTCCCTGCTTTATTGGGCCATTATTCCCATAATTGGTACTATCAATTGGTCAAAAAGAAAATAAAACAGAAAACAGAGAACAGTATATTCTATGATTCACTCTTGTTTGGCGTACTGTTGTTTTCCTATCCGGTAATCGTGTTGCTGTTAAGTATTATTATAGGGAATATCTTCAGTTTTTGGTGGGGTTTTCTGGTATTTATCCTACTTCCTTTTCTATCTTACTGTTGGGTACAATATCAACCTGTCCAGGTAGCCGAGGAAAACTTGGAAGGAAGAGTTAATAGGTTGAATCCTTAAATTTATTCACCTTTGGCTTTTTTCTGACTTTGTCCAATAGTTTTTTACCATATTTAATGGCGAAATATAGGATAAGGAAAACTAGGATTCCGGCTAATATCGGTAAGAATATCGCCAAGATGCTCATAATGGTAGATCCAACGGTTTCTACCGTGGAGATGATGGGATTGCCGATCCCAGCGGTTGTACCAGAGGATGCTGCCCTAGTTCCGGCAAACACCGAACTGATAGTAGCGGCGGTACCTCCACCGGCAATCAATGCCAGCGACCATTGAATCCAACTGCTCACTTCGGTAAACTGCGTTGCAAATAATAAAGATCCAGCAACAGTTGCCAATGGAACCGTAATGCTATCCAAGATATTATCAATAAATGGAATGTAATAGGCCAATATTTCAAATAGGGTAGCCAAGCCTGTTGCAATGACTGCTGGTAGTCCGCCTACCCAGGCATAGCTCTCGTCCAAAGGGATCCAACCCAAGTAAGAGCCCAGACTTAAAAAGAATATCGGTAGAAATACCCTAAAACCCGTGGCAGCAGCAAGCCCAATTCCCACAAATAACGATATGATAAAAGGTAGAATGTCGGTCATGATCTGGTTTTATTAAATCCTGCACAAATTTCCAGCCAAATCTGATATTCAAAATGGAAGGGGAGTATAATATAATGAGCGTTAAGTTCTCTTCGTTAATTTGGAGTTCGGGTTTGAACCAGGATTAAATGGATGGGAGGATAGGCCAAGATCAAAGGTATGAACCAGGATTATGTGGATGGGAAGATTGGCCAAGATCATGGAAAAGAACCAGGATTATGTGGATGGGAAGATTGGCCAAGATCATGGAAAAGAACCAGGATTAAATTGATGGGAGGATAGGCCAAGATTAGGGAAAAGAACCAGGATTATGTGGATGGGAAGATTGGCCAAGATCAAGGGAATGAACCAGGATTAAATGGATGAGAGGATAGGCCAAGATCAAAGGAATGAACCAGGATTAAATGGATGGGAGGATAGGCCAAGATCATGGTCAATTTGTCGCTGGATAGTCCCCGAAACTGTAGGGGCATATTGCATATGCCCGCAGCATACAAACTTAATTTATTATCATCTGGGAAACCCTTGGAAGGGGTGAAATCTTTGTAGAACTTGGATGTTTGAAACGGCCAAGCCACAGCGGGGGTGAAATATTTTTCAAAAAATCTTTCTATGGATAGAAAATAGTTTTCTCATCTTAGATTTGAAATGAACGAAGGTGCAGGAACAGTATGCAAATAAAACCATATATTCCCTGGTCTCTCAGCATAAAAAAACTGAACTTAATCGCATTGCCATCGGTGCTAGCTGTGAAGTTAGGATGGGGGAAATAGGAGATTTCCTGGATTTTGGTTTGACCTTATTCGAGACATATTCGGAAAATTCGCAAAGTGGATAGAATATTTCTCGAATATGGCTCGAATGATTCTCGAATAAGGTCAGAATTAGGATAAGAAAATGACTTTAATTTTCTAAGTCCATGATCTCTTCTGCCAATGTCTCCCAATCTTGTTGCAGGGTTTCCAATTTGGCTTTTTCAGAGTTGTAATTTCTGGTATGTTCCTGCAATTTTACTGCATCGGAATAGATTTCCTCTTGAGCAAGCTCGGTTTCCAATTGCTTAACCAAGGTTTCTTGGTTTCCAATATTTTCCTCCAAGGCTGCAAGTTCCTTGTTTTTCTTCTGGATAATTCTTTTGGTATCTTCAGTAGGAGCAACTTTCTCCTTTTTAGGTTCCTCTTTCGGTTTCTTTTCCTGTTTTGCTTCGGGTTTGATCACACGTTTCGAGTTCCACTCCTCATATTCCTGATAGGTACCTGGATACTCCTTGATTTCTTTGTCTTCGATAAACCAAATCTTGTTGGCCACATGCTCTAGGAAATAACGGTCGTGGGAAACCACGATCAATGTACCCTCATATTGTTGCATGGCTTGGATCAAGATATTAACGGAAGCCATATCCAAGTGGTTGGTCGGCTCATCGAGTACTAGGAAGTTAGCATCTGCAGTCAATGCCTTAGCTAAAGCCACCCTTGATTTTTCACCTCCGGAAAGGACTTTGATTTTTTTGAAAACATCATCTCCAGTGAAAAGGAAACTTCCCAAAATGGAACGTAGTTCTGTTTCGGTATGCTTAGGCGCAAAGGCCACCAGTTCCTGTAAAATGGAATTTTCTAAGTGCAAGGCTTCTAATTGATGCTGGGCAAAGAAGGTCTGGGAAACATTATGTCCCTTAGTGCTCTTGCCTTCAAATTCAGAATCTGCATCTGCTACGATCCGCAATAGGGTTGATTTACCTTTACCATTGGCACCGATCAACGCAATTTTATCACCTTTTTCAATCAGGCCATTCGTGTTTTCCAGGATTTCTACGTTCGGGTAAGATTTGGAAATGTTTTCCATAGTTACCACATGTCGACCTGATGGTTTGGAGAATTTAAAGCTGAAGTTCACTTCAGGGTTGTCATCATCCACCTCATCCACCTTTTCCATTCGGTCAAGGGCTTTTATACGAGATTGTACCATTTTAGCCTTACTTGCTTTCGAACGGAACCTTTCGATCAACCTTTCCTCTTGTTTGATCTTGGCCTGTTGGTTTTTATATTGATTGCCTTGGATTTCTTCACGCAATGATTTTTCTTCCAGATAGAAGCTGTAGTTTCCAGCATAAAGGGTCAATTTTCCCTTTCTGGATTCAACCGTTTTATTGATGATCCTATCCAAGAAATAGCGGTCATGGGAAACAATCACGATTGCACCTTCAAAACTTTGTAGGTAGGTTTCCAACCATTTGATGGAGGGTAAGTCCAAGTGGTTGGTAGGCTCATCCAGCAATAAGATGTCAGGAGCTTGCAGGAGGATCCTGGCCAGCATCACACGCATCCGCCATCCTCCAGAGAAGGTCGCCAAAGGTCTTTTTTGTTCCTCTTCTGAGAAACCTAAACCTGCAAGGATTTCATGAGCACGAAATTCGATACTGTAACCATCCAATGCCTCAAATTCAGTCTGCTTATCGCTCAATTTATTCAGGATTTCATCCGAATAGTCTGTTTCTAATTTTTTGAGTAGGTTTTCAATTTCGGTATGCAGCTGATTTTGTCTTTCAAAAGCTTCCATTGCAACATGGAGGATGCTTTTTTCCGAGTGATAGGATAGGAGGTCCTGGTTTAAATAACCTAATTTTAGGTCTTTGGCCATGGATATGGTCCCGCTGGTAGGTGCGTATTCCCCTACGATAAGTTTCAATAAAGTGGACTTTCCGGTACCGTTAGCACCGATAAGACCTGCTTTATCCCCTGGTTTGATATGCCAGTTTGCCTCATCGTACAATGCCCTAGAGCCAATTTCAAATGTTAAGTTATTTATAGATATCATTTCGGGTGCAAAAGTAATGAATATTTCTGCATCTTTGGCTACCTTTGCACTCATGTATAAGCTAGTTAAACCATTTTTCTTCTCGATGAACCCTGAACAAGCGCATCATAATGTGACTTCAGGCTTGAAATTTTTTAATAAAGTATGGGGTTCAAAAGCATTGTTGAAATCCTTGTATTGTGTAGAAGATCCGAGGTTAGAAACCAAGGTCTTTGGCTTGACCTTCAAGAATCCAGTAGGGTTGGCTGCAGGTTTCGACAAGAATGCAGAATACATCGAGGATATGGCTAGACTAGGATTTGGCTTTATTGAAATCGGTACCGTTACACCAAAGCCGCAACCTGGAAATGATAAACCTAGGATGTTCAGGTTGGTCGATGACCATGCCTTGATCAACCGTATGGGATTCAATAATAAGGGTGCTGATGTAGCTGCCGGAAAACTTAAATTTCTAAAGGAGAGAAACGGTGTTTTAATCGGTGGAAATATCGGTAAAAATAAGGTTACACCAAATGAAGAAGCTGTAAATGACTATATCTATTGCTTCAAGGCTTTATTTGACTATGTGGATTATTTCGTGGTAAACGTAAGCTCACCCAATACACCGGGATTGCGTGATCTTCAGGAAAAAGAACCGCTTATGCATATCCTGAATACATTGCAGCAATTGAACCTGGAAAAGGCAAACCCAAAGCCTATCCTTCTAAAGATTGCTCCGGATTTGACCTTTACCCAATTGGATGATATCGTTGAGATCGTGATGGAAACCAAAATCGCAGGGGTAATCGCTACCAATACTACCATCGCCAGAGAGGGATTACAGAGCCACCGAATGTTGGTACAGGAACCAGGTGGCGTCAGTGGAAAACCATTGACCCGTCGTTCTACAGAAGTAATCCAATACTTGGCAGATAAATCCAATAAAGCCTTCCCGATCATTGGGGTAGGTGGTATACATTCTGCTGCGGATGCCATTGAGAAATTAAATGCTGGAGCAAGTTTGGTCCAAGTCTATACCGGTTTTATCTATGAAGGGCCATCTTTGGTGGCAGATATCTGTAAGGGGATCTTGAAAGAGAGAAGTAGGTAGAAACAGGATGGAAGGGATGAGAGGATGGGCCAAGATCTAGGAATGAACCAGGATGGAAGGGTTGAGAGGATGGACCAAGATCGTGTCCATTATGTCGCTGGAAAGGTAGCCGAATTTGTTGGGGCTTATTGCATAAGCCCGCCTCCTGCAATCCTAACATCAAAATCTCCCTTTAGGGTGATTAACTCCTTCATCCTTTTAGGACAGATAATTACCCCCAGAGGGGGTGGAATCCTTGTAGAAATTTGATGTTTGTAATGGCGAACCCACAGCCTGGGTGAAATATTTATCCATACCTTTTGTGTCAGCCTGAGTTTACCGAATGGGCCTCGGAAGTATCCACTCTTCATTTGAAAAATAGTTCCCTCATCTTACGATTTCGGGATGACAAACACCTCAAAAAATAAAAAAATAGATTCTTCGCTTCACTCTGAATCCCTCTTTAACGCATTTTGATTCTGAACGAATAGTGAGGAATCTGTACGGTTCTCAATATAAAGACCCTGTCATCCTAAATCTTTGATTTAGGAACTGTTCGCCAGTACAAACTATTGCAGATAGAAAAACTGTATGCCAATGCAATTATTCACAAAATTAGGTTTGCAATGTTCTGAGATCCTTCGGATGAACCTCAGGATGACGAAACGGAGGATAACCGCAGGTAAAGGAAAGTATGCCAATGCAATTATTCACAAAATTAGGTTTGCAATGTTCCGAGATCCTTCCTGCGTCAGGACGACAATGGGGTGTTAGCCTAAGATTTAGGAACTGTTCGCCAGTACAAACTATTGAAGATAGAAAAACTGTACGCCAATGCAATTATTCACAAAATTAGGTTTGCAATGTTCCGAGATCCTTCGGGTGAACCTCAGGATGACTAAAAAAACTTAACATAATGACATTGCCCGTTAGGGCAAAAATAAAAAGAGCTGATTTTTTCAAACCAGCTCTGTACAATATCTATAAACTCAATACTATTGAGTTACTTTTTTCAAGATATAATTGTCTTTCAAAGGGCCGTCGATAGGTTTTCCATCTTGGTCTAGGGAGAACAATTGGTTTTCGCCAACTTTTAGTTTCATGTTTACTTCTTTACCTACTAAATGAACGACACTGCCGTTGTCATGCCACATAAATTTACCGGTATCCTCAATTTTAGTGTCTCTTTCTTGATATTGACCTTCATAGGTAAAGGTTTCATCGGAGTTTAAGGTCACCGTAGTTTTGATTCCTGGACAGTCAGCGCAAGGAAATACGCCAGAATAGGTACCCGCCCAATCAACCGAATTTTGGGATGTATGGGTGCTGTCAACGGGGTTAGAATCTGTCAATACCGTTTCACTTGAATCTTTAGATTCCAATTGTTTATTAGCGTTTGAAGTACAAGAACCGAATGTCAATAACGCTGCGGTTCCAGCAAGTAAGCATAGTTGTTTCATATAACATAAATTTTATAATCAAAAATACCCAAAAACTGCGCCAAAAGCTACGTTATCAAGAGTTTTTGTAATAATAAATTTCCTTATAAAAAATTTCAGCTGTAAACCCATTTGGTCTACAGCTGAAAATTAATTATTAACAAAATACTAATATTGATCGATAAAATATTTTAAGAGATCTGTAGTAGTTACTATCCCTACAAGGTCTTCACCGTCCACGACTGGAATGGAGTGGAAAGAAACTTGAGAAAGGGTTTCTGTCACTTCCTTTATAGTCGCTTCAGGATCTACCGTCAATGGTGATTTAGCCATTAACTGCGGAATGCTGTACATATCATAAACGATAGTTTCGATATCATCCTCTTCGTTTACATCCGCATAGCTAATTTTCAATAAATCAGAATAACTGACTACCCCAACTAATTTTTTGCCCTCCACAATAGGCAAGTGACGGATATTATGTTTCTTGAATAGTTTCTCCGCCTCATATAAGCTATCTTTCGGAGTCAATGTGATCAACTCGGTTGTCATAATCTGCGATACTGGAACTCTTTGTTTCATGATATTTGATTTTAATGGTTTGCTTAATCCTTTACTCAAATATCATGTTTGCATTGCGCCAAAAACAGGAGATTAATTACGTTAATAAATGATCTTTACCGCGCTAATATTGTACTTTTTTTGTAACTTAATAGTTGGCCCAAAATTCAAGAATTGCTTACCATTTTATATTCCGATAAGCAGCATCCCAGAAATTAAATTCCAATCTACTTGCGGCAATAAAGGCTTCAAGCATGGCTTTTCTACCTTTATCTGTGCTGTTTTCTGCCATGTAATTACTATACTGTAGGGCTTTTTTCACACCTTCGGCAAATTCATCGCCACTATAGGTCTCAATCCAATTCTTGTAAGGGTTATTATCTGTATTCTGGTTTTGATAGATATGGTCTCCCACTTCTTTGTAAATCCAAAAGCAAGGTAAGATGGCTGCCGTAGCTACCTCTATGGGATCATAGGCCACCGTACTTTTCAAGAAGTGAATATAATGGTGACAAACGGGCTCTATCGTAATCTCTTGATTGGGTTCAAGCTTGAATTGCTTGAAATAAGCCTCATGTAAAGCTCTTTCCACGATCAAGGCATTCTTGCCAAATTCAAAGAAGTCCAAGGCCATTTCATTGTCCTCTGCCTTTGAACCGAGTGCCGCAAGTGCTCGTCCATAATGTTCGAGGTATTTGGCATCCTGAAGCATATAGAACTGAAACTTTTCCAATGGGAGGGTTCCGTTTTTCAATTCTTCGATAAAGGGCATTTTCAATATTTCATGATAGATGGGTTGGATAGCTTCCCAAGCTTGATCAGTCCATTTCATATTTAATGAGTCTTTGAGGGTTAAAAAAGTGATTCAGTGGTCCATTTCCTTTTCCTATCAGCAGATCTTTGCTTCCTTTTATGGCACTGTTGATATACATGAGAGCATTTTCGGTGGATTGTTCCAAGTGATAGCCACGGGCAAGGAATGATGCAATGGCAGAGGAAAGCGAACAGCCTGAGCCGTGTGTGTTCTTGGTATTCACACGTTTAGAATCGAAATATTGCGCTGCATGGTTTTTCTGGATCAATATACTGGTGAGTATATCGCTTTGAAGATGTCCACCTTTTAATAGTGCAGCATTACAGCCTAAACTTAAGATTTCATCAGCGACTTCTTCCATCGCATGTACGCTGCTGATTTCTCTACCCACCAATACGGAAACTTCATCAAGATTAGGGGTAATGATTTGGGCTATCGGAAACAATAGTTCTTTAATGGCCGCTATGGTTTCTTCATGGATCAGCCGATGTCCGCTAGTGGAAACCATAACCGGGTCAAAGACGATACTGCCTTTATAATCTTTCAGGGAATTAGCAATGGTTTCGACCAATTTGCTATTATGTACCATCCCTATTTTGATGCTGTCGGGATAGATATCTTCAAAGAGACAATCTAATTGCTCCTTTACAGCCTCAACAGGGATGTCGAAAATGTTCTTCACCCCTTGGGTATTTTGTACCGGCAATGCCGTCAAAACATTCATGGCATAGCAGCCTAGGGATGAAATGGTTTTGGTGTCAGCTTGGATGCCGGCACCACCGCTGCCATCAAAGCCCGCTATACTGAGAACAGTTGGTACTTTATATTTTTTGTTTTCTTTCATTTTAATAATCCTTTCAACAGTTCGGCTGCTTTTCTTGGGTCTGAACTGCCGCAAATTGCAGAAACGACAGCAATGGAATTTGCGCCAGCTTGAAATGCCTGTCCAGCATTGTCCTGCTTCATACCACCGATAGCGATCAGCGGTTTATCGGTTTTTAGTTTTATTTCTTGTATACCGTGAATACCCCAAGTGGTCACAGTATTGGTCTTTGTCGCTGTTTTAAAAATAGGGCTGAGCCCCAGATGATGGGTTGGGTCCATTTGAGGACTTTCCAGTTGATCTTGGTATTCCAATGACCAGCCAATTTTCAGGATATCTCCATATTTTTCAGCTATGTCCAGGGGCTGTGTATCCGAAAGGCCAACATGAACGCCCCAAGCTTGGATTTCAACTGCAATTTCAGGAGCATCGTTGATGATCAGAGGAATCTGGTATTGGTCTGTAATTTTTTTCAGTGCCTTTGCCTTGTTCAAATATTCCGTATGGCTGAGTTCTTTTTCACGCAATTGAATGATATCCACCCCGCCAAATATGGCTTCTTCCGCAACTTGCAGCCAATTCATTTTAACACAATCTTTTTCTGAAATCACCAAATAAAGGGGATAGGGGAAATCAGGATGGATTGGCATATTTTTTTAGTTTTAGGTTACCTAAAATCTGTTCTTTGGCAAGATTGTAAAGGATGTCATAAAAATTGAGCTGAAGGCTACCTGGGCCTTTCGATATTTTGGCAGCCAATTCGCCTGCAAGACTAGTGATGGCAATACCAGCGACAGCTTCTTGGTAGGGGTCTTTTGCTAAGCCAATGAATGCTGCGGTAATTGCGGAAGCCGTACAGCCCATTCCAGTTACCTTGGTCATCACGGAGGTGCCGTTTTTGATTTCGGTGATTTCATTCTTTGAAATGACATAATCAGTGGCACCGGAAATACAAACTATGGATCCCGTTTCCTCTTGCAGTAACTTTCCGGCATCTAGGGCCGAGCTGCTTGATTGGGTGCTGTCCACACCTTTAGCACTTTTATTGTTAAAGTTCTGAAGGGCGATAATTTCCGAAGCATTCCCACGAATGACCGTTGGTTTTAATTCCAATAGAGATTTTAGCGTTTCATTGCGTAGGGTAGAGATACCTGCACCAACCGGATCCAATACCCAAGGTTTAGCTAATTTGTTGGCCAGCTTTGTGGCCAGGATCATATTTTCTGCCCATGGTTTGCTTAGGGTACCGATGTTGATGACAAGGGCATTGCAGAAACTGAGGACTTCCTCTAATTCCTCTTCGGCATGGACCATAATTGGAGATGCACCAAGTGCCAGAAGGGCATTTGCGGTATTGTTCATGACCACAAAATTTGTAATGTTTTGAACGAGTGGAGATTTTTCTCGGACTTGAGTCAATAAATGATAAATGTCGTTTTCCATTATTTGAAAAATTAAAAACAATAATGGCTGAAGGGAGGGAATAGGCAATTAGGTTTGCCAAGCAATTTTGCTTTTCCCTACGACGGTTTTAACCGTATCAGGTTCAAAGGGTCTGTCTCAATTCCTATTAGAATACCCCTAAAGCCAATCAAATATAGCCCAAACAATCTGCAAAGACAAATTCTTGGGCTATAGCTTTATTTTTCGTTCAAAAGAATCTTAATTCTAAGGATGGTGTCTCGATCTTTCTGTTTTTCACTTTCGCTCAAGATTTCCCAAGGAATCAGGGAAGGGTGGAATTTAAGCTCATCATTTCGTACTTCTCCATAGTCCCAACCATTGATATATCGGTGTGCCATCCAGCGGTTATGCTCGATAATGGCCAAGGTTTCCACTTCATCCTCACTGAAAGCTATTGCATCCGGCTGGTTTACTGGCCATTCTTTATGGGTCAATAAAAACTTATAGGGAATATGGTCTGCCTGCGCTCGGCTGGCATCTTTTGCATCTTCGCTCAGGGTTAACCAATCAGAAGTGTATCGGGCACTTTCTGAACTGGTACCGGAAAGTAATTTTCTATAATCATCATGGATGGCCTGGGCTAATTTGTCCAATTTATTGCCCGTGATAAATTCAAGGTTACAGATATCTTCCATCTGACCAAAGAATTTTATCCTATCGCTTTCTTCCGAATAGCGGATCAACTTCCGCAAACCTTTTCCTTCAGCATTGAGCACATAGATCGGGAATTTACTATTCTGGGTTTTGTCCAAGAGTTCCAAAGCGGTATTGAGATTAGTTTGGTCCTGGTCGAAAGCAGTAATGAACAAAGTTTCATTGCCTTTATCCAATAATTCCTCCCTAGATACCAGCTCATTGTAGGTTCCTTGAAAATTATGGAATTCAATAGGAAAAATCTTATTGGCTTTAGGATATTGCTCGTTGAAGTAATTCCTGTCTTTTTCAGCTTGCTCGGAATAAACAGCAATTTTCAGGTCATTTTCGACAGAAATATGGAAAATCCTCATGGCTTGGACCAACATGGCTTTTGCGAAATCCCCATAGCCTAAAAATACGATTTTATTGATATCGGAAAGTTCCTTACCGGATCGCTGTAGATCTATTGGAAATTGCGAAAAAAACTGCCTTGCCAACATCTTGTGGATGTTGAAGAATCGAAGTTGGATTTGGTTGTTATCTAAATGGATTCCGGTGTTCTTGACCAAGTCGATCAACCTTGGGTTGCTGATATGTAAAAAGCAATGCAAGTCGTTCTGACATTTTGATCTATCGTAGATATCTTGAACAGATTCAATGATTTCAATTACGGTTTGCTCATTTTCTAGGAAGACGATCAGGGAAGAGGCGCGTTTGATCCCTGCTTCCAGTAGGGTACTTTCTTCTTCGGCATTTCCGATAATCACTAAGTGGCCCTGTTTTTTTACAGAATTGATGTCGGCATGCTCTGTTTCCTTTTCAATGGCAATTCCTTTTTGCTTATAGTCTTCCTTTAGGCTTTGAAAAAGTTGCCTACCTTTTTTTGAGATACCCACAGAGATGACATGGTTCTGTTTGAAAGAAGCCTTTAAGAGATTGAACTGTTCGGAGAATACCTTTTGAATAATCTTGTAGGCACCGAAAAGCAGAATGCCAATGGCACATATCTTAGCTAGGATCAATTCCCAGGGTACATTTTCAGCTTCTAGGCCTGAACCTGAAGGGTCGCCACCGAATACGATTTTGATGATGCGGTAAATCCGATCAGGTAGGTACCTCAAGGAGTTGCTCTCAGGAAAGAACTTGGATAAACCGATCCAAGATAATATTATCAAAAAGCATACAAATGCTATTCCCAATAGACCTTTTTGTCTTCTTGTCAAATTCATTCTTTATTTGCTTAAGTTCTGTTTTGCTTCTTTTAGGAGCGTTTCAACTTCAGATTTCAGTTCTTTGTTCTTGATCTTGATCAATTGTTTTTCTGTAATGTCAACCATACGCTGACCTATCAATTTCGTTTCAGGCTTACTGCTGAAATAATTGGCAACCATAGCCCTGGCCAACGGATGGTAGTCATAGGTCACTGCCAACAATTGAAGGTTCGCCTCATTTTGGATAGGGTAGTTTTTCTTCAAGATATCGGTAATCTTGACGTTGGAGCTAGGGGATACTGACCTGACGAATGGATCTTCAAAATACCAGGTGTCATAGGTGCCGGTCGTATCAATATAGTTCAGGATTGCTCCGGTTTCATTGTCATATTTTTTACCATAGAATTTCTCCAAATCTCTAGCCAATTGGTCTTTGGACATGCTGACCTGTCCTGGAACTTCCCAGATATTGATGGCGATGCCATTCATGAGTGATTCAATGGTCATTAACCTTTTGTCGCCTGGCATTACATTGATCTGATCAAATCGCTGGTTGATAAAGGGCATAGTCAGGATGTTTCCGGTTTTTGCATCAACCACCTTTGCTGCATAACGCATTCCTTCACCGTCATCCTGTACAAAGATCTGCTTGTCATCATCCGAGAAATGGAAATATTGTGTGTTTTTGCTGATGCGGATAGTTTGGCCAAATGATTTTTTGTCCTCCAAATCCCATAAGCGCATATGGGTGGCGTCTTCAGAAAGGGCCAATATATTTCCTTGGTTATTGAAGACCATAAACGGCGTAGCGATGGTTTTCATTTCCAAAATAGGTTTATAGGTTTTGGTTTCTAATACCTGTGCATCGCCGGTAGAACTGACCTTGATCAAGTATTGAGAATTAGGACTGAAAGCGCCACTGCTCAAAGCGTCCTTTCCTTCGATTAGGACTTTTTTAGAAGCAATATCCACCACTTTCCAGCCATCAGGATTTACTAAAATCACTGATCTGTAATCTGGGCTAACCGTAAAACCAGCGATATCCTGTTCCTGCGTATAATTGATGTTCTGTTTTCCGGTTTCAATATCCCAAGATGCAAAGCTGTTCTTACCGGTCCTTGCGAGGACTTGGGTTTCCTCCTTATTGAAGATGTAAAGTTTCGCTTGAGAATCAAATGGCTTTCCAACTGGTTTTCCCGTGCTGGCATCAAAGAAGTAGGTTTTACCACTTTTGCCCTTAACAAGTATCCGTTTAGTTTTGTGGAGTACTAGGTGAACCGTTACCTCTTCGGGTACTTGAATAAAGTTTTTGGTTTTTTCGCCAGTCTTAAGATCCATCTTTTCCACTGACTTTCCAGCTCTGTATCGTAAGAATGCAGAATCATCGGTAATACCTGGCTCAATATGGGCAAGATCTTTGGTTTCATAGAACTGTGCCACTCTTAAGGGGTCGCCCTTTTTGTTTTCAATAAAGGTCTGTGAATTTCCACTTACCAAAGATTGGGTCCAATCTGGTGAGTTGGTTTCTGCATTTGTAGCATCTTGTTCCATAATCTTCATCATGTTGCTGAAAAAGAAGATGTTTTCTGGTAATTTACTGGTTTTGGTAATGGATCCGTTCGACGTATTGATCTGGTTGATCTGGGAATCATTTCCTTGGTATAGATTACCATTACCGGTGAAGCCGGTAAACCTGACCAACATGGCTGATGGGGCAGACCATTGAACGCCATTGGATTTGTTGAAATAATTCGTTCCATCAGCATTGTGAAAGGCAATTTGGTTTCCATCATTACTGAAGGTCGGTGTCTTGATTCCAGATTTGAAGTGTTTTTTAAAGACTGGTTTAGGGTCGACTACAGCTAGGTCATAGATGCTAACTTCAGAATCTTCTGGAAATAGACGCTCCACAAATAGAGTTTTGGAGCTATTGTCAATATATGCAGAAGATGGAGCAATCTGCTCTGTTGCCGAAATGACCTGTTCTTGTTTTGTTTCCGTATTGAAAAGTACGACTTCCCGTGACCTTTTATTGAATACGATATATCTAGCGTCTGGAGAAACAGCTATTATGGCAATAAAGGAGCTGTCCGGATTTAATCGAAGTTCCTCTTTTTGGTCCTTTTCAATATCGTATCTGACGATATTGCTGTTCGTTGTGGTAACATATGCCCTGTTCTGTCCATCGAACAGCGGGTAGCGGGTTTGGATTGCGGTGATATCATCCCGTTGTTTAATAAGTTTCCGGTCAACGGCATCCCAAACTTGGAGTACATTCAAATTGTTTCCGGCACTGGCGAACCCAACCAACCATTTGCCATCAGGGGAGAAGCGCGTTACACCGTAATTGACATTTGGCATTCTGGTAAGATCATCTTGGACCGACAACATGGAGTGTGCAAAAAGTTCTGCACTTTCATCACCTCTTCGGGTTGCTTCCGCAATATATGCGGCGCCATCACCATATTCGCTTTCGGTCAATTTATTGATTCCTGAAGCATACAATGATTTTGCAAGATTGCGCAATGCGGAGTTTCTTTGGTTCCAGGCAAAAATACCGGCAATGATGGCTAGGATACCCAAGGCAGCAATCGCCGTTGCAATGCGTTTGATATTTTTGTTCTTCTGTTTTATTTTCTCCAATTGGTAGGCTTGGTCCCTCTTGGTCAATTCCCCCAATGGTACGCCCAATATTCCGGATATTATTTTCAACAAGGCGAGGTCCAATCTTTTCTTGTATTCCTCGACCTGGTTTTTGATGAGGTGGTTAGCTATTCCTTGTTCGTGCAAATACCGGCGATAGCCTTCGGCAGTGGTGAATCCTTCGTCCTGTGTATGTGGAATACGGACATCAGCAGCAAGTACTTCCTCTGGTTGATCTTTGATTACCTGTCCATTTTGATCAATGTTATATCGCAGTTCATCAGGGAAACATTGTGCTTCGGTATGTGTATCGCCATATTCAGGCTCACCTTTTAGGATCAAAGCCATGATCTGTTTGGATTTGCCCGTCTGTTTGAAATACCTGATTTCGTCCCGTACATAAGTTGATCTGGCTGATCTTGGAGAGCTTAAATAGATCAGGAATTCAGAACGGTCGAGTGCTGAGGTCAGGGAACTGCTCAAGCTAGAACTGGCCGAAAGTTCCTTTTCATCCTGAAAAACGGGGTAAATCTGTCTTGGGATTTCCTGGCCGGCAGCATTTTTCTTACCGATAAGGTCTTCAGGGATTTCATAGGTTTCTAATGCATGGTGTAGCCAATCCGCCCATTTCCTACCTTCACCCTGATTATCACTATGACTATAACTTATAAAAGCTTTATACTTCTTACTTAGGTCTTGCTCTTGATTTTCCATGTAATAGCTATTTGGTAGTATCTTGAATTTCAAATGACAAAAACCAATCCCTTTTCAAGAGTTTTTAAAAAAATTGAATAAAAACTGGCTTTTAACTTAATTTAATTATTGAATTAACTCCATGTTTTGAGCTGCTGCTAATTATCATTCTTAATATGTAGATTTTAATGAACAGGGGGATGGCTCCTTATTTCTGTAAAATATTTGTGGAATAAATATAGAGTACTGTTAAACTTTTATACCTTTAAAAACCTTTTTTAAAACATACGATTATAAACAGATAGAAGTATTTTATTTGATCGTATAGCATGTATAGAAACAAACAAAAGCTCTTTTGGGCTTTGGGCTTATCGCTATTATTTAGCACGGCATCTCCTGCGACAAGTTTTGTTGCTGCAGGAACATTAAAACAACAAACTCAAGAAGATTCTGTCCGGGTTCAATCGGTGCAGAAGATTAATCCCACTACAGTCCAAATCAAATTCAGTAACGATCAATTATTATTGGTTGATTTTTATGCTGACAATATTTTCAGGTTATTTCAGGACAATAAATCTGCTGTGCTGAGGGACCCGCAGGCAGAGCCAGCTGCCCAGATCTTGGTAAATAATCCTCGGAAGAAGCTGCACAATTTTGAAGTCAATGAGAAAGATGGTTCATGGTTTATTTCCAGTAAGGAAGCCGCGATGGAAATCAGCAAAGCAAATGGCCTATTTAAGATCTACAACATCAAGAATAAGCAGTTGGTAACCCAATCAATTGCCCCAATAGCATTCAACAAGAAGAAAGTTAGTCTTCAATTAGCTGAAGACCCCACGGAATATTTTTATGGTGGTGGTGTGCAAAACGGTCGTTTTTCCCATAAAGGAAAATCCATCGCTATCGAGAATACCAATAATTGGACAGATGGGGGTGTAGCCTCGCCAACTCCCTTTTATTGGTCAACTAAAGGCTACGGTATGATGTGGTACACCTTTAAGAAAGGGAAGTATGATTTTGGCAATACTGAAAAAGGAAAGGTAAAGCTTAGCCATGATACCGATTATCTGGACTTGTTTTTTATGGTCAGCGATAATCCGGTCGGAGTATTGAACGATTTCTATCAGTTAACCGGAAACCCCATATTGTTGCCAAAGTTTGGTTTTTATGAAGGGCACCTGAATGCCTACAACCGCGACTTTTGGAAGGAAGATGAAAAAGGCGTTTTATTCGAAGATGGGAAACGGTATAAGGAAAGCCAAAAGGATGAAGGCGGTACCAAGGAATCATTGAACGGCGAAAAGAACAATTATCAATTTTCAGCAAGAGCGGTTATTGATCGGTATCAACAGCATGACATGCCATTGGGTTGGATATTGCCGAATGATGGATATGGAGCCGGATATGGGCAAGAGAAAACATTAGATGGAAATATCCAAAACCTTAAATCATTAGGTGAATACGCTCGTTCAAAAGGCGTGGAGATAGGGCTTTGGACGCAATCAGATCTGCATCCAAAGGATAGTATAGATGCCTTGCTGCAAAGGGATATCGTGAAAGAGGTTCGTGATGCTGGGGTTCGTGTTTTAAAAACAGATGTGGCCTGGGTCGGTGCGGGATATTCCTTCGGGTTGAACGGTGTTGCCGATGTGGGACATATCATGCCATATTATGGCAATGATGCACGTCCATTTATTATATCATTGGATGGCTGGGCAGGTACGCAACGATATGCTGGTATCTGGTCTGGAGATCAGACCGGAGGGCAATGGGAGTATATACGATTCCATATTCCGACCTATATTGGTTCTGGTTTGTCGGGGCAACCTAATATCACTTCCGATATGGATGGTATTTTCGGCGGAAAGAACACAAAGGTGAATACAAGAGATTTCCAATGGAAGACCTTTACACCGATGGAATTGAATATGGACGGCTGGGGTTCGAATGAAAAATACCCACATGCTCTAGGTGAACCTTTTACATCGATCAACAGAAACTATCTGAAGTTGAAATCTGAGCTTATGCCCTATGCATACAGTATAGCAAAGGAGGCCATTGATGGAAAACCCATGATCCGCGCGATGATGCTGGATTATCCTAACCCTTATACCCAAGGTTCTGCCACGCAATATCAATTCCTGTATGGACCTTTTATTTTGGTTGCTCCAATCTATCAGGAAACCAAAGTTGATTCCTTAGGGAATGATATCCGTAATGGTATTTACCTTCCGGAAGGAAATTGGATAGATTATTTCTCTGGCGATCTCTATGCTGGGAATACTATCGTGAATAATTTTGATGCTCCAATCTGGAAAACACCGGTCTTTATTAAGGCCGGAGCAATTATTCCAAGAACAAACCCTAACAATAATGTCCAGGAAATCAATAAAAAACACAGGATATATGAAATCTATCCTGCTGGGAAATCGCATTTCTACGAATATGATGATGATGGTTTTACCCAAGCTTATCTAAATAAAGAGGGGGTTTATACCTGTATTGAATCGGATGCTGAAAAGAAGGCAGAGGTGAAGATTCTGGTTCATAATGCCGAAGGTGATTTTAAAGGTTTTGATAAGGAAAAGAGCACTGAATTTTGGGTCAATATGACCAAAAAGCCGAAGAAGATTGCGGTGAAAGTTGGAAAGAAAAACTTAAAACTGAAGGAGGTGAATTCTAAGGTAGAATTTGAGCGTTCAAATAATGTGTACTATTATGAGGGAAGGCCGAATTTGAATGCTTTCTCTACCAAAGGCTCCCTATTTGAGCAAACAGAGATCATTAAAAATCCACAGTTATTGGTGAAAGTTGAGGAAACAGATGTTACCATAAATCCGATCAGTTTAACAATTCAAGGCTTTGAATATGCGCCAGTCGATCGCTTTAAAAAATCGACAGGGGTACTCAGCGCACCGAGTACCGTTAGCATTTCAGAGGAGAAGACAAAGGCTTATACTTTAGAGCCAACATGGGATCGGGTAGAGCATGCAGACTATTATGAAATAGAATTTGATGGACAGCAGTATAGTTATATCCAAGACAATCATCTCCTGTTTGAAGGATTGAAACCTGAAACCAATTATAATTTCAAGATCAGGTCGGTAAACAAGGACGGTGTTTCAGATTGGAAGGAATTTGAACAGACTACCAAATCGAATCCATTGCAATTTGCCATAACAGGATTATCTGCTGAAACATCTGTGCCTAATCAAGGATCAGAGGGAGTTGATAATTTGGTGGATTTTGATGAAGGTAATATGTGGCATACGAAGTGGGGACAGAAGGCAGTTCCATTTGATTTGATAGTGGACCTGAACAGTTTTAACCAGTTGGATAAGTTTCAATATTTACCAAGATCGGGAAGAGGAAATGGAATCTTGTTGGAAGGTAAGGTGGAATTCAGCAATGATAAGGAGGTGTGGACTGAAGCCGGTGATTTCAAATGGGAGAACAATGATAGTATGAAGGAATTCAGCTTTAGGGACCAGCCGAAAGCAAGGTTTGTGAAGTTGAAAGTTTCTAAAGCTGTTGGAGATTTTGGTTCTGGAAGGGAGTTATATGTGTTTAAGGTTCCTGGAACGGATAGTTACCGTCCTGGTGATATCAATAATGACCGATTGATCGATATCAATGACCTGACTTCCTATACCAACTATACAGGTTTGAGAATGGGAGATGCCGACTTTGAGGGCTACGTAAGCAATGGAGACATCAACAAAAATGGGTTGATTGACGCGTATGATATTTCAGCTGTTGCTACGAAGTTAGAAGGGGGCGTTGAGTTAGATCCGAAGGAAGAGCTTTCAGGATCACTGAAGGTTTCTGCATCTAGATCTAATTTCAGCAAGGATGATATCTTGGAAGTTCACGTGAAAGCAGATAACTTGAAGGATGTCAATGCATTCTCATTTGCCTTGCCATATAATCCTCAAGATTTTGAATTCGTAGGAATTGACAATCATCTCGCAAAACAGATGAACAATATGACCAATGACAGATTGCATAGCAATGGTCAGAAGGCACTATATCCAACATTTGTGAACCTAGGTGATAAGGAGGTAATCAACTCTAAAGATGGTTTGATCCTAACCATTAAATTGAAGGCAAAACGTGCTGGTCAGTTTAATTTGAAAGCCAAGGATGTCATGATCGTTAGTAAGAGCATGAAGACACTAGGCTCAAGGCAATAGACACTAGACATCAGACACAAGAGCCTTTCTAAGGGGGGAAGTTTGAATTTAGTCTGCTGTTTTAGGACGGCTGAAAATTCTACTGTCTTGTATCTTATGTCTTAAGTCTAAAAAACAGGAAAGGCCAGATCACTCTGGCCTTTCCTGTTTTTTTTATTATTCAATTATGCAAGTACGAATTGTAAGTCAGCTTGGAATTTCACGTCTTCACTCACCATTACACCACCAGTTTCAAGGGCAGCATTCCAAGTTAATCCGAAGTCATTACGGTTGATTTTACCGGTAACGGTATAGCCAGCTTTTTGGTTGCCCCAAGGATCTTTACCAATTCCACCGAATTCTACATCGAAAGTAACAGGTTTGGTCACATCTTTTATAGTTAAGTCACCAGTTAATTTGAATTCATCGTCATCTACTTTTTCGATTCCAGTGGAAACAAATTTGATATCTGGGAATTGAGATACAGCGAAGAAATCTTCACTTTTTAAGTGTTGATCACGTTGGCTGTTTTTAGTGTTGATGGAATCAGCTTTGATTTCTACTGATACATGTTTTGCAGCATCTAGTACATCTTCGCTATTTTCTACACTAACATTGAAGTTTTCAAAATGACCTTTTACTGTGGAGATCATCATGTGTTTTACTTTAAATTCGATTTCGCTGTGTGCGGTATCTAAGTTCCAATTTGCCATAATATTATTCTCTTTATTTATTCTCTATTTGTTTTTGTTCAACAAAGATGAGGGGAAATTTATTCTTGCACATTGATGTATGTTAAGAAATGGAATGTTAATTAAAATATTTAGAATAGTAGGCAAGAATATATTTGCGATTTCCTCTGCTATTCAAATTTCCTCTTTACAGGGATATTGAACTTGGTCTTTACTCTAGGTTAAATTTACGACAAAAGGCATAATTATCACTAATGGAATGATTGATAATAAAAATTAAATAATTGATAATGAATTACTGACGGAATTATGACGGTTAAAATCTGTTAAAGCCATTTGAATTATTATTCCACATGGTATATTTGCCTTCAAATGAAAACGATTGTCACATTTGTACTTTTTTTCTTCTTCCTGTTAATAAGGAGTGGGAACAGTCATGAGGTAATCAATCATTCTGATAGACCCGCTATCAGTTTTATGGAGAACTTTGCTGGCAGTATTAGCCCAGCTCAGCAACATGAGTTTCAAAAGTTAAAATACACGCAAACAAATTCTAATGGATTAGGAGGGCATGCAGAGCATATCCTTTTAGAACAAGAATCTGAGGATTTCCAACTGTGGAAGGACTATCATCTTCAGATGGCTTTCTATTCTTGTCTGATTGCGTTTTCTTTTTTGTTGTTTTTTCCAAAAAAAGCACATCAGAAATCTACGGATTTTATCCTCGATAATAATCCCAATCCTATTTTCATTTCTCTACGCTCGTTGAGAATTTAATACCCTTGATACTTCAATGGTCATTGGCATTTTATGCTGTTGATTTGATGGTATCTTAATTATTATTTTCTTAAGCACTAACAATCTTCATTGACTATTGAATGTCCTTATCCCTCATTTGGGTTCAAGCCCATTTTACATTCAAAAACTTTAAAAAAATCTTTAAAACAAAATGAAGAGAGTTGTCATGCTCATGAGTTCACTGGCTGCACTGTGCCTAGTGTCTTGCAATGAAAAAAAAGAAGAAAAGGAAGAGGCTTTCAGATACACTGTAACCTCTCCGGCAGAAATTGACACGAGCTTTAACAAAGAGTATGTGTCCCAGATTAAATCTGTAAGAAATATTGAATTGCGTGCGCTGGAGAAAGGATATCTCGAGCAAATCTATGTCGATGAAGGCCAAACGGTCAGAAAGGGTCAATTGCTGTTCCGTATCAAGCCTACCATGTACCAAGCCGAACTGAACAAACAAATGGCTGAGGTTGAAGTCGCGCAGATCGAAGTTCAGAATACCCAAAACCTGTCTGATAAGAATATCGTATCGCCGAATGAACTGGCAATGGCAAAAGCGAAACTGGAACGGGCAAAGGCTGAGGCAGCTATAGCAAAAATACACTTAAACTTTACAGAGGTTAGAGCACCATTTGATGGTACGATTGATAGGATTCCATTGAAATTGGGAAGTTTGGTTGATGAAGGGGAGCTATTGACGAGCTTGTCGGACAACTCGCAGATGTTTGCCTATTTCAATGTCTCCGAACCCGAGTATCTAGATTATCAACGCAATGTGGCCAACCGTGCCGATAATCACGTTTCCCTATTGTTGGCGAACAATGAAGAGTTAGAACATAAGGGCATGGTGGAAACCATTGAAGGAGAGTTCGATATCGAAACCGGTAATATCGCTTTCCGTGCTCGATTCCCTAACCCGAATAAATTACTGCGGAACGGAGAGACTGGAAAGGTCTTGATGAAAGTTCCAATGAAGCGTGCCCTATTGATTCCACAAAAGGCAACTTACGAAGTTCAAGATAAAAAGTATGTATTCATGATCGGCAAGGATGGAAAAGTCGTTTCGCAACCGATCAAGATCAGTGCTTCGCTACCCGATCTATATGTCGTTGCGGGAGGAATTGCGCCGAACGATAAGATCCTTCTAGAAGGATTGCAGAAAGTTAAGGATGGCGAAAAGATCAAATATGAGTATGTGGAGCCGAAAGATGCCATCTCAAATTTAAAGATCAGAACAGAATAAGTTGTAAGGAAAAAAATAGAATAACATGTTTAACAGATTTATAAATAGACCGGTACTTTCTATTGTCATATCCCTTATTATCGTATTCTTAGGGGTATTGGCCATGACACAATTGCCAGTAACACAATTTCCGTCAATCTCTCCACCGAAGGTAAATGTGAAAGCAGAATATCCAGGTGCGAATGGAGAGTTGATGATCAAAGCCGTCATCATCCCATTAGAAAGGGCAATCAATGGGGTGCCCGGCATGAAATATATGGCTTCCGATGCCGGAAATGATGGGGAAGCCAGTATTCAGATCGTTTTTGATTTAGGGACCGACCCTAACCAAGCCTCCGTCAATGTACAGAACAGGGTAGCTTCGGTAGTCAATAAGCTTCCACCGATTGTGGTCCGTGAAGGGGTAAAAATAACCCGTGAGGAATCCAATATGTTGATGTACATCAATATGTACAGTGACGAAAAGGATTTGGATGGGAATTTCATGTACAACTTTGCCGATATCAATGTGGTGTCAGAGTTGAGGCGTGTTCCAGGTGTGGGTGTCGCCGATATCTTGGGAAACAGGGAATATGCCATGCGTATTTGGTTGAAACCCGATCGGATGACAGCCTATAAGGTTTCTTCAGAAGAAGTGATGAAAGCCCTTGAGGAACAGAGCCTAGAAGCTTCTCCAGGTCGAGCCGGTGAGTCTTCGGGTATAAAATCCCAATCCTTTGAGTATATCCTAAAGTATTCCGGGCGTTTTACGACGGAGGAGGAATATGGCAATATCATCCTTAAGGTAAATCCAAATGGGGAGATCTTGAGATTGAAAGATGTAGCCGATATACATTTCGGTTCTGCCATGTACGATATCTACTCCACCTTGAACGGGAGACCTTCTGCAGCGATTGTCCTGAAACAATCCTATGGAAGTAATGCCTCTCAGGTAATCAAGGATGTCAAGGCGAAAATGGAAGAGCTGCAGCAATCTTTTCCCAAAGGGCTGCACTATGAGATAAGTTACGATGTATCCAAATTCTTGGATGCTTCTATGGAAAAGGTAGTACATACCTTGGTCGAAGCCTTTATTTTGGTGGCTTTTGTGGTGTTTCTGTTTTTAGGGGATTTACGATCGACCTTGATCCCGACGATTGCCGTTCCTGTGTCTTTGATCGGAGCATTCTTGTTTATGCAATTTTTTGGGATCAGCATCAACTTGATCACCCTTTTTGCCTTGGTGCTGGCTATTGGGGTGGTCGTTGATGATGCAATCGTCGTCATCGAGGCAGTGCACAAGAAGATGGAGGAACACCATGTATCGGCCTATAAAGCAACCAAAAAGGCTATGCATGAAATTGCAGGTGCAATTATTGCGATTACCTTTTTGATGGCTGCGGTGTTTATTCCTGTAGCCTTTATGTCGGGACCTGTCGGCATCTTTTACCGTCAGTTCTCGATTACCATGGCGACCTCCATTATCCTTTCTGGTATTGTGGCATTGACCTTGACTCCGGCATTATGTGCCATTCTCCTAAAGAACAACCATGGAAAGCCTCGTAAGAAATCCATCGTTGATAAATTCCTGGATTCCTTCAATAGAGGATTTGACAATATGCAGAACCGCTATGTCAAGTTGCTGAGTAAGATTGTAAACAAACGCATATTAACCTTCCTGATATTGATCGGTTTTTGTATTGGAGCCTATTTCCTAAATAATAGTGTGCCTTCAGGCTTTATCCCCAATGAAGACCAAGGGATGATTTATGCCATTATACAGACCCCACCAGGATCAACCTTGGAACGGACAAATAAGGCTGCATTGGATTTGCAGAAAGAAGCAGAGGATATCGATGGTGTAGCATCCGTTTCTTCACTTGCAGGTTATGAAATCCTGAATGAAGGAACGGCAGCAAATACCGGGACACTATTGATCAATTTGAAAGGTTGGGAAGAAAGGAAGGAATCAGCTTTAGAGATCATTGAGCAATTGGAGAAAAGTGCTGAAAACATTCCTGGAGCATCCATTGAGTTCTTCCAACCACCAGCAGTACCTGGTTATGGAGCAGCCGGAGGATTTGAATTAAGGTTGTTGGATAAAACCGGTAACAATGATTTCCAGAAAATGGAACAAGTGAGCAAGGATTTTGTAAAGGAGTTGAACAATAGGCCTGGACTGGCATCTGTATTTACATTCTTTAGTGCAAGTTTTCCGCAATACCTTTTAAAAATCGATAATGAAATAGCTCAACAAAAGGGTATTTCCATAGATAATGCGATGACCACCCTGTCTACCTTGGTGGGATCGAACTATGAAACCAACTTCATCAAGTTCGATAGACAATATAAGGTCATGGTTCAGGCTTTACCTCAATATAGAGCCTTGCCTGAGGATATCTTAAAGCTATATGCCAAAAATGATAAAGGCGAAATGGTGCCATTTTCTGAGTTTATGCATATGGAAAAGGTATATGGACTTTCAGAGATTACCCGACATAATATGTATTTGGCATCAGAGATTTCTGGGTCAGCGAAACAGGGCTTTAGTTCTGGCGAAGCGATCAATGTAGTAAATGAAGTTGCTCTGAAAAGCTTGCAACGTGGCTATGCCATTGATTGGGCCGGTATTTCGAAGGATGAGGTAGCCCGTGGTAACCAGGCCATTTATATATTCATGATCTGTTTAGGCTTTGTCTATTTGATTTTGGCAGCGCAATATGAGAGTTTTATCCTCCCATTTGCTGTGATACTTTCCCTACCTGTCGGAATCTTCGGTGCCTTTTTCCTATTGAAACTGCTGCATCTTGAGAATAACATCTATGCGCAGGTTGCACTGGTCATGCTGATCGGTCTGCTGGGTAAGAATGCCGTGTTGATCGTGGAGTTCGCTGTTCAGAAACATCAAGAAGGCCTGAGCATTTTTGAAGCAGCCATGGAAGGTGCAAAAGTCCGTTTCAGACCGATCTTGATGACCTCATTTGCATTTATTGCAGGATTAATTCCATTAGTCCTGGCTACGGGTCCAGGTGCTATTGGGAACCGAACGATTGGTACCGCGGCGGCAGGAGGGATGCTGTTCGGTACCATCTTCGGGGTCCTTGTGATCCCGGGATTGTACTTTATTTTCGGGACAATCGCCTCCAAACGTAAATTGATTAAACAAGAAGACGAAAACCCTTTATCTGAAGAAATCGATGGAAAATAAAAAATATAACTACTTCAATTGGGTTGCCGTCGGAATATTGGCACTTTCTGTATCAAGCTGTAAAGTGCCTCAGGCAACGCAGAAGAAAGAAAATAAAGTAATGCCGACCAGTTTTGTGGATTCATTGGCCAGCCAAGATACCACAAACTCAGGCAACGTGAAATGGAGGGAGTTCTTTACAGATCCAAACCTGATTTCCTTGATCGATACTGCTTTAAAGAATAATCAGGAACTGAACATTACCCTTCAGGAACTGGAGATTGCCAAGAATGATATCATGCTCCGAAAAGGAGCATTGAAACCTATCGTGGACATTGGAGCTGGGGGTGGAGTCGAAAAAGTGGGTCGCTATACCTCGCAAGGAGCAGGTGATGCTTCCACAGAAATTACTCCTGGACATGAGATGCCCGATCCCTTAGGTGATCTAAATGTTTCTGTTTTTGCCCATTGGGAGGTTGATATCTGGCGAAAGTTAAAAGATTCTGAACAGGCAGCGGTAAACCGTTATTTGGCAACCGTGGAAGGTAAGAACTTTGTGCTGAGCAGCCTGATTGCTGAAGTGGCCAATTCCTATTATGAGTTATTGGCCTTGGATAATCAACTGTCCATCATTCGTCAGAACATTCAGCTGCAGGAAAAAGCCTTGGAGGTCGTGAAGATCCAAAAGGAAGCAACCCGGGTAACGGAATTGGCTGTTAAAAAGTTTGAGGCAGAGGTTGCAAAAACCAAGGGAATGGAATTTTCTACCTTGCAACAGATCAAGGAAACGGAAAACAGGATCAATTTTCTCTTAGGTAGGTATCCGCAGGAAATTGCAAGAAACCAAGCTAATTTCATTGATCTAGTTCCTGCAACGGTGAGAACGGGGATTCCAAGTCAATTGCTGAATAACCGCCCTGATATCCTACAGGCAGAGCATGAACTTGCTGCGTCAAAATTGGATGTACAGGTGGCCAAAAAGGAATTCTATCCTTCACTGGATATCTCAGCTGCTTTTGGTCTTCAGGCATTTAAACCATCTTATCTTTTCAGGTTGCCGGAATCCTTGTTATATAATTTAGCGGGGGACCTTACTGCACCACTTTTGAATAAGAACGCCATCAAGGCGGAATTCAATTCCGCAAATGCAAGGCAGATCCAAGCCATCTATAATTATGAACGGACCCTGTTGAATGCTTTCACCGAAGTATCTACCCAGCTGTCCAATATTGACAATTTGGAGAAAGGATATGTCTATAAGAACCAAGAAGTGGATGCATTGAATAAATCCATTGATGTATCCAATGAACTCTTCAAGTCTGCAAGGGCAGATTATTTAGAAGTTTTGATGACACAAAGGGACGTATTGGATGCAAAGCTCGAATTAATCGAAACAAAAAAACAACAACTCAATGCAGTTGTTAATGTATATAAAGCATTAGGAGGGGGGTGGAAATAAACTTCCTTCTAATATTATTAGGGTTAGTTTTCAAGGGAGCGGTAATTCTGCTCCCTTTTTATTTTTAGCATTGTTGATGTAGTTATTTTTATATATTTGACGATTATTTATTAACCCACTAACAAATCATTATGCTTAAAATTACAAAGAGTCTTTTCTTGTTAACTCTAATTACTATTATTCATTTGCATTCCAATGCCCAGTCTAATCCATTTTCTATCGGAGCACATTTAGAATGGAACATGGAGTCGCCCACCTATGCCAAGCTATATTCGGTCAATGCTAAATATGATTTCAGAGAAAGACAAGCTATTCAAGCTCAGGTAGGATTAGGTGATTATGATGTTTGCTATATAGGTGCCGATTATCTATATACCGTATTGCTCTTGAAAAAGATGCCGAGTGTGTTTGTTGGGGCAGGATTAGGTTTTGAAGGGATTCGCGGAACGGATGCTAATGATATTATCATAAATGCGCTGGCTGGATTCCAGTTCGACATCAAGAAGTTTTCTCCTTTTGTGGGATACAAACCTAAGTTTTATTTTGAAGCAGAAGGAATTGATCCATCTACGATTTTTATAGGATTACGTTATAGAATTTAAGATATTATTTAAAAGCACCTGTACTTTGTTATAGGTGTTTTTGCTTTTAGAGTACTGAAGATTTCCTAGGGATCAATTTAGTCTTTAGTTCAATGGTTTCATATTCTTCAATTGGGTATTTGGCATTGATCAGCTCGACTAACTTTTGGAAGGCAATCATTCCAATCTCTTCTGTAGGTTGAACCACTGTGGAAAGGGATGGGTTAAGGGAGTTTGGAATCCTAATATTGGAGAAACCTATGACTGAAACCTCTTCGGGAACCTTGATGTTCATTTCAGCTAATATGCCCAAGGTCAGGGTGGTGATGTCATCGGTTGCACCAAAGATGGCATTGACCATGTTTCCTGTAGATTTTAGATAGTTCAGCTTTTTTATGATTGAATCTTCGATTTCATCATGTTTGCTATAGTCACATTCTAGGTAAAAATTATTATCAAATTCTATCTTATGGTCTTTCAGGCATTTCTGGAACCCTACTAATCTGGCTTCCGAAACTCCTATGTTTTTACCCGTGATATGTAAAATATTCTTCCTTCCAGAGTTCAGGAGGTGTTCGGTGGCATCATAGGCACTCAGTTGGTTGTCTATTCCAACCTTATGGGTTTGCAGGTCATGGTTTACCCGGTCAAATAGAACCACTGGGATCCCCGAATCCTGTAGGCTCTTTAGTTGTTCATAGTTTGAATTGAAAGAAACAGGGGATATCAAAAGGCCATCAATTCCACGCATCTTTAGCACCTCAATGGCATGCTTTTCCAAATTGACATCATCACGGCTCTGCATGATGATGATATCATATTTATCAATTTGGGATCCCTTATGGATCCCATCAAGGACTTGGGAGATAAACGTATTGCTGATATTAAAAACGATGACACCAATCGTGTTGGTCTTGCCTGTTTTCAATGTCCGAGCGACCTTGTTAGGGACATAGTTATGTTTTTCAGCATAGTCTTTTACCATTTTTTTAGTAGACTCGCTGATTTCATAACTATCTGATAGAGACTTGGAAACGGTAGAAATAGATAGTTTTAAGTCTCTGGCAATATCCTTTAAAGTCTTACGTTCTGTCATAATTAGTTCATCCTGAAATGATCCTGATAGGGAGATTTCTAAAAATTTAAATAAACAAATTTTAAATGGTTTTGGCAATTTATTCTTCCTTTTTAATAAAAAGACATCCAATTTAAGTTAAATTGGATGTCTTTTTTAGCCTTTACTTAAAGATTTTTATTTACTTAGCTCGAAAGGTAAGACAGCATTTTCAACGATCAGCTTCTCGTTATCATAGATATCTAAAACCATGAAACCCTCGTAATAAGTTCCAAAACTCTCTGGAGGATTTGAATGCTTTTTTAGGGATTGGATTTTTCCCTTGACCTTAAATTTTTTCCACTCTCCTGGATTTATACTATAGTTGTAATTTGCAGTAAAAGGTCCTATGTATTCCATATATTCAGCCCAGTTTTTTTGGTTTTCTACATCAAGATCAATTTCTTGACCCAAATAGCTGGATATGCCATTTTCTAATTTTAATACCAAATGTTGGCCTGAATTGGAAAAGGTATTATACCTGTAATCATAATATTCATTCGTAACGTTGGAGAGCGATTTACCAGAAGAGCTTGTTGTCGAAAAGAACTGAAATTTTGGATTAGTGGTTCTAATGTCAAAAATGAGGGCTTCACATCCCACAGATCCAATCTCTTTGGCCTGGATGGATCCCTCGATTTCCCTTTCAGATTTAGCATTAGGGAATTCAAAAATCTTTCCCTTAAATTTAAATGACACCGTTTGATTCTGGGGGTCATATTTAAAGTCTTCAATAGAAAAGGATTTTTTAGGCTCTATAGTTTGGGAATAGAAAACGCCAGGTCCAGTAGGAGTGTTTGTGTTGTACTTTACGGATACCAATTCACCATTGGAGAGTATGGTAAAGGTAATTTCAGCATATTTACCTTCCGCAGCTTCAATTTGGGCCGAAACATAAATTTTTCCGCAATTTTCATTCCCCCCATTGAAAGATACTTTTCCTTTAATTTCCTTGTGGTTCTCAATGAGTTGAAAGGATGGGTCTTCAGAATCAATTTTTTCTTCGGTCTTGTCACAGCTAGTAAAAAACAAGCTTAAGCATAGGAATAAGAATAGGAAAGTGAAATTTTTCATAATCTGTTATCAGTTAGTGTGTTGGCATTAAATGCGCTTTATTTTAATTTCTTCTAGCGCTAATTGTTTAAAGATAGACAATGGAAATGAGTAAAAGTTTATTCTAGGTTAAGAATATTCTTGATTTTTTTCAATAACTACCAAGCATAGCGAAAGGGAAGGCCAAATCAGCATAGTTTAAAGCATACAACTGTATTAAAAAAAGGATTATTGGTCAAAGGGAATGTAAAGCTTCTATTAATTTGACGAAATCGATATCCTAAATCAAAAAAGGGTATAAATCAATCATTATTCTTGAGGTCTGTTTGGAGGTATGGAAACCAAGACCTTATAGAATTCTATGGCAGATAGCTAGGCTAACTGGATCGGATCACTGGATCAAGATTGTGGTAGGAAGTAGTAATCATGCTAATAATATTAATTTAATATTAATACCCGTATTTATCCAATAGTTGGGCTTGTAGTTTAGTTATTTGGGTGAATAATATTTCGGCAATATGTATTTGTGTTAATTTTTACGAAACAATAGCAAGAAGTCAATTTGTGAATTAATGTGGGTTTAAAACTTATGTGGTTATACATTCAATTTTTGGAATAATTTATGTAGAATTTTTCGTTCAAGATATTGGAATCTAGAATAGGTATGCAAAAATTAAAAGTGATTATTACGGGTGCAACTGGAATGGTTGGGGAAGGAGTGCTTCAGGAATGTTTAGTCAATCCTGAAGTAGAAAGGGTGTTGATTGTCAACAGAAAGGAATATCCGCTACAACACCCCAAATTATCACAAGCGATTCTATCTGATATTCAGGATATTGAAAGCATAGGAGAGGATCTGTCTTCGTACAATGCCTGTTATTTCTGTGCTGGGGTTTCTTCCGTAGGCATGGATGAACAAAAATACAGCATGTTAACTTATGACCTAACTTTAGGCTTTGCCAAAAAACTGTTGGCCATTAATAAAGACATGACTTTCTGTTATGTTTCGGGTTCAGGAACCGACAGTTCCGAACAAGGAAGGACCATGTGGGCTAGAGTAAAGGGTAAAACTGAAAATGACCTGATGAAACTTCCTTTTAAAGCTGTGTACAATTTTCGTCCCGCATTTATGCGTCCTACCCCCGGTGCAAAAAATGTCAAGGGTATCTTTAAACTGATTACTGCCCTCTATCCAATCCTGAGACCGTTCAACAAAACCTATTTCCTAACCTTAGAAGAAGTCGCAAAAGCCATGATCGTCGTATCCATACATGGATACAATAAGCATGTGCTTGAAGTTGAGGATATTTCATTCCTAGCGTCAAAATCTTGAGTCTTTCTTGTTCCCATGTCCTCCAAAAAACTTCATTTATTGTCTTGAAATAAAATATTTATTGATTTTTTCAGGATTACATTTTCTCATAATTACTGATTATATAGAAATATATCTACAATTCCGTTTAGGTTTTCCATTATTTTCCTGTAAATTTATTGGGTAAAATTAACTATTGTGAATTGCTGTCTTTGCTATTAGAATATAATTTAATAGCTAGTTATAACTATTTACATTCCTTAACCATTATTACAAAACACGAAAGAGTTTATAAAATTTTTAAAAAGTATAGCTGAAATCAAATTTATTGCGTTAATTCGTGATGAACTTTAACTATTGAAGAGAACACCTAACACAGTTATTTAATTAGGAAACCTGTATTTGAGATTTTTAGAGCCAAAATTATAAATCGTTTTAGCATTATTTATTATTAACTATATTTTTATGTGGAATTCTGACAATTTTACTCGTAGAGGCAAGAGGCTATGGATTATTCCCTTAGTGCTCCTCGCAACTAGTTACAGTCCGGCTAATGCCAATGTTAGCTTTGGACCGAACGCAGTCCTAACCACTAATTTGCAGCAACAGACCGTTTCAGGCGTTGTCCGTGATGCAGGTACTAACCAGCCTATGGGAGGGGTGACCATCTCTGTCAAAGGTACCAATACCGCCACGCAGACCGACGACAATGGTAACTTCTCCATTGCAGCAAATACCGGTCAGGTAATCGTTGCCAATTTCTTAGGGTTCAAGTCCCAAGAGAAAACGGTAAGTTCCAGCACCATGAACTTCTCTCTAGAAAGTTCCGATCAACAGATCGAGGAATTGGTGGTTGTAGGTTATGGTACCATGAGAAAGTCTGATGTGACGGGTTCGATCTCCAACGTAAAAGGAGAGGACATGATCAAGGCACAGAGCTTTAGTCCCCTAGAAAACTTAAGGGGTAAAGCGCCAGGTGTCAACATCTATTCCAACTCGAGCCAGCCAGGTGCCTATGCCAATAGGGTGATTATCCGTGGTACAAACACCATCAACTCTTCTTCAAACCCACTTTACGTGGTGGATGGAGTGGTGATGCAAGATTTCCATTTGTTGAACCCGAACGATATCCAGAGTATCGAAGTATTGAAAGACGCTTCATCAGCAGCGATCTATGGTGCGCGTGGTGCCAACGGTGTTATCTTGGTTACGACCAAAAGGGGTAACAAGGATGGCAGAAGGACAATCAGCTACCAAGGTTCTGTGAGCAGTAACTCTGTACAGCGCTATATGGATGTTCTGAGCGGTCAGGAATGGGTGGATGCCTTTATGATCGGTCTTGAGAACGAAAACAAATGGCAGGGCAAGAACTGGAACCTGAACAAGACTTCCTGGTTCAATGACCCGAACTACTTCGATGCAAGCGGTAACCCATTGTACAATACGGACTGGCAGAGAGAGGCGACAAGGAATTCCCTGTCCCATAACCACCAGATCGATATCCAACAAGGTGACGAGAATTCATCGGTTGGTGCGTTCTTGAACTACTCTGAAAACCAAGGGGTGGTGAACAATACCTACAGCAAACGTATCAACGGTAAATTAGCCTATGATTCTAAAGTTAAGGAATGGTTATCGACCAGTGTGAACTTATTGGCAAACCATACTTGGGGCCAACATACACCAGAGGATGGTGGTGGTCAGGATGCGCGTCGTACCATGATCGAAATGCTTCCTTGGTTACCTATCTACCAACCGGATGGTAAATACACTAACTCTTCATCTTCAACGGTTTCTAACGTGTTGGCATTCGAAGGTATGGCAAACCCAGTTTCTATCTTGGATTTGCAGAAGAGAATGCGCTACAATACCCAAATCTTCGGTAATGCGGCATTGACTTTCCACATTGCTGATGGTTTAGACCTGAAAACTCAATTCGGTATTGATAACCACAGAAAAGAATACAGAGGATATTCTTCTATTTTATTGAATAACATCTCAAGACCTAACGGTTGGGCTGAAGTGAGCAGCTGGAATGACCTGTATTGGCAAGAAGAAACGTACCTAACCTACAACAAGACTTTCGACAAACATAGGGTAAATGCTATGGCGGGTCTTTCTTGGCAGGAACGTACCTATTTCGGTTTCAATACCCGTACGGAAGGATTTACTACCGATGCTTATGAATACAACAACTTAGGTGTTGGTTCTATCCCAGGTTCTCCAGGTTCAGGAACAAACAAATGGGCGATGAACTCGTATTTCGTTCGTGGTAACTATAGCTACGATGACCGTTATTCAGTTACTTTAACTGCTCGTGCGGATGGTTCCTCTAAATTTGGACAGGATAAGAAATATGGTTTCTTCCCGTCTGCAGGTTTAGCATGGAATGTTTCCAACGAACAGTTCATGAGAGACCAAAATACAGTTAGCAACTTAAAACTTCACACTTCTTACGGTATTACCGGTAACTCGGAGATCGATCCATATTCATCATTGTTCATGATCGGTGCGGGTACTACTTTGATCAACAGTAACCGTGAGCCATCATATGTTGTAGGAAACCTTGGTAACCCTGGATTACAATGGGAAAAGACCAAAACTTATGATGCTGGTTTTGAATTAGGTTTGTTCGAAAACAAATTGAACTTTGATATCTCATACTACAATAGAACAACAACAGACCTATTGTTGAGAGCACCGGTTCCTTACTCAACAGGATTCAATGATGTTTGGAAAAACATCGGTTCAGTTAGAAACAGTGGGGTAGAGGTATTGGTTACTGCTAATCCGATCCGCAGAGATGACCTAACCTGGAATATCAGCTTGAACGGTAGCTACAACAAGAACAAGGTGTTGAAACTAGGTGAAAACAACGAAGACATTCTATTGAACGGATGGGTTGGTGGACCTAACAGTATCATCCGTGTAGGCGAGAACTTGAACAGTTTCTATGGTTACGAAAGAGAAAAGATCTATACCGTTCAGGATTTCGAAAACGGAGAGATCGATCAGAACAAGATCGGTAGACCAAAACGTTCTACGACCCAAAGAATCTTAGGACAAGGTGTTCCTGATTGGATGGGTAGCTTTATCAACACCGTAAACTACAAGAATTTCGACTTAACCGTTGACCTTCAGTTTGTTTACGGAGTAGAGACCATGCAACAGTTCTTCCACTCGACCTATGACCGTTTCGGTATTACCAATGGTTTGAAAACTATCTTGACCGATGCATACAATGGAACTAATCCAGGTACTATGCAGCAAGCGATATATTTGACAAACAATGGTCACGCTGGACAGGATACCAATGTGGATTCACAATGGGTGGTTGATGGTTCATACCTACGTGTTAACGTGCTACAATTGGGTTATTCATTCAAGTCAGACCTAGCTAGCAGAATGGGCTTCTCGGCATTGCGTATCTATGCAAGTGCGAATAACCCATGGTTGTTTACTAACAAAGACTTCCAAGGATACGATCCAGAAAGTACTTCATTGGGTGAAGGAAATAAATTCGGTCAGAACATGACTTTCTTCTCTTACCCAAGAGCCAAGACTTTCACTTTCGGAGTTAACCTGACCTTATAATCTATAGAATTATTATTATGAAAACTAGAAATTTTGCAATCGCTATACTATTGACAGGTGTGCTTGGTCTGAGTTCCTGTGAGAAGTTTTTAGAGGAACAGCCTAAGTCCAATGAGACTTTAAATTTCTTCTATAAAACAGAGGCCCAAGCAATAGGAAATGTCAATGCATTATACCGTAGGGGAGCTACCGTAAGATACGGAAATGCAGGAAGTGCATACCTCGGTCCAACGGCTTCCATCCCTACCTTTTTAACGGGGTACTTTACCAACTCTTATGAAAACCAAGAGTTGATCTGTCAATATTCAAGATTATTGAACAGACAGGAAAACACCCGTATCGTATCCAACACCATGAACACGATTTGGAATGATAGTTACAATTCCATCAATATCGCTAATGGTGCCGTGAAACATATCCCTGAGATTCCATTTACGGATGCCAATCAGCAGAAGACCTTGATCGCTACTGCTAAGTTCTTCAGAGCTTTCAACTACTTCTATTTGGTGAAAACATTCGGAGATGTGCCTTTGCACTTGGAACCTACTGAAAATCTTGACAACCTTTACCTTGAGCGTTCTCCTGTAGCTACGGTTTATCAAGCTATCGAGAAAGATCTTAAAGATGCGGTCGATGGATTGCCAGCAGTGACTTTCACAGAGAACAAGAACCGTATTACTAAATATGTTGCGGCAATGACGCTTGCGAATGTTTATTTACAACAAGGTAAATTTGCAGAGGCTGCTACCTATTCTAAAATGGTGGTAAACTCTCCGCACAGCTTGACAGCAAATGAGGACTTAAAATTGAAGAGTGCTTACAACAAGTTGCGTACTACAGATAACTTAGCAGAGTCAATCTATGCGTATGAATTTGACGGAACGATCTCTTCAAGTGGTTGGTGGCCAACTTATGGATTCAACTCTTCTGCTACGGCTGTATTTGACAAATATGCCATCTTCGAACGCGTTTATGGACCGACCAAAAAGTTCTTGAACGTGTACAAAGCAGACGACTTAAGGATCCAGCCTAACCAATTTTTCCATTGGGAATATAAAAACCCAAACACTGGAAAGATATGGAAATCTGATGATGCAGGTGTTTGGTACTATGTAGATGAGGCTGCGATATTGACTTCTGGTCGTGGTACCAAGGATTTCAATATCTACCGTTATGCAGAGGCGTTATTGATCGCTGCTGAAAGTACAGCAAAAGCTGCCAATGCGGTTACCGCAGAGGCTGCAGGATACTTGGCAAGGATCAAAGCTCGTGCGAGCACAACCAATAAGACAGTGGCTCAGTACACAACAGAACTTCAGGCTCTTTCTCCAACTGCCTTTGTTGAAGAAGTATGGACTGAACGTCTTCGTGAATTGCCACTTGAGTTTAAGATGTGGGACGACTGTTTGCGTACCGGTAAATTCCCTGTTATTTCAGATACTGAAAAAGGAAAAGTTACTTACATAAACTTAGTTGGAGGCAAAAATGCTTCAGGAGCTACATTCAAAGATTCTGACCTTTTATGGCCAATCTCTCTGGATGAACTTCAACGTAATCCTAAATTGACTCAAAATAAAGATTACCAATCTAAAAATTAAGGCGATAATTTAAAATGGAGAGGCTACCTAATATTTTAGGTAGCCTTTTTTATAAATTCCTTTCGATAAATTGAACCCGCTCCGCTATGGACAGTTTGGGGACCTCAATGGTCTCATAACCATATTTCTCATATACTTTTTTCATGGATTCAAAGGTTTCCAATGCCTCGGCCCAAGATTGTTTCCTTTCAGAATCAGTTACGTAAATTTCCTCCCATGGTGGAAGGATAAATACCTTTTTGTACAAAGCTGAACTCAGGTCATCTTGAATTTCCTGACTGATCTTTATGTCTTCCATTTCCATATAGCAAATGCTGTCCAACAAGCCTCGGTCAAAGAAGACTACCTCATTTTCAAATCGCTGTAGGGTCAACTTATAGGAACACAGAGATTCAGACCACATCCGATTGGCATAGGCTTCTTTGTCGGCCCAGGGTAGAGCAGAGCCTCTGTTCAACACTTGTTCTTTGATGATTTCTCGGGCAACTTCTGGAATACATGGAAACCCCTTTTCTGCAAGCAGTGTCAATAAGCTGGTCTTGCCAGTTCCCGGTCCACCAGTGAGCACATAGTAGTTTCTAATACTTTTCTTCATTAATATTTTTAAAATATAAGCTCCAATATTTCCCCTGGAAGGCCGTTAAAGTCACGGAATTCCCTAGATTGAAAGCCATTTTTAGTTAAGATCTTTTTGGATGCATAATTTTTGGGGTCAATTATGGCAAATAGTCCCTTTAGGTTTTTAATAGATTTTGAGTATTGGACTAAATGTTCGGCTATTTGGCTGGCAATGCCTTTTCCCCAGAATTCAGGAATGATAATGTAGCCTAATTCAGCAATGTCAGCATTGGACTCCGTAATTTCAAGTTTGGCTAATCCAATAAATGAACCTTTTTTCTTTTCTACTATTTTAAAGGTACCAAAGTTAGGGGAGATGGAGTTTAATTTTAAGAGTTTTTTGAAGTCCTCTCTGGCTTCTGCATATTCAAAGGGCCTTTCTGTAATCATTTCCATCACCTTACTGTCGTTTACCAACTTGAAGTAGTTGTCAAAGTCCATGCTGGTGTTTACAAACTTCAGCAGTTTATACTGATCTAAATCCATCATAAATCAATAAATTTTAATAAAAGTAAAAATTATTAATGTAATTAGGCTTTGCTTTTGAAGGATTTATAAAAACTTAAGACAATGGTAACCGCAAATTTATAGTTCAGGGTTTTTAATATGTCTTCTCAGCTTCAAGATCTTGTCGCTGAACAATACGATCAGCAGGACATAAAGCATCTGGGAGAATAATCCTAGATAATTTCGGAGCTGAAGATCTGTGATTTTTGGAAATATCAGTTCAGTGACCAGATAGTTTAAGCAGATTCCAAAAAGCGTACCTGCTGCAAAAAATATCAATGCATATTTCCTGGACTTACTGATTGATTCTTTCTCTGCTTCAATTTTTTCAATCTTAGACATTACCTTAGCATCAAAATCATCAAAAGGCATCTCCAATTTTGCCATCTTCATGATCTCCTTGAAGTCATCCTTGTTCTCTTCCATAATACATGCTGTTTATTTCTTTGTTTAGTTCAAATGCCATTCTTTTCCGAGCACGAAAAAGAATGATTTTACAGTTGGCAGTGGTCCAGCCAGTGATTTCACATAGCTCCGCCGCTGGCAATTCCTCAAGATAAAACAACCTCAAGGCGAGGGCTTCATTGCTGGGTAGCCTTCTCAGTACCTCGTTTATCATTTGTTTCTGTTCCTCTATCATCAAGTTTTTCAAGGCATGGTCATCAAATTGAAGATCATGCTGACCTAGGTCTAGTTCCACAAATTGAATGGTTTTTTTTTGGATCATTTTGTAAGAGCAATGAACCACGATCTTGTAAAACCAAGTACTGAACTTGGAATTGCCCTTAAAATTTTTGAGTGAAAGATAGGTTTGAACAAAGGACTCTTGTGCAACTTCTTCTGCGAGAAGTTCATTTTTTACAATAGAGATAGCAATGGAAAAGGCCATGTCTTTATAGGTACTGATAAAGTAGCTAAAGGCATGGCGATCTCCAGAAAGAACTTTGTCTATGTAAAGACTATCCATCAATGCTGTTCTCTTCTTTTTTGTCCTGTTTATCCGCAATAATTAATGATACTCCTACTGTCAAGGCAATGAGCCCAATAATGATAAAACCATCCCAATCAGAATCATTCAGAATGTGCAAGGCAAATAATAGACCTGACAATAGAGATCCAAGGGCAAATCCAATGACCACAACCCCAATTTTCTTCCAAGAATTTGGTTTACCCGGTGTTCTCGGAATCGGTCCGCCTAATTTGGTAATCGTTTCTGACCTATATTTGCTGATAAAATATGTACACAGTACAATACAAGCAAAAAATGAAATTGGAATTAATACTTCGAATGCTTCCATAATATTTGATTTTATACATTAGTGGAAGGCTACGGCGAAAAGGTTACAAAAAATTGGATTTATTTTTTTGGAGATAAAATTATAGTAGTTCTCCTTGCTCTTTTAACTGTTTAAAGATGATCTTATCCACGGCAGAGACACAATCTAGATCAGAATAACTCAACCATTCCATTCGTTCTATTTCTGCACTTGCTTTCAACTCCCCAGTATATTCAGCTCTATAGCAAGTCATTTTGACAAGGATCCCTTCAGGATGGCTGTCGGCATGTGCCTCAAATGTACCCATGTATCGGATGCTTTCTGGAATTAATTGGACTTGTAATTCTTCCGAAATCTCTCTTGTCAACGCTTCAATATCCGATTCACCATCCTCTCTTTTCCCTCCCGGAATGTAATATTTTTCCTTGCCGTATGATTTTGTCGAAAGGATTTTGCCATTCTTTATTTCGATCCAAGCTAGCTTATCGATCATCTTCATAAATTTTCAGGTTATTGTCCTAAATTAATGAAATATCAGATAACTAGTTTTGGATGACCGGTAAAATTTTCTTTTTGAAATTATCCTCAACTTCCTTTTCTAATAATATAGCACCACGACGATTGATATGCCTATCATCATAATATATCAAGGTGTCTTTGTAATAAGGAGCATCATTATATATGGATGCTTTTGAAATATCCCAGATGAGTACGTTTTTGTTAACTCGTGCGATGGAGTCTATGGTATGCAAGCTATGGGTATTCGGAGTTACTTTAAATTTATAGTCGCTATTTTTCACAAAGCCATGGTTTATCCTTACTGGATTTCGGTCTACAATAGGATAGGAGTTGATTAAAACTAACTTTTGATTGGGTTTCAAGGCCTTTGCCAGGGAGTCTACAGCTTTCGTCACACTATGGTATTCATCAAATGAATCTGCAGAAATGATGATGACCTCGCTGGAGGCAATGAGCTCTTTAGTATGCGGAACAAGAGCCCTAGAAAGATTGTAAAACAACATTTCTCGCTCTGGAATTTCCCTCTTGTCGATTCCTTCCAAAGCAGGAAAGCTATCGGAAGTCAAAGTATTGATGGAAAAATGAAATTTCTCGCCAAGGATATTGAATAAAGGTTTGATGGAATTAGCATGGCTGTTGCCCAGCAAAAGCACATGGGGCCTCTTGTCTTTTCGATCGCCTAAGGTATCGACATGGTCCACATTATGCGATCCGGTTGCAAAGGATGCCTGGGTAAACTCATAGGGTGTTTCAAACTTTTTGGAAAGCCAATGTAAACTATAGGTAGCAATTCCAAATGGGACAACAATACAGGCAAATTTAATCAGGAATTTCTTTGTGCTTCCTTGGCGTATAGAATTTTCGATAAAGGTATAGGATAACCAACTCAACACAAAAGTTAATATGCTGATGGTTAAAATTTCTTTCCAGTCAAATTGGTGACCTTCAAAAACACCTTCTCTATAACGTTGGAATGCCATCAAAGGCCAATGCCAAAGATATAAGGAGTAAGATAGCGTACCTATATAGACCAGGGGTTTTGAGGCTAAAAGCCGGGTGATAAAATTGTCATTTGATATAAGGATCAAGCCAATCCCTAAGCATGGCGGAAATGAATTGATTCCTGGAAAAGCTGAATTCTCATCTAAACTCATTAAGCCATAGATCAATAATGAAACTCCAGAAAGGGCTAGCGGGAGGCTGTACTTTTTGTTCTTTACCTGACCGTTACTTAGAACAACGCTCATGAAGGCACCAATCAAAAACTCTGGAATCCTAGCTAAAAGGCTATAGTAGGTTCCACTTTCTTGACCGAAAGCCATGAATCGATACTGGTAATATGCTAAGATGATGCTAATTATTCCGGCAAGGATATACGGTAGGTATTTCTTTTTAAAGAAAATTAAGATAAACGGCAGGAGGAAATAAAACTGCATTTCTATACCTAGGGACCAGGTGTGCAACAGTGGGTTTTCAGCCTGTTTTGCTCCAAAGTAGGAGTCCCCCGTGGCAAAAAAGAAATTCGAAACAAATAGACCTGCCGTGATCAATGAACGTCGTAAAAGCCCAAGGTCCATGGGTAAATAGATAAAGAAACCTAGTATAGAAATCACCATGAGCAGGAAATAATAGGCTGGGGCGATTCTTTTTAATCGACCTTCATAAAATTCCATGATGCTGAACTTGTTTTTCTCTTTCTTGTGAAGGATAATGGAAGTGATCAAATAACCGCTGATCACAAAGAAAATATCTACACCTAGAAATCCTGCGGGAAGCCAACTTGAGTTTAAATGAAATATAAAGACCAAAAGAAATGCAATGGCCCTTAACCCTTGAATATCATTCCTATAACCCATAAAATAAAATTTTATGAAGGTAGAATTTTGATGATTAACTCCATGTAATTGAAATTCTACAAATTGGATATTTTAGTATCGATATCAGTTAATTCTGTCATGGCTTAATTCTTGCAGCCTGTTAAATATGGAAAATCAAGATAAAAATGTTAATGGCAACGTGAATACTAATGTAGAGCCACCTACTCAAGAATATCTTCAACAATTGCAAGAACAAGCTCTCGCAGCGACGAAGGATGAAGATGCTACATTTGGCGAACAGATTATCCGCGAAGGTTTACAGACATGGCCACAGCTAATCGATGCGGAGTTGGGAAAATTCAAGGATAAGATTTCGAAAGGTTAATACTATCCCTTCGATTTTATATTTTATTCCGACCAATAAAACTGCCCTTTCCCAATAAAAAGGCAATAGCTTTGTCTGTATTTCGAATAATGCTGTTTTCAGTTTTGAGGGTAGCGATATATCGCACAATTTCTTTCCTTAAGCTAGGGCTTATGGCTTCAAAGACGGCTTTGGCATCTTTATTTTCTTCAAGTGCATGTTGTAGCTTAGGATGTATAGCAACATTTCGGTCTGAAAAATCCAACTTGATCTTGATTGTCAGTTCTTCTGCAATCCTTTTTGGAGAATCTTTCAGCATGCTGGTATTGATGTACAGTCTCCAATCTCCCTTGTATCTTAAAAGTGTTTGCGGATGGTATTTTGATCGGTTTACGGATACTTTCAGTGCTATATTCCCTTTTTCTCTGTTCAGGGTCCTGAATAGTTCATGGAGAATGGGCTCAGGAACAAATACAAAAGGATTGATACCAATGATATCAAGAGGTGCTTTAAAGGAATATGAACTTGCCTTACTCATTTTAGCTTTTTGCCTGATTGCATGAATCAATTTATAATATAAAAATGGCATTTTTTTATTTTATTTATTTCGTTTCTTTCATTCTTAACCAAACCCATATGCCAGAAAGCAGCGTAACTAGACCAGCTATATGCACTGCCCACATTAATCCAAAAATATTGCCTACAATACCGGCCATTAATGCTCCGATGGCATAGCCCATATCTCTCCAAAAGCGATATACCCCTAAAGATGATGCTCTCCAATTTGGATGCGCAGCATCGCTCACTGCTGCTAGTAGGGCCGGATAGACCATGGCTGTACCAATCCCTAAAAATACGGAGCCTACGATTCCAGAGGTCAGTGGTTCTAGGAACTCCATGCCGATTACGATATGGCCAAGGACTTGAACAAACATCCCCCAGACGATCAGTGGTTTGCGGCCCCATTTATCTGCTAAAGGACCGGTGATGATTTGGCCAAGACCCCATACTACTGGGTAGATAGCCTTGATCCAACCTACACCCTCTAGCCCAACGCCCATAGACATGAAGAGTAAGGGGAAAACTCCCCAGGACATCCCATCATTCAAGTTGTTGATCAATCCCGCTTGCGAAACAGAGAATAAATTCTTGTTCCGAAATGAGGTCTCCTTAAATACCCATCCAAGAGTTGGTTTAGGAGTCTTTTCACTAGAAAACCGAGTGGGGATGGCTTGCGCTTCTAATTGAGTAAATTTCCTCGTGTCGCGTATGACGAATATGGAAAGTAGCATTCCGATTATGGTGTAAGCAATTCCGATATAGAATGGTTGAGGTCTAAGTCCATATTCTGATGCTATGTAACCTGTCAATAGTGCGGTCAATCCTACAGCTCCATATCCAGCAGCCTCATTCAAGCCCATGGCCAGACCTCGACTTTTCTTGCCCACAAGATCGATTTTCATGTTGACCGTCATGGACCAAGCCAAACCTTGGCTCATGCCCAATAAAACATTGGCAAACAAGATCCAGTTCCAGGAAGGTCCAAAAGCAAGCAAAAAAGGAACAGGTAATCCAATTATCCAGCCCCAGATCAATACCTGCTTACGGGTAAATCTATCCGCTAAAACGCCAGAAATTAGGTTGGTAAACGCTTTGACAACAGCAAAGGCAATAATAAAGGAGAACACCACAACATCCGATTGAATCTTAAAAACCGATGTCCCTACCAAGGGAACAACAGTTCGCTCTAGACCAACCATTCCACCAACCATCATATTCACCAAAATCAATAAGCTGAATTGTTGCCAGTTTTCTTTTAACCCTAACTTTATATTTCCCATTGATCTTTATCGTTGTCAAATCAAAAATGCTGAAATAAAAAGTAAAAGTTAGTTACTCTAGTTACAGAAAAATGGAGTCCGGTTATTTTCTTGATGTCTGATGGTAAATGAAAATAATTCAAGAAAGGGAAGGAAGTTGAATAGTATAGCCTTTTATACCTGCGATTTAAGACAGGGAAAAATTGAAACAAAAAAGAATAGACCCAATTAATATTAGGTCTATCTTTAATCTTTTGTTGTGATCTTATTCGGATAGTGTTTGGAAAATTTAGCAACGTCATCGATCTCCTTTGACTCTCTTGATATTGATAAAGGGACTCTTCATGAGGTAAAGAAAGCTTTGTTTTTCTTCGCTGTCAAATTCAATTAGGCCATATTTCATCTTGTTGAGTGGAAGAGTCTTGAATGTGCCGAATATTCGGTCCCAAAGAATGAATATATCGGCAAAATTGCTGTCGGTATAAAATTGGTTTTGGTCATGATGTACGCGATGATGATCGGGCATGACGAATATCAATCCGAAAGATCTGTTGAGCCAATTTGGGAAGCGTAGGTTGGAATGTTCCATGAACAGGAAGATATAGAGAATAAAGTAATAAAGACCCAAAGCGATGACATCGGTGCCGAATACTGCAGCTGAAAGGATGTTTCCAGTTTCATAGACGAGGATCATTTCGAGCGGGTGAAAGCGGAAACTACTGGATGAATCCATGCTGGTGTCGCTATGGTGTACCCGGTGCAAGCGCCACAGTAGAGGGACTTTATGTGCAGCTCGGTGGATCCAATAGGTTGAAAAATCATAAAGCATGACGCTCAGGATCAGCTTTGTCCAGAAAGGAAGCTCTGCAAGGTAGAGAAGTCCTATTTTGTTTTCGTTTAGCCATTCTATGCAATAGACCTGAATGACTACGAAAAAGATATTCATCAAGGTCAATAGGAGTTGGAATAGAATGTTCTGGACAAGGTGTTCGCCTCTTTTTTTGAAAGCAAATGGGTTAGAACTGATCTGTTCTAACGTAAAAAAAAGGACAAGTAATCCGATTATTAAATAATTCGGATCGAGACTTAGAATTTTTTCTAATAATTCCATGACTATATTATTTAAGTAAATAGAATAAGGGATTGTTCTTCTCTAAAGGTTCAATGGTAACACGAGAATTTATTGGGATGGGCATTTACAGTTCCTGATAGATCCTAATAATCTACAGAAGGTTTCGTCAAAAGAGGGTGAAACGCAAAGTTAGTGGTGAAATGCAAGTAAGGATTGATAATTTTTCTTATCAATTTTAAGTAATATCTATTAAGAATAGATTAAGTTACAAAGAAAATGAATTGAAATTCAGTATTTTCTGAAAAAATAATGGATTGACTACAAATATTTATTTATTCCATTCAAAAGGTTGAATTTTAATCCATGGCAAAAAAATATTAGAGAAGTCTTCTTACTTTAGTCCCAACTAATTAGTAACACAGTCAATTATTAATTTATTTCTCGATGAATACTCCAGATACACACGGTACTTATGGCGCCTCATTGTTTGATATCAGGTGGAAACAGAAGCGGAAGGCAATTCTGGAAAGGGACAATAATAAGTGTGTCATCTGTCAGGATGTTCATCAATTGCAGGTCCATCACCGCCAATATCATTTCATCAATCGGCTCAACCAATTCAAGGAGCCTTGGGACTATCCAAGCAATCTACTGATCACACTTTGTGCGCTGTGCCATAAACGTGGGCACCGTAAATATAAAATACCAACCAAATACATTTAATCTAATGGGTCTATTTAATTTTTTTAAGAAAAAACAATCCGAAAGTTCACCTGAAGATGCTTTGCTCAATGGTCATCTGCCACCAATTCCGGAGGATATCTTCGTGGAAAAGGACATTAATCAAGATTGGACTTCTCCAGTAAGTTCATTCACAGGTATCAACACCATTTATGCCTACCTACAGTCCGATTTTGAGTCCAAAGGTTTCAATGATGCATTGACAAGTCCAGATGAAAAATATAAAGAAGATAATCTAAGGCTGATCAAGTTTGATCTAGAAATCATCATTTCAAAGGTCAAGACTTATCATGATTCCTTCCTGAAAGAACTGGAATTCCATATCAATTCCCGAAAAAGATCCGGTTTAGTGGATTTAGTAGAGGAGCTGAATTCCAAAAAGGAGGACCTCGAAAACCATATGCGAAAGGTGGGCGATATTGAAGAGTCGCTTAAGACCGACTCTGGCTTATTTGAAAGAGCGATCTTGGCCTATAAAAGAGGTTTTACCAAAGGATTGGCTTCCATAACCCAAAGAACCTTACTAGCTAAAGAGTTTTAACATGAAAAAGAATCCCTGGCTTAAGTTTGGATGTTTTTTGACGGGTTATAACTATTACCTAGTCCAACATTCCAGTGAGCAGAGCTCAAAGGCGGTAAAGAAATTCACCTCTGCAGTATTGTTGATCGTCCTGGTATGGATGTTCATTGCCTACTCATTTGCCGTTCGTTACTTGCATGTCGGTGTAGTGGGTGGAATTCTTGCATCCGTCATTGCTGCATTTGTTGTGATACAGATTGAAAGGATCATTATACTTTCTACAAAAGTCAATAAATGGTCCGTGACCTTTCGTGTTGGTCTTGCTTTGGTCATGGCCATACTGGGTTCATTTATCTTGGACCAAATTATCTTTAAGGATGATATTGAGCTGAAGAAAACCCAGGTCATGGAAGACCGCGTAAAAATCGCCATTAATAATTCGGAGAAAGACATTGATGAGCAGGTAAAAAGCATAGATGCGAGCATTGAACAATTGGAAGCTAGGCAAAAGGTAGTTTCTGATGACTTGCAGAAAAATCCAGTGATCGTAACTTCCTATACCAATACCTCTGTCACTCGGGACAATCAAGGAAACCGGATCAACAGTACGAATTCAACCAATAAAATGGTCAATGAAAACCCTAAGAAAAGGGAGTTGGAGCAGATCAATGAACAGATCAACCTGTTGAATGGTCAGAAATTCAAGACCCTTGGCTCCTTGGATTCCATCAAGGCCAATAAGGAAAAAGACCTGAGGAAATCCTCAGGGTTTATTGATGAACTGAATATTCTGCACGAGGTTATTACCAGTTCAAAAATTGGATTGATTGTCTATCTACTGTTCTTTTTCTTTTTTCTTTCAATCGAGCTTTTCGTAGTTACCATTAAGCTTACAGATAAGGCCTCAGATTATGATAAATTGATCCATCATCAGACTGAAGTACGCTTAAAGATGCTGGAGCGGCTAAATGGGTAGAAGGGTAGCTTATTGTTTTTGTATAGCCATAAAATGGTGAAACAAGTTTTTTAAGCGGCGCTTTTCATCCGTTAACTGGTCAATTTATATAATTTCGCCACCCAGGTTTTATTGTTTGTGATAAATCCTGGGCATATTTGTGTTCATTTGAATGATTTATGGAAGGGTTCCTATCTCAGGATAGCAGCTTCCATTATTTGAAGCTCACACTATGAAAAGACACAATTTTACATTTTATTCCCTGTTTATTCTGATCGGAACGGTCCTGTTCACTTTAAGTTCATGTAAAAAGGACAAAAAAGAGGACGGGGGTGATTCTCCTGAGAGTTATGATCCTGTTTATGATGGCATGAAGATTTATATGTTTGGCCATACCACAAAAGAAGGGGATGCATTAGGTTCAAGACCGGCATATTGGTATAACGGAAAAATCAGTTATTTAGAAGGAGCTGAGAATGGCGGAGTTGTGCTGAGTGCCTATCTAAAAGGAACGGATTTATATGCTGTTGGGTATGAAGGGAGGGTTGGAGATGATGTTAGCTCTCGGATACCGATGTATTGGTTGAATGGGAAGAAGAATGTCATTGAGCAAAATACCTTTTCTGCAGGCAACCAAATATTTGTATCGGATGCCAAGGATGTTTATGTCAAAAGGACTTGGTACCAAAATGGGAAGGTACATTCCATCGATATCCTGAAAAATGGAAAGCTTTATGATCTGGAAAAGAAAGATGGTAAAAAACCAATTATTGAAAAGGTTACTGGTATAAATAATGATGTATATGTCATTCAAAGAAGTAGTATATCCCTCGTTTGGAAAAATGGTAAGATCTATACAGAACGGAAATCTCCTGAAATGATTTCAGATATCGGTTTTAATCAGCAGGATATATATTTGTTTACCACTATAATATCTAACAGAGGGACCGATTTGCCATCCTTATTAATTTATAAAAACAATAAGGTCTTTCAGTCCATCAAATTAAAATCAGATAGGGAGATAGGAAGCATCAGCGGTGTCAAGTTCTTTGTCGAAGGAGCGAACACCTATATCGCTGCAAGTTTTAGGTTAGATGATCAAGGTGAGATAGTGGTTTGGAAAAATGGGAAAATCCATCAAGAAATCAAACAGAATAAAATTATCGATGATTTATATGTGAAGAATGACCGAGTGTTTATAGGAGCCTATTCCCCAGAATCAGGGAATCATTTTGATACGTACTGGATGGATGGGAAGGAATTGCCCATCGATGGCGGTTGGAATAATGAAATTAGTGTAACGAAGATTGTGGTAGAAGCAACTAATTAAATCAATCTCAAAAGATGTTTTAATGCGCTGTATTCATTTCTGGTAAAAATGAAGTTTTGCTAGAATTTTCTGAATGCCAATATTTTCTTATTAAAAATAAAAAGTTTATAAAGTTCGCTTAGGTGAACTTTTTTGTTTTCAAATATCAGCTGTACAGGTGAACGGTTTATTCAATAATCAACCAGTAAAAATTGAAAACCATCAATGCAAATTATCCTTTCAGTCTTAAGTGTATGGAGATTGTGAATAGTCAAAGTCATATCCCAATATTCCTCGTTCGATACCATAAACGTCCGTATTAATTAAAAAAGTTATTAAATGTGTGCTATATGAAATAGGGATCAAAAGGTTTTGCTATGATTTTATTAAAAATTTCAATAAAACACTTGTAAGTTTATTTATAATTAATATATTAGTTTCATAATAAAATACAGTTCCAGCATTGTTATGTGTTGATAATGTTGATACTATACCCTACCAAACCAATGACCAATAAAACTAAAATGATCCGAGGATCACTCTGTATGCTTATGTTTTGCCTTTTGCTAAATCCGCTGAAGGGCCAGGAAGTCAAAATTCTTGAAGGTTCAAAGCCTGGAAGTTTTAATGTCCGCAGTAACATGCTGGGCTGGCTATTTCTTGTTCCCAATCTGGGGGTGGAATATCGTGCTGCTGATCGAATTGGCCTTTTGGCCGATGGGGGACTGTCGCATTGGAACTTCAAGCGGAATGGCAATGACCATTACTGGCGTAACTGGTATGCCGCTCCTCAACTGCGCTATTACACAAATGATTCGCGGGATGCCTACATAGGCCTGAAAGGTACCGTCGGCGACTATAACATCTCCAATGAACAAGGCCGCTTTATGGGCGGGGGATTTACTTTCGGAAAGCAGTATTCTGCTGGGAAAAAGCTTATGATCGATATCGGGCTTACCCTTGGTTTCCTTCAATTTAGCAAAGTGGAAAAGATGCGCCATGTAAATGGAGAGCACTACCGTACAGCAACCATTCCTGACAGGACTTACTGGGGACCAACGGGAATCAGCATTAGCTTTTCTAGACGGACCAATTAAACCTTAAATGAAATGGAGAAAAATTATCAAAAAACACGAAAAAGACCTGGCGTAGTTTGTTGCCTATATATCACTATCCTAGTCAGCTTTCTGTTTCCTTCCTGTAGTAGGCTAGAACTGACCGAACAGGGGCATTACCTGTTGCAGACGGACTGGGAAAAACGAACAGAGGGAATTTCAATCCCTAACAGTTACCAAGTCATTCTTGATGGAAAAGTACATTCCTTTGGCCAAGGTCAGGCTGATTTGCCGGAACTGTTTCCTGGTAACTATCCCTATCTAGCTTATAACCTTGCTTCCGGATTTGACATTGAATCTGGCATTGCCAAACAGCATATTGAAAACGGACAATTGATCCCAATGCCTGAATGGCTTTTTTCTGCGACTGGCGAACTTCAATATGCAAATGAAAGCAACGTGGAAGCCACTGCAGTAATGCAACAACAAGTCCGTCAATTGACCATTATCCTCGAACCAGAGGGAGGGAGAGCTTCCAACATCAATTCGATCCAAGCTCAATTATCGGGGATCGCTTCTGCTTGGGACCTACAGGGCAATGTGCCCTTAGGGAGTCCGAGTAGCGTACCATTAGACTTCAAGAAGCAGGCAGACGGCACATGGAAGGCTGTAATCCGCATTCTTGGCGTGCAAGGTGGGGAACAGATGATTTCTGGATCCTTGAGTTTTGACCAAGGGGTACCTGAAGTCGTAGCCATGGAGTCGGACATGACTGAGCTTCTCGCAGATGCAAACACGGACAAACATATCCCAATGGAGCTCAAGGCAAAGGTAGAAACCCAAACAGCTGCAGGATTTAAAGTTAGTATCAAGGACTGGGTCAAGCAAAACGCTTCGGGTCAGGCTTGGTAGCCGTATAAAATCAAATCGTGTTAAAGCCACGATTTTAAGTAGGTATTCCTAATAAAACAAATGAAAGTAATGAAAAGAAGAACAATATACTTCCAACCTATGAAAATCATCATGTTTTCCATGGTTCTGCTAATTTTTGGTTGTAGCAAGGTAAAGGATGGACCAACAGCACAGGGAGAGAAGATCAATTTTAAGGTTAAAATCAATAACGGAAAGGAAAAGAAAGCCACGGTACACCCAACATCCAGTGCTGATTTCACAACTACCTTTAAAGTAGGTGATGAGATTGGGGTGTTTGGTGCTGCTCAAGGAACAAATTTGGTTGCTTCAGGCAATCCGATCCACAACGCGAAACTCACCTACAATGGTACGGGGTGGGATGGAGACATAGAGTGGCCAAATGGAGCCGCTAATTATGATTTTTATGCATATTACCCATATCAACCTGATCCATCAGTAGAAAATCCTATAGATCCATTGCAAATACATTTTTATCCAAGCTCCATGAATGAAGGATTGAATGGGTTTGCAAAATCAGACTTGATGTCAGGTGCAGTAGGGAGTGTGGTAAAAGGGGGGGATGTTGAATTAGTTCTTACCCATAGGTTGGCTATGCTGCAGATAGAAGTATCTAAGGGAGCGGGGGCAGGAACGGGACCAGATCAAAGTTTGGAGGTTTCAGTGACCTCTAATATAGGAATGGCAATGTTGAATTTATATAATCATAGTTTATTGAATATCAATGGAAATATTTCCTATTACCTATATAGGGTAGAGCAACCTTCGTCCCCAGATTATTTAACCAAATTTACCTATCGTGCTTATTTGCCAGTTCATAACCTGCCAAATTCAAAAGAAATAATAACATTAACGAGTACCGTCGGTACAAAAAAATATTTACTTCCAAAGGTTGTTCAACTCATGGCTGGGGAAGCAAAGATAATAAAACTCGATTTTTTGATTGAGTAATGAATAATACAAACACAATAGAAAAAGATAATTATTAACAGAACTGAAAAAATCAAAACAATAAAAAATGAAAACCCAATTATTAACCAGCATGGCTCTTGTGGCATTAATGTTCAGCTCGTGTAGTAAGGTCGATAACCTTAAGGAAGAAACCTCTGACCAAGTAAGATTTACTGCAGGAATGAAGAAAGCGACTATAAACAATGGAATAACCAGTTCCTGGCAGACGGGAGATCAGATAGGGATATTTATGCTAAATACAGGTACTGCAGATGTTTATGGTGGTATGACAAATAAGTTATATGTGACAAGTGACGGAATTGCTTTTGCTCCTCAACCAGGCCATGAAATCTACTACCCGGTATCTGATAGCAAGGTGGATTTTATTGCTTATTATCCGTACAGACCAAGTATAACAGCATTAGGAGATAATTATGAAATTGATCTTTCCACACAGACTGATCTTGCTCAAAATGATTTGCTTTGGGTAAAAGTGAACAATGGCAACAATGGTTACAATAAAAGTACAGCCGGACAGGTTCCTCTGGAATTTGAACATAAGCTGTCCAAGATAGCTATTGTTCCAAATGCTTCAACGGGTATGGACGATGCCAGTTTGGATTGGGCTAATATGACAGTACAGGTTACTGGTATGAACACAGCGGCCGATTTTGACCTGTCGACCGGTACACTAAGCAATCCAAGCGCAGCACTTGCGGTGGCGCCTTTTGCAAAGACAGCAGGAGCGCTATATGAAGCCATCGTGCTTCCAGCAACCTTTGCTGCAGCAGGTGATCTGCAAATCAGTTTCACGGTTGGTACAGATGTATTTGTATGGAAAGCGGCAGCTGGTGAGCAATTTGAGGCTGGAAAACAGTATACCATTAGCCTTGATATTGAAAAAACGGGTGTGAACCTGAGTGGTATAACCATCACAGATTGGGCAACAGAAAGTAGAACAGGTATAGCAAATTAATGTATAGGTACAGGGGAAATTAACCTGTCCTGAACAATATGATGTTCTTTCTTGCATAAATTGATCTGAACATCAGTTTTTCGCAAGCCCCAACATTGGGGCTTGTGATAGCTTGCCGAGATGTAAGCCTGTGGCAATTACATATGATATAAACAGAACATTCAATTAAGGAAAAAATATAATTCTATAGTAGATGAAAATCCAATTAATAACCTCTATCGCACATGTGGGGATCCTGATCAGTTCTTGTAGCAAGGTAGACAACCTGAAGGAAGAAACCTCGCAGGTGGTCAACTTCAACGCCGGAATGAAAAAGGCAACCGCCAACAATGGGATCACAACGACTTGGAGCACCAATGATCAAATAGGGATATTTATGGTCAACAATGGTACTACGGATATCTATAATGCCATGAGCAACCGATTATACCAAACTGCAGACGGGAGCAACTTCAACGCCGCAACAGGACAGGAGATTTATTTTCCAGTATCTGGAAGTAAAGTTGACTTTATTGCCTATTATCCTTATCGAACAGGGATAACCAATCTTGGTAATTTCGCTATAGACCTTACTTCCCAGACTGATCTTGCGCCTAATGATTTATTATGGACAAAAGTTGATAATGCAGGTATTGGTTATGATAAAGCTTCTGCAACGATGGTTCCACTTGAATTTGAACATAAACTGGCAAAGCTGGTCATCCTGACATCGGCAGGTAGCGGAATGGATGATAGCAGCCAGGAATGGGAAGAAATGGAGGTGTCGATGTCTGGCATGAATACTTTGGCTGACTTTAGTTTGGCCACTGGAGTGGTCAGCAATCAAAATACCCCTGCCACTATTGAGCCTTTTGGAAAAACCTTGGGTAGCCGTTATGAGGCGATCGTTCTTCCAAAAACATTTGCAGCTGCCGGAGACTTTTCGGTAAGTTTCAGTATTGGGCCTGATGTGTTTGTTTGGAAAGCCAATGCTGGTTTAGAATTTGAAGCTGGTAAGGAGTATACCATAGACCTTGATATTGCAAAAATTGGAATGGTACTCGGAAATGTGACGATTAGAGATTGGCAGCCTGAATCCTTGACAGGAACAGCCAACTAAAATAAAGATATTGACACCTCTGCAGTTTGCAGGGGTGTTTTTTTATGCTCCAAATTTCTAGACTTACTTCATGTTAAAATGCATTTATTTGAGGGAATGTAGATTCTTGTTTTATCTTTGTGTAAACTAATTGTAACCCTGAGGTATCTTATCTGTATATTTTTTGTGCTGTCTACTTTCTGCCTATCTGCGCAGACAGTTTATAAAACTCCATCAGGCAGTAAATACCATACTGCAACGTGCCGTTATGTCAAGAATGTTTCAAATGCGTTGAGTATTGCTGATGCCCAAAAAATGGGTCTTAGTGCCTGTTCGCAATGTAATCCTGTGCAAACAAAACCAAGTGGTTTAGTGGGGACAGCTCAAAGTGGGTTAGGGATAAAACCAGGAGAAGCGCAAGGGGCAGTTTCTAGGTCTGTACAATGTAAAGGTAAGACCAAAAAAGGCACACGTTGTAAGCATATGACAAGAAATGTCAATGGATATTGCCATCAACATGAGCCGAGGTAGGTTTTTTGTGTAATCTTAGTTCCGGATTGGGATGTAATAATGGATTACAGCACCGGATTTGAAGGATTTTGTTTCGCGAAGGTTCATGTCAATTCGTTTTTCAATTTTATCAAATAACATTAGTCCTGGGCCTGCAATAATGGGGTGAATGCATAGCTGAAACTCGTCGATAAGGTTTTGATTCAGCAATTGAATGATTAAACTCCTGCTGCAGATTAAGATGTCTTTCCCTTCTCCGTTTTTTAATTCTTTTATCTTTTCAGGCAATGGTTTTTCGGACAATTGCGCAGTATCCCAGCCGGTTGATAGTATGCTGTTGGAGAATACGATTTTTGGAACCTTGTCTATGGCTATTGCAAAATCATTGTGAGATTGTTGGTCGGAAGGGTTGCTAAGGAGGGTTTGCCAAAATTTCATCAGTTCGAAGGTAATTCTACCGTAAAGGAGAGCATCGGCACTTGATATGAGCTGACTGTAATGATCATGGATATCAGCATCGGGATTTGGAACGGTATGATCGCAATTACCATCGAGGGTCATGTTGAAGGCGGCTGTTATTTTTCTCATGGTTGTGGGAGTTTGATAAATCAAAGATAAGGTTGGGAGGAGGGAATTGGCTTGTCATAGGGCAAGAAATGTGGGGGGAAGAGGGGCTTTTCTTTAGCATGCATTGGGTTTTTATTTGGTACCAACAGGTTCACCTTTAGCATACATAGTATCCTCAATAGCATTCTAACATGAAACATCAAACGGTTATTCGAGGGAGTGTGGGATTGCCTTCGGCGATCCCTGGAGGGGGAGGCTAAAAGATAGTATCAAAACCTTCGCTCGTTACACTCGCTGGTTTTATTTTTCACATCAAATTGCTTCAAGCAAGCTTGGCAATTTGATGTGAAAAATAAAACCCTTCAATTAACATTGAAGGGTTTTGAGATATCTTTGCGGAGAGGGCGGGATTCGAACCCGCGGTACCGTTTCCAGTACGACAGTTTAGCAAACTGTTCCTTTCGGCCACTCAGGCACCTCTCCGGGTTTCGACAGTGCAAACATAACGCAAAATTTTCACTCTTCAAAGTCGATTTAGCGAAAAATACGCATTTTATGAGCTGCCTACAGCAACCTTTTGAATATCAATTTGTTTTTTTAATTATCTTTCTTCTTACTTAGATCGTAATCAATGCGAACATGGTAAATGCTCTTCAGCATGGCCTTGAAGATCTTGGCCGATTCTGTGATCTCACGCATCGTAATATCCGCATTCTGGAACTGTCTCTGCAATAATTTATGGTCTATGATCTTGTCCACCAAATTATTGATTGACTCTTCGGTTGGCTCCTTTAATGCCCTTGAAGCAGCCTCAACAGAGTCTGCCATCATTAAGACAGCGGTCTCCTTTGAAAATGGTACTGGACCAGGGTATTTAAAGATTGACTCGTCAATGACCTTGTCTGGATTCGCCTTTACCGCCATGTTGTAGAAGTAATCAACCTTAGTCGTTCCATGGTGCGTTCTGATAAAGTCGATTACCACCTCAGGCATCTGGTTCTTCCTAGCCATTTCAATGCCCTTCAACACGTGCGAGATAATGATCTGTGCACTTTGTTCAGGAGTCAACTCCTCGTGGGGGTTGTCATTGGTTTTCTGGTTTTCGATAAAGTACAGTGGATTGATCATTTTACCAATGTCATGGTATAAAGCTCCTGCACGGACCAGTAATGGGTTTCCACCAATCTTATAAATTGCGGCTTCAGCAAGGTTAGCAACCTGTAGCGAATGCTGGAAGGTACCTGGTGCCTTTAAGGAAAGCTCACGCAGTAACCTAGAGTTACTATTGGTCAATTCCATTAAGGTTAAGTCAGAAACGATTCCAAATAACTTCTCGAAAGCATAGATTAAAGGATAGGCGAGAAGGGTCAATCCTACACTCACTGTAAATGGAAGGATGTCCTGCCAGTAAATCGAAGAAAAAGATCCGTTACGGGTCAGAACCAATCCCATATAAGCTAGGATGTAGGTTCCTAAGATCAGCACACTGGATACCAGGAATTGCTCTCTCTTAACCAGTGTACGGATGCTGTAAATCGCAACCATACCGGCCGTGAACTGCAAGAAAACAAAATCAAAACTGTTAGGTACGAACAGTCCGGCAATCAGTACCATCAGGATATGGATGTTGAGAGCTATCCGTGTATCGAACAATAATCTGAAGATGATCGGTACACTACAATATGGAATGTAATAAAGACTTGGGATCTTGATCTTGATAGCCCAACTCAATACCCCTAACATCACCAAAATGACGATGAAGATAATGAACAGCAGACGGTTATTGTTGAAGATATCCCTTCTGAAGAAATAAAGGAATACCATCAATAGGGCCATGGCTAGCGAAATCAGGATAAAGTGTCCAAAAGTGACAAGGTTCTGTTCGCCACTGATCCTAGATTCGTCCTCGAATACCTTTCGTAGGGACTCTAATTTCTGATAAGTGTCGTTATTGATTATTTTCCCCTGTTCAGCAATCAGTTCGTCCTTTTGCACCATCCCTCGGGTGGTTGAGATATTGGCCAAGGCCGTTTGCTCAACTTTGTTGGTCTGGGACTCATTAAAGACGTAGTTGATGGTAATGTAGTTTTTCAGGACTTCAGACAGCCATTTCTTATGTTCGATCAGTTTGTTCTTTTCAAGTGCTCCAACGATATATTGATTTGCAGATTCGATCGTATAACAATCTACCGTATTCTTCTGCTGGGCGATATTGTCGTGGATAAGGACAAAGTTATACTCCAACGAAGTAGGGTCATTTCTGGAGGAGTCATTGCCTTTATTTTGATATCGATTATTGAGGGAAAGGACACCTCTTTCGTAGATGTAATTCAAGAGGGCGGTTCCTACTTCTCGATAGTCATTGAGGTTCCCTGTCTCGGCGGAATCTAATTGGCTGGATTGCCATTTTTCGTTGAGGTCGGTATTGAACTGATCGATCTGTTCCTTACTGGCCACATCGTTCAGGTTATAGATAGGTTGGACCGTATTCAGGATGTACTGTTTATCGCGCTCCATTTCTTCGGCAGTTTTGAGGACTGCGAAGTTGTAGGGGGAGGTCAGGTTTTCATGGTTCCAAGGTTTTCCTTTCTGGTATTCGTACCTAAATCTGGGTTGTTTGGGTAGGAATATACAGATCAGGACAATGGTTAAGACCACCATTCCATATTTCCACAAACTGGAGTTTTGCTGTAATTTATCCTTAGGGTAATTTATCTTTAATTTCGCCACAATCTAATTTTAGTAATCCTAACTAACAAATGTAATTATTTTACGGCAAACAGTTTGATTTTAGGCTAAGACAATCTGAAAACATTGTCCTTATTGTCGAGGAGTTTCTTTCCTTTTTGCTTTGGATTGTAAGTTGAATGTAGCAATTCTAGGGAAAACCTGTCTATTTTTCAATTAGAGGATAATACTTGTTATCTTTGCAAAAAATTTAAGACATGTCCACACAACAACACTTAATAGCACCTTCGGTATTGGCTGCAGATTTTGCAAACTTACAGCGTGACGTAGAGATGGTCAATGCGAGCGAAGCTGATTGGTTTCATATTGACATCATGGATGGGGTATTTGTCCCTAACATCTCCTTTGGATTCCCGGTAATGAGTGCCATTGCAAAGCATGCAAAAAAGCCTTTGGATGTACATTTGATGATCGTGGATCCAGACCGTTACTTGAAGGTTTGCAAGGATAATGGGGCAGAGGTTATAACAGTTCATTATGAAGCTTGCACACATTTACATCGCACATTAGCAGCGATTAAGGAGTTGGGATGTAAAGCAGGGGTTGCATTGAATCCGCATACACCGGTTTCCTTGTTGAAGGATGTGATCCAGGATATTGACCTAGTTTGTCTGATGTCTGTAAATCCCGGTTTCGGAGGACAGAAATTCATTGAGCGAACGTACAGTAAAATTAAAGAATTACGCGCTTTAGCGGCAGAGCAGAATACGGATGTTTTGATCGAGATTGACGGTGGTGTTGGGACTTCAAATGCAGGCAAGTTATTGGCAGCTGGAGCTGACGTTTTGGTGGCCGGTAGCTTTGTGTTCTCTTCCGAAAATCCAGTTCAAACAATACAGGAATTGAAGGCTGTAGACCCTTCAGTTCAATTGGTTTAACCCTTTTGTTTAGAATACTTCCAAATTAGCGAGAAGTGGCAGAAATGCGAATAAAACGCAGTTTTTTTTGTATTTTTGCGTAAACAGCTCATAGTATGAGCTTAATAGTGTAAAATTTAATAAATCATATTAAACTACAAATAATGGCTTTTGATATAGACATGATCAAAAAGGTTTATTCTCAATATGATGAGCGTGTAAAAGCTGCTCGCCAAGTTGTAAATAAACCATTGACTCTAGCTGAGAAAATTTTATATACGCATCTTTGGGATGGTAATGCCTCAGAGGCTTACGAGCGTGGCAAATCATACGTTGATTTCGCACCGGACCGTGTAGCGATGCAGGATGCAACTGCTCAGATGGCTTTATTGCAATTTATGCAAGCAGGCCGTCCGCAAGCAGCAGTTCCTTCAACTGTTCACTGTGACCACTTGATTCAAGCGCGTGATGGAGCAGCAGAGGATTTAAATCGTGCTAAAAATGAAAGCTCAGAAGTATTCAACTTCTTGAGTTCTGTATCGAACAAATACGGTATTGGTTTCTGGAAACCAGGTGCTGGTATTATCCACCAGGTAGTATTGGAGAACTATGCTTTCCCAGGTGGTATGATGATCGGTACTGACTCCCACACAGTAAATGCGGGTGGTTTAGGTATGGTTGCGATCGGTGTTGGTGGTGCAGATGCATGTGATGTGATGGCAGGATTACCATGGGAGCTGAAATTCCCTAAATTGATCGGTGTAAAATTAACAGGTAAACTTTCTGGTTGGGCGGCTCCAAAAGATGTAATCTTGAAAGTGGCTGGTATCTTAACTGTAAAAGGTGGTACTGGTGCTATCGTAGAATACTTTGGCGAAGGTGCTGAATCTCTATCTTGTACAGGTAAAGGTACAATCTGTAACATGGGTGCTGAAATCGGTGCAACGACATCAACCTTCGGTTATGATGCTTCTATGGAGCGTTACTTGCGTGCTACAGACCGTGCAGAAGTTGCTGATGCGGCGAATGCAATCAAAGAACATTTGACTGCTGACCCTGAAGTTTATGCAAACCCTGAGCAATACTTCGATCAATTGATCGAAATCAACTTATCGGAGTTGGAGCCTTCATTGAACGGACCTTTTACTCCAGATTTGTATACTCCAATTTCACGTATGCGTGAAGAAGCTGGTAAAAACGGCTGGCCTACTAAAGTAGAGTGGGGATTGATCGGTTCATGTACTAACTCTTCATACGAAGATTTATCACGTGCTGCTTCTATCGCTCGCCAAGCTGTTGAAAAAGGACTTGTAACCAAAGCTGAATTTGGTATCAACCCAGGATCAGAGCAAGTTCGTTTCACTGCTGACCGTGATGGATTATTGAAAACTTTCGAAGACCTTAATGCAACTATCTTTACCAATGCATGTGGACCATGTATCGGTATGTGGGATCGTGCTGGATCTGAGAAACAAGAGAAAAACACTATCGTTCACTCCTTCAACCGTAACTTTGCGAAACGTGCTGATGGTAACCCGAACACTTTTGCATTCGTAACATCTCCAGAAATGGTTGCTGCGATCGCTATCTCAGGTGATTTAGGTTTTAACCCGCTTACAGATACGTTGACCAATAAAAACGGTGAGCAAGTAAAATTAGATCCTCCTACAGGTGATGAATTACCAGAAAAAGGATTTGCTGTGGATGATCCAGGATACCAAGCTCCTGCAGCTGATGGATCAAGCGTTGTAGTGGATGTGAACCCTGATTCAGATCGTCTGCAATTATTAGAGCCATTTGCAGCATGGGAAGGTACTGACCTTAAAGGCTTGAAATTATTGATCAAAGCTAAAGGTAAATGTACTACTGACCACATCTCTATGGCTGGTCCTTGGTTGAAATACCGTGGTCACCTAGACAACATTTCTAACAACATGTTGATCGGTGCGGTTAACTTCTTCAACGATAAGACTGATAATGTGAAGAACCAATTGACTGGTGAATACGGTCCGGTTCCTGCAACACAACGTGATTACAAAGCGCACGGTATTGGTTCAATCGTCGTAGGTGATGAAAACTATGGTGAAGGTTCATCTCGTGAACACGCAGCTATGGAGCCTCGTCACTTAGGTGTTCGTGCAGTATTGGTAAAATCATTTGCCCGTATCCACGAAACTAACTTGAAAAAACAAGGTATGCTTGGTCTTACCTTCGCAAATAAAGATGATTACGATAAAATCAACGAAGACGATACTATCGATATCATCGGATTAACTGAATTTGCTCCAAACAAACCGCTTACATTGGTATTGCACCATGCTGACGGTACGTCTGAAGAGATCCTTGCAAACCACACGTACAACGAACAACAGATCGGTTGGTTCAAAGCTGGTGGTGCATTGAATATCATCCGTTCAAATCAGTAATAGTATTTAGTAGTTAGTATCTAGTATTTAGACTAGAGCTGCTGACTTCAGAAGGTGCCGTTCCATTGGGACGGCACCTTTTTTATGTTTAGGGATGTCGCATTCCGAACCTTCCAAACAAAAATAATCTCTATCTTTATTCACCTAATAAGCCAAACTAAGCATGAATACAAGTTTATTAAAAAGCATGGCCTTGGCCGCTGTGTTGTTATCTACTGGAACAATGGAAATAAAAGCTCAGAAAATACCTTATGAACTGGATGCCAAAAAGAATACGACGGTAACCTATCAAGAATTGCAGGATTATTATTCTGCCTTGCTCAAAGGCAGGAAGGATGTGAAAATGATTGATTATGGATTAACGGATGTTGGGAAGCCATTGCAATTGATCGTCCTATCTAAGGATGATGACTTTGATCCCAATAGCATTAAGGCAAAGGGAAAGGCAGTGATGTTGATCAACAATGGGATACATCCAGGGGAGCCAGAAGGGATTGATGCTTCCATGATGTTTATCAGGGATCTCCTTCAAGCAAATAAATTACCTGATAACTTGGTACTCTGCGTGATCCCTGTCTATAATATTGCGGGGATGCTAAACCGTGGAGAATCCAGGGTGAACCAAAATGGTCCAAATGAATACGGTTTTAGGGGCTCTAGGCAGCATTATGATCTCAACAGGGATTTTATTAAAGGTGATACCCGAAATTCTAGGCTCTTCCAAAAGATATATAGCACTTGGGATCCCGATGTTTTCTTTGATACCCATACCAGCAATGGAGCAGATTATCAATATGTAATGACCCTAATCGAAACCCATAAGGATAAACTGCATAAGGACTTGGCACCCTATATGAGATCAAAATTCACGGATGAGCTATACAGAAGAATGGAAAAGGAAGGTTTTCCGATGGTTCCTTATGTGAATTCTAAAGGCGAGACGCCAGAATCGGGACTCGTTTCCTTTCTTGAAAGCCCTAGGTATTCGACAGGATATGCCGCCCTGCACAACAGTATTGGCTACATGCCAGAAACGCATATGTGGAAGCCTTATCAGCAACGTGTAGAATCCACCTATGCCTTGATGAAGAATTTATTTGAAGTTTCCGTAAAGGAGTCCAAAGATCTGGTTGCCCTACGCAAAAACATAAAACAGCAAGTCGCTGCCCAAACCGATTTTCCAGTCAGCTGGACCTTGGATACTGAAAAAGTTGATCAAATTGAGTTCAGGGGTTTTGAGTCCGGGAAAAAGACCAGTGAAGTATCGGGGCAGGATAGGTTATATTATGACAGAAGCAAACCCTTCAGCAAGCAGGTTCCCTATTTCTCGAATTACAAGCCGTCCATCAGTATCAAAAAACCAAAAGCATATATCGTACCCCAAGCTTATGATAGGTTGATAGAACTGATGCAAACCAATGGTGTCAAGATGCATCAGTTGGCAGCAGACGAGGTAAAGGAAGTGGAGATGTATTATATCACTTCCTACAAAACACAGGGAGCTCCCTATGAAGGGCATTATCCCCATCATTCGGTGGAGCTGAGTCCGAAGATGATGCAGGTGCCATTTTATAAAGGCGATTGGATAATCGAAACCAATCAGGACATTAATCGTTATATAGTAGAAACATTGGAACCCCAGGCGATGGATTCTTTTTTCAACTGGAATTTCTTTGATGCCATCCTTTCGCAAAAAGAATACTTCTCGGCCTATATATTTGAGGACACGGCGGCCGAACTATTGAAGAATGATGTTGAATTAAAGGAAAGTTTTGAGGAAGCGAAAAAACAAGATCCGAAGCTGGCAGAAAGTGGAAGGGCACAATTGGAATGGATCTATAAACGTACGCATCATTATGAGCATAACTATATGCTGTATCCGGTAGGAAGGATACTGTAAGATGGTACGAAACCATATCAAGCTTCCAAGATATTCCTTGGAAGCTTTTTTTATGCTAGGACTTTTAATTTTCTGTTGACAAAAGGCTGTCATTCATCGCACTTAAATTTGATTATTCAATCATTTAAAAAGAAAATATTATGAGCACTACAGGAATTATTACGAAAGAGAACTTTTTGAACCATTGGCAAGGACATAGAGGCTTAACGAGAAAAACAATTGAGAAATTTCCAGAAAAGGAATTATTCGAATATAGCATAGGAGGGATGCGCCCTTTCAGTGATTTGGTGAAAGAATTATTGACTATTGGGTTGCCGGGTCTAGAAGGGATCGATAGCAATACCACAGAGGGTTTCAACCATGATGTTCCATTTAATACCAAAGAAGCCTTATTGGCAGAGTGGGATAGACAGACCCCATTGATTACTGAATATTACAATAAGATTCCAGTAGAAAGATTTCCAGAAGATTACAATCTATTTGGTCAATTTAATCAGCCTATCATTGACAACCTTCTGTATTTTGTGGATAACGAAATCCACCATAGAGGTCAAGGCTATGTTTACCTCAGGAGTTTAGGAATTGAACCTCCCATGTTCTGGGACAGATAGAAATAGGAAAGGCTGCTCATTTTACCGAGCAGCCTTTTGTATATATGTCGCATCCAATTATTTCTCTTCAAAAACTGAATTTACTTCAGTGATTTTCCAGCCTTCACTGTCCTGCACCATGGTTAGGTAATCAATGCGTTTGAAGTTGGAGAAGTTAAGCGTTACTTTAGCAAGGCTGTATTTGCCAGTTTTCTCCACGATTTGATAGTCGCTATCACAGTTGTAGGTGTTTCCCTTTTGGCTTTTGATCTGTTTGATGTAGTTAGCTCTTGATAGGGGTGCCTGATTGTATTCAGTATTGTACTTCAAACTGAAGTCCTTACCTAATAGGTTGTCTAGATGGTCTACATTACCTCTTACTGAAGTGTTGATATAGGCGTCAACAACATTTTCTACCACTGCGCTGTTTAATTTGTCTTTGTCTTTATCGATTGCAAATGCTGTGAACGATGAAGCGAATAATAGACCTGCGATTGCGAATGTTTTTACTAAATTTTTCATGACTTATTTTTTTAATGATTAATACCTGTTTTATTTTTTCTTGTTATTTCTTATTTGATACTTCAAAGGTATAGCAGAAATACAGGCCATAACAGGCAAAATAGGTCAATTCTGAAGCTTTCTCGGTGAGTGCTGGAGTTATTTCGGTGAAAAACCCTCAGGGTTTTGCTGGAGAATTCACCGATGGATTTAGGGGTATTTATTGCTCGGTTGATTCAATCTCCTCGACGAAAACCTCTTCAGCACAGAAGCGAATCGTTCTGCCACTCATGAACATGAAGATGTCTCGTTACTTTTGGAGCCCAAAAGTAACCAAAAACCTTTGGCTCATTTAAGGTGGCTTTTCGCACCATCCTTCGCACATGGATAGAATGCCTTGTTGTCGGGAATATCTTTCAGTAAATCATCCCTATTGATGGGATGATCTACTGAAAGCATTCCAAGGCCAATCCCATCGCACAGGGCATCGGCATTCTATCCATTTTTCCGCCACTGGAAATGAGCCGGAGGCTAAAGAGCTTCCTGCGGAAGAATGGTTGTTTGAATAAATTGGGAACCCCTGGAAGGGGTGAAATCTTTGTAGAAGATCAAATCGCTTGACATATAACCCACGGCGTGGGTGAAATATTTTTCTGGAAATCCCTTCTTAATTCATTTCCAATTCTGAACGATAAGTGAAGAATCTGTACGGTTCTCCTTCTAGAGGCTTTGTCATATTCAATCTTCGATTGAAGAACTGTTCGCCAAAACAGCAATGGATGTTTTTCTTTTTGAAGGTTTGCTTTTTTCGAGGAGCTTCGAATGAACCTCGATACAAAAAAACTTAACTTATTGACAGTGCTCAGAGGGGCCATTCCGTCACAAGGACCTAATCATAAGTTAAGAAATGATTCAATTCAATTATGAATAGTCCATAATAAAACAACCTAAGGATTCCTTAGGTTGTTTATGTTATAATTTAATTGAGATTAAAAACTTATGATATGACTGGCATATTCAGCATCCCTATTCTTTAAGGATACTTCTAGATTTTCGCCAGATTTTGTGTTTTCAGGTTTTTTGATTTCAAATACATCACCCACATTGACTTCACCTTGAGCTTTGTCATTGACAAATATGGTCAATGGAGCATTGACTTGGTCGCCAATAACTTTATATTGATACGTATTGGAATCATCCGCTTGTAGTTCAATTTTGCCCTTAGCTGCAGGCTCTACAAATTCCGTTTGATTCATATTTAATTCTGAAGGAATTTCTTTGGTTTCAGGGTTTCCGAAAAGTAAACTTCCTATAAACAGTGCTGAAAAAAATAGTTCATTCATATGTTCAATTTTTTGTTATATGTTTAATTAATCTATTGTAATAACGATGTTACAAATAGGATTATTGCATTTACCATGCCAAAGGAGAGGATTTAAGGTTTTTTAACAGGTTAAGAATGGGGTTAAAAGAAAAAATCCTGAGCTGGGGAAGCTCAGGATTTTACCAAACCAATTATTAACCTAAATTATGAAATTACTCTTTATTACTCTTTTGCTTTTCTTTGTTATTATAACGAGACGAACTATACTTTCGTGTCTTTTTAGTTTTAGATTAACATCTTTTAACAAAGTATTAGCGTAATTCAATAATTATGGGAAGGTCTGCCTATATTTTAATCTTTTGATATGATATTCTTTGCAAAGTAAGCCATTGGGAAGTATGCAAATACTAGGTCCACGAAAGTAAACCAAAGTGGAGAAGGCAACATAAATATAGAGGCCAGTCCACCTAGGAAAAAGAATACTGCAATAACCATTGCAAAAGTTAATTTATTGGTAGGGGCAATCCATGCTGCTACCAAAGCACCAACGAAGGTACCTAGCGCGTGGGCAAGGAAAGGGAACAGGAAATTTATGGGTTTGAATAGATGCATTCCTGCCTTCAAACCTTCAGCGGTAGTGACGTCAACGCCATCAGGCGGAGGGATCACGGTACCACTTATAGAAACCAAGGCCATATTGACCATGGAGCCAATTACAATGCCCAAAACAACGGCAAGGATCTTACGAAAAATCGGATTCATTTGGATTAATAATATGCACAAATGTAATTCAAAATGAAATAGGTTGTAGCAGATCGGAAAATTAAATCAAGGCAAAATTATTCTGCAAGTTTAATCCTTGCTTGGTCAACGGATTCCACAAAATTTACCAATCGGCCTTTGTTGCTTTCAGCAATAAATTCCTTTAGACTTTGACTGTTATATTTTGAGAAATCTCCTACGATCATCAATCTCACACGATAGGTAGAGAATTTCTGCAGGATTTCCCCAGCCATTTTTGTTTTTAGATCAAAGAAATTCGGGTGTATGTTCTTTTCGTGAATGATCATCCTGTCGAATCCCTGATAATATACATCACCCATTACATCGGTGCCGTCTTCAACTGTTTTCCAGATATAATCGTCTGCTTGAACTTCTGCAATTTGTTGATTGTTGAGGCTATGTTTTATTAATATCATGGGGTATAGTGGAATATTTTATAAAAATAATAATTCTCTTGGAGAAAGCTTGGCCTTTTCTTAAAGAAATACTTTTGTCGATATCAGGAAAAAAGAAACCCCACTTAAGGGATTTAAGCGGGGTAAGGTATAAAGATAATAGTTATTGTGATTTTCTTTTTAATGGTTGGTTGCTTTCTTTCTGCAGGTATTAACCCCCAGTAGGCTATATAATGGACAGAATCCAATTAAGCTGGTGAGTACAAAAATCCCTGCAACAACCAATAGAACAATTGCCAATGTTCCGGAAATAACTTTTGTAAAGAACAAAACTGCAATAATGACTGCAATGATTATCCTGATCGTTTTGTCTTGTGGGCCCATGTTTGTTTTCATAAGTAAATGATTTAGGGTGAACACTAAAACAAAAATGGCTTATATCCTATAGTTTGTCAGTGACTTTTATCACATTGGGGAGAAAATTTCTACTTTATTTCTAAAAAGTTTCAAAATTCCCTTTTGTTCCAACTGTTTTAACAGTCTTGAAATTACCTCCCTTGAGGTAGAAAGGTCATTGGCGATCTCCTGGTGGGTGATATTTAGGATATTACTTTGTACAGCCTCAGCTTTGGTTTTCAGGTAATCCATCAATCGCTCATCGATTTTCTTGAAGGCTACACTATCCAGCGCATTGATGATTTCATCGTATCGATTGTCCATGGTTCTCAATACAAACATGCGCCAGCTCGCATACGAATCATACCATTTCGCCGAAGTTGATGAAGGAATGGCGATCAGTTCCACCTGCTCTTCTGCAATGGCCTTGATATTACTCAGTTTGTTCATGAGCGAGGTAGATAGGGATACCGCACAGCTCTGGCCTGCTTTTATATAATAAAGGATCAATTCATTCCCTTCATTTGTCTCTCGTACGACCTTGACGGTCCCTTTAAGCAGGATAGGGATGACTTTGATATATTTATGTGGTTCTACGATAATATCCCCGGTATTAAATTCAAGTTTGCTGCCTACTTGTTCAAACTCTGCTCTTAAACCCTGTTCCAAGAGGAAATCAAACTCAATGTTATTCATCTGAAATATAGTTGTGTGAATATAAATATTTAAACAATATTAATGTTTAAACAATAAATATAGATAATGGGGAAATCATAAAATGCTAAATTTTCCAAAAAATAAAAATTATTAGGCATTCGGCTACAAATGCTGGCAGGAAATTAGAAATTAATATTTTTTATATTCAATTAGGTCATTTCTTTATCCTGATAATAAAATTAATTTTAATAGCGCCGTGTATTTAATTACCATGGTCGATTATCTGTTAAGTAATATGCATACTAAGTAATAGCGTGATTTGGAATCATGTTTTTTCATTATACATTCACGCCAAAAATGTATCCCACCAATGCAGATAGAGCCATCGCGATAGTTCCCCAAATAACGATCCTGATCATAGGTTTCAAAGGTTTTGCACCGCCGGTCTTTGCAGAAACGGCTCCGAGGATGACCAATGAAATAATGGTGAATCCATATAGGGAATATACCATATAGTCAACGGGAGCAAAGATTACTACCAGTAGGGGAAGTAAACCACCTGCGGTAAAAGCGGCACCAGAAGCCAAAGCAGCTTGGATTGGATTAGCCTGATTGATATCGGTTATCCCAAGTTCATCGCGGATGTGCGCAGCCAAAGCATCGTGCTCCGTCATTTCCCTGGCCACCAGCATGGCAGTTTCCTTTTTCAATCCGCGTTCTTCATAGATCTTTGCCAACATCTGAAGTTCCAGCTCAGGCATTTCAGCAAGTTCCTTCGCTTCTCTCTTAATATCAGCCCTTTCGATATCGGTTTGCGATGAAACCGAAACATATTCCCCCGCTGCCATGGACAATGCTCCAGCGACCATACTGGCAACGGTTGCCAGCAAAATAGGATCCCTGCTGCTACTTGCTGTTGCGACCCCGATGGCTAAGCTGGCGACAGAAATAATTCCATCATTGGCACCCAAGACAGCAGCCCTTAACCAATTGCTTCGATGTATATAATGGGTCTCTAAATATTTGTCGATTGTTGTCATGGTTATCAGTTATTTAGATACTGTAATGTAAGGAAATTAATCCTAAAAGATTATTCGCCTTTATCTAGGTTATAATCCATTCTTAAAACTAAATAGGGGAGTATATTGATTTCCCGAAAGTTGAACAACTTCCTGAAATAAGCTGTTCAATTGCATGAGGCTATCCGTTAAGGAGCCTTTTGCTTTCAAGATCGACTCTACCTTCTTGGTCAAATCCTTAGGTTTCTGATCTGCTTTTTCTAAGATCTCTAAGGCTTTTTTATCTGAGATTGGATAAATTTCATTGATGGCAAAGAGGGCTTGGACAATAGCTTTCAATGTTCGGGTAAAGCAACCAAAGGTATTGTAGTAATCATTGCTCTTCGCGAACCCATTAGTATTGATGATGCTGAATTCTGCAGCCCAAAGGGATTCTTGGATGATTTTGTTCTTTAGCGGTTCAGGATATATCTTGACCAATGATTTCAGATATTGTATTACATTTTGAGGGTCGAATACGGCCTTGCAGGCTTCAATCTCCGCCAGATAAAACAAAGAAGTAAACCCATATGGAGGTTGCTGTTCATAGTGATTTTCCCAAATACCTTCCATTGCATCCTGAATCGTTCTCCTTACCTGGTTGATATTGCGGTAAAGGAAATCGATCTTCCCTGCTTCAGTCTGTATCCAAGCACCACCATTCACCCAAGGCCCCCATTCATAAAAGTCGGTAACTGTAGGAATATTGTCCTTGGCATATTTCTTTGCAATCGATTCAATTTCTTTGATGTCAAACGGATTGTTCTCATGGTAATAAATCCCAATATCGATGTCAGAATCTGCATTTTCCCTTCCTGTGGCATAGGAACCGCCTAAAACCACAGCCGATACATGTTCCACTTTTTCCAGATCCTCGCAGATTGCATCAAATATTTTTTGTTTTTCAGGAGGTAGATTCATACCCATAAATTAAGCATTTTATTGCATTTCCAACTTGACCTTAATAGCTTCCAGCAATCTTGTTTCAAAATCTTTGATGACCAGTTTGGCCCAAAAATTAGCATAGAAATTCATTTTAGAGGTAATCTTATAGTCACAGGATAAGGTAACCTTGGTTTGATCTGATGAAATAGGCGATAGGTTGTAATATATATTTACAAACTCAAAGTTATTTCCCTGAAGAATATGTTTATCGGTAGGTCTATCTCGTAATTGAGATTTTTCAATATCAATTTTATAACTGACAAACTGATTTTCAACCTGTTTTTCTATGGTTTCGTAGAGCGCTAAGCCGTCTGTAAACTGTCCTATTCTATATTGGGTTCCGTTTTCCTGAAATAAATTAGATTCAATAGGTCGAGGGATTCCGATAAACTGAAAAAAACCTTCCTTATACTCTTTGTCTGTCAAATGAGGGACCTCCACAAGGTTTGGGAAAATGTATTCCTGACTCTTATTGATAATTGTACTATATGAAACTTTGTAATCCTGGGTTCTGTCAGGAAATGACTTTTCAATTGGGAGAAAGAACAAAGGAAGAAAGACCAAAGTAAATAACTTCTTCTTTTTCTCCTTTCTTTTCAACAAGATCCCAGAAATAAATCCCACCGTGCCCGTGATCAAAAAATAGGGTAGGCCAATAATGAATACGCAAAAGAGGTCTTCTAATTTTGTAACGATTGCCAATAATAAAAAAAGGAAAACCGAAATTATCGGATATAAAAATGTTTTGAAATCATTTTTATAAACGTTGTTCTGCAGGAATAGTATTGGGATAATTCCAATAATAGCAGGGGTTATGAAAATGAAGGAAATATTATAGACATTATTCGAAAAAATAATAGAATCTTCCTCAACTAAAAATCTAATTAATAAACCATATAGCGCAGCTATTAGTATTCCAAGATATTGGGAAGGATTTTTAATTGGAATCTGCATAGGTTTATATTTTATATTCAAGGTAAATAAGATAATTTGACCAAGCAAATAAATGTACCATGGAATTGTTTAACGGCTACCTACAGTTTTCATTTCCTGACGGGGAATGGTTTAAGAAATACAAGCATCCTTCAAATGCACCAATATTATTTGGGAAATTCTTCTGAAACCTCTGCAACAGAGGAGAATAGGAATTGCCAAATGAAATATATAACGATCAATGAAATAATCAAGACAATGATCCAAATCCATGTGTTTCTAAAATTTTTATCCTCTAACATGCTTATTAAACAGTTAATACTGTGTTTTGGTTGAAAGAAAATACAGCACATAAAAAAATCCTAAGCCGGGGAAGCTTAGGATTTTTATAACTAACCAATTATTAACCTAAATTATGAAATTATTTACTCTTTACTCTTTTACTCTGTTTGTACTATATTAAACGCAAAGCCTATGCCTATCTTATATTTGGTAATGTGGATTAACATTTTTTAACGGAAATTTAGTTTGAAAGCCTTTCAAGCGGGATTAGGAGTAAATCTACTATTCAAGAAACAAGCTGTTGGATGGGTTAGATTTGGTCAGTTTTCCTGACATTCTTTTCCAAAATTCTATTCAATGTATAGTTGAACATAGCTTACTTTCCTTCGGGTCTCATTCGAGACATATTCGAGAAATCCTTTGAAATTCATTGAAGATTGCCCGAGGATACATTGAATATTATTTTAAACATTTTGCGAAAATTCCGAATGTGTCTCGAATGAGGTTAAGATTATCCCCAAAACAAAAATCCTAAGCTGGGGAAGCTTAGGATTTTTTTTACTAACCAATTATTAACCTAAATTATGAAATTATTTACTCATTACTCTTTTACTCTGTTTGTACTATAAAAACACAAAGCCTGTGCCTATCTTATATTTGGCAATTCGGATTAACATTTTTTAACGAGGAGGGAGGTTTTGCCTTTCTTTGCCAGTGACCACCTGAGGCACGATGATTTTCGGGACCATGCAAACAATAATTGCATTGGCGTACAGTTCCTTTACCTTCGGTAAAGGATGACAGGGTTGGGAAGGAGAACCGAGCAGATTCCTCACTGATCGTTCATAATCTAACATGTACTTGAGAGGGATTCAGAGTGTTAACGAAGAATCTATTTTTATTATAAATAGCTGGGTTTGTCATTACGAATCGTAAGATGAGTAAACTATTTCAATTGAAGATTGGGTTATGGTAGGAGGGATGCTGGTAATAAAATGAGATATAATGTTGGGTGAAAATATTCTGGACTATTAGAAAACAGAAAAGCTCTCTAAGAAGAGAGCTTTTAAGTACGCCAATTAGGGTTCGAACCTAAGACCTACGGTTTAGAAAACCGTTGCTCTATCCAGCTGAGCTATTGGCGCCTGATTTTGTGAAGCAAAAGTAGGTATTTGCTTGATAAAAGCAAAATAAAATCGCTTTTTTTACTTGAATAATCATTAACTAATTGCCTTCCAAGTACATATTTTTAATATTTCGCCGGCCTTTCCTCTATATTATTAATGTGCAATAAAAAATACTGCATTGGATAAAATAATTTCCTGCTCTAATGGGTTAAAAATCAGCTTAATTAGGCTATAAAGGGGATTTTAAACCATATTATTTTCATTTTTTATTTGGAGATCAAGTCAGAATTTGTACTTTTGTCGCGGAGAGTTGGCAGAGTGGTCGAATGCGGCGGTCTTGAAAACCGTTAACTGTCACAGGTTCGGGGGTTCGAATCCCTCACTCTCCGCACAAAAAGCCTTCATCGAATAGATGAAGGCTTTTTTGCGTAGGTGAGGGATCGAACCTTGTGTTGGCCTGGGTTCGACCCGCAGGGGGTTCAGGGTTTGCGCTGGGGGCATGTGGGGCTGAACCAATCCCTCACTCTCCGTGTAGTCATTAGAATGATGATTAAATCATCACATGGGGTTCAGGTGATCCAGTACTCGAATCCCTTTTTTAATGAACGTTAAAGCAATAGAATTACTGATTTTCAATATCATTTCCTAATACTATTTGCTTCAACAGAGCACATTTTTATTTTAGTTTTCAAATTATCATATTCATAATTATTCCCCATTCAAATTTTCAAATTCATATCACCATTCCCTTTGAAAGTACAGTTATTAGATTTATTATTATGCCCCATTCAAATTATGAAATTCGAAATTGATTATTGATAGCTTTGAAGATTAGATATTTTAAACTAATTAGTTTAAACTTTAGACACAGTTTTGGCACTGTTTATTTGGATTGTAATAAGGTGGTTGTTATAGATTACTGTTGAGACTATTTTATTTTTTATTAAATGATTTGGATGCGGTTGAGATAGTTTTTTACAAGACTTCTGTGAATGATTCTGTCGCGGTGATTGGTAAGGTTGATTGGTTAGTTCACTTTGTCGGGGCATAGACAGCGACATTTACTAAAATTTTGCTTAATACTTGATTAATTCTCTATATACCAACCTGTTGTGTTTTGCTAACATATTGTTTTTACAACACATCAAAGGTCAAAAAACACCTATTTTTATCAAACCGCATCAATAAACCGTATATAAACCCATACCTTAAGGAATATTAAACAGAATATTATTTAATAAATATATGACAAAACAGAACAATGTTCAGTTTGATTTTATTGAAATATGGAATCAGGTATTGGTACATTGTTCTTTCTTAACAGCTCATAGATATTAACCATAGACTTGCAGTCTTGTTGGTGCTGTGTATAGGTAGATTCAAGGGTTTTGATTTCTTCATTGTCGATATACTTTAAGATGTTTTTTGTTGAGGCGTTTGCAAAGTCGGGTGTTTTCCTTAATGCTTCAATCCTTCTTCCAATAAATATTTCCTTTATTTCTTCATATTTACCTTCTCTTTCCAGTTCTTTCTTGAAATCTTGATTGAACATACTTATGAAGGTTTTGGTTTCATTGAAAAGGTTTTCATATATCAGCCTTATTAGGAATTTACGGTCTTCAGGATCTAGCCTTGATTTTTTTAAAATGGTCTCATAGATATTTTGCTCTGCTTTGAATTTTTTGGTGATTCCAACAAGGCTGTGATGTTCTACTAGGCAGAAATTGTTTTCTTTGATTGTGCTTCTTATGTCCATTAAATCTGAAAACCCAATATTGAGTTGTTGTTTTGTCCTTTCCAGTTGTTTGTATATCAAATCTATTGCCCTGTTGAATTCTACATCCTTTCTGTTGCTTTCCAGTTCGTTTTGCTGAACCTTGATTTGATTTCTTTGTTGTTGATAGTTGATATACAGGAATACGATTGTGATTATGCCTGTTATCAATAATATGAACTGTATGGTGGTGTTGCTTGCTTCTAAGCTGTTTGTTGGGGATTCAAGATATTGGTTGAACAGTTCGTAATAGCCGTAAAAGAATGCAATAAAGGCTGTGATAGTGATTAGTGAGAATTTCAGGTATTTGTTCATAGTTCAATGTTTGGTTTGTTGTGTTGCAAATATATCGATATATGGAATCTGTGCGGATATTTTTATCTTAATTAGTTAAAGTATTCAAACTTGAAACAATTATGTTTAACTCAATTGTTTTAAACTATCTCAATAAGGTAATAAACACAAGTATGTTTAATCTTAATTTCAATCTTGAAATCTCAACAGGATTGAAACTAAGGTTAGGCTTTTAAAATAAAATAGAAATATCTCAATTGGTTGAGGTTGTTACGTAGATAAACAATATTCCTAATATCTCAATAACCTCACAGTGATCTGTTACTGGGATAGTCAATATAGAAGGGGTTGCGCCTCCAACCACCCACCAAGGAGTTAAACCTTTGAAAATTAAACTCCCATTAGGATCTAAAATCGGTTATCTTTTGGAAAAGTTATAAAGTATCCACTTCATTGTTTTTTATAAAAATAACCTATACCTGTGGTTATATTTTTTATAAAACTTGTTTTTTTCATTTTTGATATATGTTTGATTATCTGGTAAAGAATAATATTAAGGTTGTGAATGTCATGATTTCAGCAGTTGATAGCCAACCAAAATATTAATGTAGACCTTCAGAAGGTAGCCTAGAATCGATTATCTTTTGAGAATGGCATAAAGCTGAACGATACAAAGTGTCTAAAACCGTCTTAAACAACAAAAAATTATCATAAAATAATGGTATCCCCCAACATGGGGGATACCATTATGAAATAAAAAAACAAGAATAGCAATGAAATTAAATATGGATAGAAGAATTAAATACCAAGTTCAGATAATTCAGGAATGGAAAATGATGTAAAGCAGTTGGAATTAGAGAACGAACGCTTAAAAAACAAAATAAAAAAAGGGATAGTTTAGTCAGTTATCCCTTTTTTTGTTTTTATTCTTCTTCTGTTTTAAACTCTTTATTTTTTTCAAGTTCATCAATTAGTTTTGTTAGTTCATTTATTCTCTGCTTTTTAGCATCTTCAAAGGTTATGTTATCAGGTAAAACGCTTAGTGTAGTACTTTGAACTGTATGGTTACTTAAACCGTTGAACAAATTTTCAACACTAAAATCACAATATTCATTTAATTCATCTAGGGTCTTGACAGATTTAAGTTTCCCTAAAACTATTTTTAAATTTTCCCGGTTAAGTTCGTTGTTTTTTGGATTCATATCTTTAATTAGTTTGATTAGACCTTAAACATAATTAATTTTTCACCTATCTTATCATCATGCTTTGAATAATTTTTGTTATTTCCGCTCAAACGCTCCTTTATGAATGTCCAAAAATCCAGTCCAGTCAAATCACCAAGATTTTCCATAATTGATTTCAATTCTGCTGTGGTAAAACTGCAACTATCTAAAGTAATGGTACTATTGGCATAAAATGCAGTTGAAACATATGACTGACCATTAACGCAAGCATATCATCAGCACCTTAACCAAAGGTGTCAGGTAATTGTTTAGACCTGATTGGTATATTGTTTTTTTAGCTCTCATTAAGGCAGTTATAACGACTATTCCGATGAAAATACCAATGATAAGTAAAAAGTCCATATTGGGGAAAAGTACGATACAATGAACAAACACAATTAGAATCCAATTCTCTAGGACATACAATAATCAATAGGTTTATTTTTTATATTAGATATTTCAACCCTATTATTTAACAAAAAATAAAGCTAATGAAAGCTAAAAATAAATATCAGACTATTGATACGGTAATAATTATAGTATCTATTATTGCAGGATTAATATCAATAATATTCTTAACCTCCTTATGTGGAAATTATTTCTTGCTGAAGGGGGAACTTAATATTCAAGCTACCGGAAATGTGGGTGATTTTTTTGGTGGTGTTGTTGGTTCGTTTATCGGTCTGATAAGTGTTTTATTACTTTATAAAACTTTATTATTCCAAAAAGATGCTTTACAGAACCAACAAGATGAAGTTAATAATAATATTATTTCCAATAAATTACAAAGGGGAACTGATTTATTGATCGCATTAGTCACAGAATTGAAACAAGATAATAATTACCTAGATATTTTATCTATAAATAATCAGTTAGGAGAAAGGGAAATATCTCTTGAATTTCTTAAAATTCACTTGACTCAAATTGAGACTCTTTTATCCAAAATTGATTTACATTTCAATGTAATAAATAAGCTTATATACCAAGATGGCTTTGATGTTATTGATATGAACTTATTAAGGTTAATAGTTTTTAATAGTTTAGGTAGAGATTTTTTCTCATTCTTAAATAATTTGAACTATTTTGTTTCTAATAGGAATAATTATAAATCGGTAGAAGATGAAGTAGAATTGATTGTTACCATTCAGAACGTTAAACATTATTTAATAAAACCATTGAATAATTCTAAACATCTAAATGAAGAAGAAATAGTTAATATAATAAATAATTATAAAGCTGAAGACAATGTAAAAGAAATCAGGCTTGAGGATTGGTTAAAAATAAGTAATAAAAAAGCCTAATTTATTATGGGTAGCATTCTATCTTATATAATCTATATTAATAATAAATCATTTCCTATTTCATAACATATAATATCTAAAACCACTTTCGCTAGTTATATTGATGAAATACTGAAAGATTTCAGCTTGCTCATAATAATTATAACTTAATTCAATGATAGTATCACCTTTTTTATAATAATGAGTTGTGGTACTATCTACACTTTCTGTTTCGGTATGTTTAAAACCTAAAGATGTTAACTCTTGTTTGATAAGATTATAATCAGTTCTATATAGCGTGAAAAATGTAGTTGAAATATTATAATCTTCAAAAACCTTTTTGGATATTCCCATATAAGAAACATCATTTTTTGAATTCTTTATAAAATCAAAACTATCATATTCACCTAACTTAGAAGATGGAGAAAATTGAAATCCCATTTTGTATAGTAAATCTTCAGCAATTACAACGGATTCATCTTGTATTTCCAACAATTGATTTAAACTAACCCTTTGAGCAAATACATTTATTTTTGAAAGTAGAATACCGAATAGAAAAATATCGTTCTCATAAATAAAAAGTTTGGTTAATAAAAAGTATAGTTTTTAAAATAACTAAAAAAGACAACATGTGGTCTGTCTAAACGAATAATTAAATATGAATAATTAATTTTTGGCTTTTGATTTCCTTTTAGCTCCTACATTTACACGTGGTACTGTGTAGTTAACTGTCAAAGGTTCAAGGGATCGAACCTTTTGCCGGGCGGGGTTTGCCTAGAGGCTATCTAATTTTCAGCTTCATTTTGAAAATATCATGTAAAGGCTGTTTAGGCGTTCAATTTTGCAATTAGAGAATGCATTTGGCTTTCAGTTGTCACAACGTTTTTTAATCCTTTCCCTAAAGCGATCACATCATTAGATACAGTTGATATTTTATTTAATTTTGCAACAGCAATCAATAAATATATTAGCATGATGCCTTCTGAGAGCTTTGAAATTATTAAATATTCCGATGCATATAAGCAACAAGTTTTGACTGTTTGGGAAAAATCAGTTCTTGCGACACACGATTTCTTGACCCCAAATGATTTTAAAGAAATTAAGGAATTAGTCAGTACAATTAATTTCAATGATTTTCAGGTTTTTTGTTTAGTAAATGGAAAAGTAATATTAGGTTTTATTGGTGTTGCGGATATGAAAATTGAAATGCTCTTTTTAGACCCTAAATATTTCGGACAAGGGCTGGGACAGAAATTATTACATTTCGCAGTCAAAAAACTAAATGCAGACAAAGTAGATGTAAATGAGCAGAACTCAAAAGCAGTGAAGTTTTATCATAGGTTTGGGTTTGAAATATTTGAAAGAACTGATAAGGACGACCAAGGAAGAAACTACCCTCTGTTAAGGATGAAATTAGCTGATTAACAATACAGTATCTATAAAATTATCTGTCAATCTGTTTAAATTATAACCTACCCATTTCCTTTCCTCTCTCCAAATCTTTAACTTTAAACATGGCTATTAAAAAATCCGGAACTCATTCCATTTCCTTTGAAGGCACAACCCTCGACGTCTTTTACAACTCATATCTTCCTAGCTCCGACAAAATATTCGGCAGCATCATTGTCCTGCACGGTATGCAGGAGCACAGCGGTCGATACGATGAATTTGCTACCTTTCTTTCGAAAAACGGATTTGCAGTCCTAACCTATGACCATCCTGGTCATGGACAAACTGCCAAGGATAAAGAAGAATTAGGTTTCTTCCATGAAAGCAAACCTGGGGAGTTTTTGATTCAGGTAGCTATAGGCATGTCGAAGTTCTTGAATTCGCAGTACAAAGATCAGCCTCATTTCATTATAGGACATTCTTTAGGTTCCTTTATCTCGAGGAATGTCATTCAGGAGATAGGGGAAGAATTTAGGGGAGCCGTCCTGATCGGTTCGGGACATGCAATGAAGGGAAGCTCCCTGGGCACGAAGTTTTTGGGAGTTCTTAATCGAGTAGCTCCAAATTCCAGGTCCAGTTTTATGAACGATAAGTTTGCCCAGATCAATAACAGGAAGTTTAAGGATGAGCCCAACCATGAGGATCTAAATTGGTTGAGCCTAAACTTGGAGAATCGTGATAATTACCTTACTGATGAATACTGTGGGATAGACTTTACGGACAATGCTTTTTATGGAGCGGCGCAGGTGACATTGTGGGGCAGTGGGAACGGATGGGTCAAAAAGATTCCAAAAGAGCTATCGGTTCTGTTTTTGAGTGGTGAGGACGATCCGATTGGTGATTTTGGGAAAGGGGTGAAAAAATCTGCTGAGGAGTTGGTCGAACATGGGAGCAAGGATGTCAAGTATCAGCTTTATCCAAAAATGAGGCATGAACTATTGAATGAGGATGTAAAGAAGGATGTTTATCAGAAAATATTGGACTGGTTATTAATCAAGATTTGAGTTTGGGGATGATGCTGACAGGCTGTTGTCATAGCTTTGTTTTTCTTTGTCCTAAATAAATGCGAAAAATGATGAGTAGAGAACATATTGAAAGGTTTTATGTGATTGGCATTGCTGTCACAACCTGTAACACCGATGGGTCAGCGGCACAGGATATTCCTGCACTTTGGGCAAAATTTGCAGGGGAACGATTGGATTCTAAAATTCCTAATCGAATCGATGACACTGTTTATTGTATCTACACAGATTATGAAAGTGACTATCAACATCCTTATCTAACCTTATTGGGGTGCAGGGTGAGTTCCTTGGATGAGGTTCCTGTGGATATGGTCGGGAAAGAGATTCCGGCCTCGAATTATGAAAAGACCATTGTGGAAGGTGATATTTCAGGTCCTGCCATTTATGGAGCTTGGGAAAAAATCTGGGCTTCTGATCTGGACAGAGCATATAGAGCGGATTTTGAAGTCTACTCTGCTGAAACTTGCCAAGCCGAGGTACCATCCCTTGAAATCTTTGTTTCCGTGCGTTAATTGTAGATTAGTTAAAGAAATTCTTAATAGGAAAGCTGCCATTGGTGGCTTTTTTTGATTTCTGCATCGTTTTATTTTTGGATTGATGGGCCAGCCTTTAAGGTATAAGCGGTAAAATCAAGCTTTATTTTACATTAGCAACGGGCTTTTATTGGTATCTTTGTTTTTCATACAAATAAAGGAGGGAACTTTTGGCAAAAATTGGAGTTATAGGTAGTGGAAGTTGGGCTACTGCAATGATCAAAATGTTGACAGATAACCAACAGACTAAACATATCAATTGGTGGGTTCGCAAGCAGGAAGATATTGATTATATAGAGCAATACCATCATAATCCATCTTACTTAAGTGCTGTTGAAGTTAAATTGGACCATATCAGTTTGTTCTCTGATCCAAAGGAAGTATTCCAAAATTCGGATATCATTATTCTGAATACTCCAGCAGCTTATCTTGAAGACGCCTTGCAGGATCTTCAACCTGATGATTTCAAGGATAAACTTCTGGTATCCGCCATCAAAGGAATTGTGCCATCCATAAAAATGATCGTCGGCGAGTTTTTGAACAAGAAATTCGAGGTGCCATTGGAGGATACGGTTGTTGTAGGTGGTCCTTGCCATGCGGAGGAGGTATCGCTTGAAAAACTTTCGTACCTGACCTTTGCTTCGAAAAACACTGCAAATGCTGCTGTTGTTGCTCAATTTTTTCAAAACCATTATATAAAAACAGTGGTGTCCAATGATATGTTGGGCGTAGAATATGGCGCTGTCCTTAAAAATATATATGCATTGGCTTGTGGTATCTGCCATGGTCTAGGTTATGGCGATAACTTTCAGGCGGTATTGATATCCAATGCTATCCGTGAAATGGAGTATTTCGTCAATGCTATCGATCCGCAGAAAAGGGAAATCAATCAATCGGCCTATTTAGGGGATCTATTGGTGACAGCCTATTCGCAATTCAGCCGCAATAGGACCTTCGGTACCATGATCGGCAAGGGCTACAGTGTGAAATCTGCACAGATGGAAATGAATATGGTGGCAGAGGGATATTTTGCTTCTGATTGTATCCAAGATATTATCTTGAACCATCAATTGGATATGCCAATCTGCAACACCGTTTACAATATTTTATACAAAAATCAATCAGCTACATTAGCTGTGAAAGCATTATCGGATAAACTGACGTAATGATTAATAAAGATCAAATCGCTGAAAAATATAAAGAGATTCAAGACGAGATCACCCAAGCGCTAGAGGCATTGGATGGAAAGGCTCGTTTTGAGGAAGAACTGTGGGAACGTGAAGGTGGAGGTGGAGGAAGGACCCGTATCATCCAACATGGAAATATATTGGAAAAAGGTGGGGTAAATTTCTCTGCTGTACATGGAAAGCTTCCTGAGCAGATCAAGAAAGCATTTGGCGTAGATGAAGATGAATTCTTTGCTACAGGTGTTTCCATTGTGATCCACCCCAATAATCCATGGGTGCCGATTATCCATATGAACATCCGGTATTTCGAATTGAATGAAAATATACGTTGGTTTGGTGGTGGTATTGACCTGACTCCGCATTATGTGGATGAAACCGATGCTACTTATTTCCATCAGGAACTGAAGAAAGTCTGTGATCAGTATTCATCGGAATTCTATCCTAAGTTCAAGGATTGGGCTGACCAGTATTTCTTTATCAAGCATAGGGATGAAACCAGAGGGATCGGTGGTATATTTTACGATAAATTGACTCCTGAAAAGGCAGGTATCTCTGATCAGGAAATCTTTGACTTTTCATGTGATCTTGGCCATCTTTTCCCGAAAGTATATAGTGAATTAGTAAACAGAAGCCGAAATAAACAATTTACAGAAGCTGAAAAGAACTGGCAGTTACTGAGGAGAGGCCGTTATGTGGAATTTAACTTGGTATATGATGCAGGTACTAAATTTGGCTTAGAGACCAATGGAAGGATTGAATCCATATTGATGAGCTTGCCAGAACAAGCGAATTGGTTCTATAATTTCCAAACCGAACAAGATTCTAAAGAAGAAAAAACTTTGTCCCTATTGAAAAAGGGGATTAACTGGGTTTAGTGTTTATTGAAATTCAGATTCAATGATAAAATTTGAAAGATTCATTCTTGAGAATGGATTGAAAGTGCTTGTCCATGAGGACCCTCATAGTCCTATGGCTTGCATGAACATTTTGTATAATGTAGGGGCACGGGATGAGCAGGAAGACAAAACTGGCTTCGCCCATCTGTTTGAGCACCTTATGTTCAGTGGTTCAGTAAATATTCCGAACTACGATCAACCTTTACAGAGAGTTGGCGGTGAAAATAATGCGTTTACCTCAAACGATATCACCAATTACTATATCACCTTACCCGCAAACAATATTGAAACTGCCTTTTGGTTGGAATCGGATCGTATGATGGGCTTGGCATTTAATGAGCAGGGCTTGGAGGTTCAGCGCAATGTAGTGATCGAAGAATTCAAGCAGCGTTATCTGAATCAACCTTATGGTGATGTTTGGCTGAAGCTGAGGGATTTGGCTTATAAGGTGCACCCTTATAAATGGGCTACCATAGGGAAGGAAGTCAAGCATATCGAGGATGCCAAAATGGAGGATGTAAAGGCTTTCTTTAAGAAGTTCTACACCCCTAATAATGCCATTGTAGCCATTACCGGTAACGTAAAGTTAGAGGACATCAAGGCATTGGCAAAAAAATGGTTCGCTGATATTCCGGTTGGGGAAGCCAATGATAGAAACCTTCCACAAGAGCCTAAGCAAACAGCGGCCCGCCTGGAAGAAGTAACCGCGGATGTTCCGGTGAGCAGTATTTACATCGCTTTCCATTCGGTAGATCGGCTAGATCCCAACTATCAGGTGGTTGATCTGATCACGGATGTGCTGGCAAGAGGAAGCTCCTCTAGACTCTACAGGAGATTGGTAAAGGACCGCAAATTATTCAGCGAGATCAATGCATATGTGCTGGGTAGCTTGGATAGCAACCTTATCGTTGTGGAGGGCAAGCCGGTTGAAAAAGTCTCCCTTCAGGATGCTGAGAAAGCAATCTGGGAGGAGCTGGATAAATTGAAATCGGAATTGGTTTCTGTGGAGGAACTGACCAAAGTAAAGAACAAGATTGAATCAACCATGGTCTTTGCTGAACTATCGATCTTAGATAAGGCGATGAACCTGGCATATTATGAATTGCTTGGGGATGCTGAACTATATAATCAAGAAGTAGAAAAATATTTGAACATAACTGCCGAAGATATCATGCGAGTATCTCAGGAGACCTTTCAACGAGATAACTCATCTACATTAATGTACAATGCAAGAAGTAAGGAGGCTGAACATGCTGAATAGAATACATGCACCATCGATTAATGGAATTGGCGATATCAACCTTGAGCGACCAGAGGAAATCAATTTTTCCAATGGGCTGAAGGTTTTTGTGTTCCATGCGCCGGAACAGGAGCTGGTAAAGGCCGAGTTCGTTTTCAATAATCTCTTTGAAGGTTTTGAAAATCCGGTTAGGAACACCGCTCTGAGCTCTATGTTGAAGGAAGGGACGAGTTCATTGAACAGTGCCCAAATTGCAGAGAAGATTGATTTTTACGGGGCTTATCTGGTTCCTGAATTCAGTTTTGACTATAATGCCCTGACGCTTTATTCATTGGGTAAGCATATTGATGCGGTCCTGCCCATAGTCAATGATATCCTGAATAACTCCATCATCCCAGAACAGGAATTGCAAACCTATGTGAGGAACAACAGTCAAAGTCTGCAGATTTCATTGGAGAAAACTGATTTTATCGCTCGTCGTCGCTTTTATGATAGCTTGTTCGGTTCCACCCGTTATGGACAATCGGTAACGGATGAATTGTTAAAGGGATTGGATAGGGAGGATATTGCAAGATTGTACAGACAGCAGATTCAACCTAAAAACGCGACATTGTTCCTTTCGGGAAATATTACTCCGGAGGTCTTGTTCAGTTTTCGGAATTACTTTGAAGATCAATGGCAAGGGGATGTTCAGATCAATCATTCGCCATTTATCCAAAAGGCAGAACATAATATGGAGTTGCTTAAGGTCGATAAACCTGGAGCATTGCAATCGTCCATCCGCCTAGGAAAGATTGGAATCAAGCGTTCGCATGCGGATTATCCGGCGTTGCAGTTTGTAAACACGTTGTTTGGTGGTTTCTTTGGTTCCAGATTGATGAGCAATATCCGTGAGGATAAAGGCTATACCTACAGTGTTGGTTCGTTGGTGGCCAACCTAAGCCATGCTGGTTTTATTTCCATCGTCACTGATGTTGGTTCTGCATACACAGAAGATACCTTGAAACAGATCGAGTTGGAGTCCAGGAGATTGCAGGATGAAAAGGTGAGCAAAGAAGAATTGGAATTGGTGCGGAACTATATGCTAGGGGCAATGCTAGGAAGCTTGGAATCTATATTTTCGCATGTCGATAAATTCAAGTCTGTCTATTTTTCAGGATTAGACCTTGATTATTACACCTATTACAGCAATATCGTGCGTAATATCAACGCCGACCAAGTTCAAGATATTGCCCAGAATTATTTGGGAGTTGATGATATGGTGAAGGTGGTTGTTGGTTAAGAAGTATTTAGTAGTTAGTATTTAGTAGTTAGACAAGAGTCTTAATGCTATTTGGTTTTTGTTGCATTTAGTATTTAGACGGTTGAAAGGGTCTAAATACTAAATACTTGATACTAAATACTATTTTAAGCCATTAAATCCCTGATTGCTACGGAGGCTAAAGTGCCACCAAATGCTGCTGGTAGGTAGGACATGGTTCCGTAGGCAGATTTTTTGAAATTGCTGCCATCGGTGTACAGTAAAGATTCTTTATCTGGGAGTTCGGTTGAGAAAACAACTTTGACTCCTTTTTTTATGCCGTGTTTTTTGAGTTTTTTGCGGATATGCTGTGCAAGCTTACAGTTGAAGGTACTGCCAATATCGGCTACTCGGATTTTAGTTGGGTCGACCTTGCCACCAGCACCCATGGAACTTACAAATGGTACCTGGGCATCCAATGCCAAGCGAATGAAAAACAATTTAGGCGTGATGCTGTCAATAGCTTCTACGCAGTAATCGGGTTTTAAGTCCAATAGACCGGGGATGCTCTGTGGCAGAATAAACTCTTGCACCACATTAAGTTCCAATTCAGGATTGATAGCCAATAGCCTTTCTTTCATGATCTCAGCCTTTGCTTGGCCATGATTGGTTGCCAAGGCTGGTAACTGCCTGTTTCTATTGCTGGGATCGACCGTATCTCCATCGATAATGGTCATCTTTCCAACACCAGACCGTGCAATAAATTCAGCGGCAAAGGAACCTACACCGCCAAGACCAAGTACCATGACATGGGAGTTAGCCAATTTCTCCAGAGCTTCTCTACCGACAAGTGCTTCGGTACGAGAAAGCCATGATATATCCATCATTCTTTATATACTATAATTAAAAACCTTCTTGAAATTCAGCAAGATCTGCTGCTCCAGTTCCTGCAAAGGCAGTTTTCTGGCGCGGCAAAAATAAGCATAAATTTCAGAGATTTTTGCATTCTTATCGTCACATTCTAAGAAAACACGATCGAGAGGGATATTGCGGATTACCTCCAGCATTCCGCCCTGTAAGATGTGTGGGCCCAATGATAGGTAATAGCCATTTTTCAGGAGGGTTTCTGCCAATGCCCAGTTTTTTGCATAGCCATGCATCATGACGGGAACATGATTGTGTTTTGCGGTCAAGGCACTGAATACTTCCGAATAGGCTCGGACACAATGGATAATAAGGGGCTTGTTGATTTCATTGGCTAATTCGATCTGTTTTTCGAAAGCCATGACCTGCTTCTCCCAAGGAGTAGAGGCCAATTTATCTAAACCACATTCACCAACGGCGATCACTCCTTCTTGAGCCTGATAGCGCAGCAAGGTTTCAAACTGCAGATTAAAATTCTCATCTATATACCATGGATGGATCCCTGCGCTGCAGGGTTTTCTGTAGATAGACTCTTTGGAAACAATGACATTGGGCAGCGTGAGGACTCCCGGATCAGGTTCTGCATGTTTATGGGTATGGATATCGATCAGCAACATATAGATTTTGATTCTAAACTAATGATATTTTTGGCAAAAACTACTCCATTATTTCTACCCGTTCAAATTCAAGGATGATAATTCCCGATGTTGTATCTATTTTAAAACGTTTGCGATTGTGGTCATTGTCGAAATTCTTTTCGATTTCAGGGACTGTTTCTGAAATCTCGAGGATTACTGGATAGCCTTCGTGGGCAATTTCAGAGCGTGAGTAGTGGGTGACCTGATCAAATTTCATTTTCCGCTCATGACCATGATGGCCGGCATCATCATCCAGCAGTAAGGTTACGAATAGTGTCTGCGACTTGGAGTCTTCTTCTGTTTTTATGATTTCTGCTCCTAATAGAGAATTAATGTCTATTACCATAATGCTACATTGTCTAGGTATCTACCTGTATAACAGAAATCGCGTTATTTCGTTTTTATAATGGGTTAATTATTACTAAAAACAAAATTATTGTGCCTAAGGTCCTCCATAATCAACTTCATGATATCCTTCTTTCTTTCAGCTATCAGTTTAGCCTTCAGATTTTTGATAAAAGGATGCTTCCCAGACGACTGGGACTCATTTTTTGAGGAGTTGTTTTTCTTGTTGAACATATTACCTCCTGATGATAAATTGTTTATAATGGTCAAACATTTTAGTAACTAAATGAGATTCAGCTAACTAAGTGTTGTATTAAAGTTAAGGTAATGTGTTGATAATAACAATAGATGGGAAGAATTTTAAGCAGGGATTTAATTTTGCTTAAGGATTGCATATCTTCGTTTCAAAATCTTGAAATTGCTAAAAATCGCCCATCATACTGCTTATATACAACCTTTGCCGGAAGGACATCGCTTTCCGATGATGAAATATGAGCTGATTCCCGAGCAATTGATTTATGAAGGTTTGGTGGGTAGAGATTCCTTCTTTGAACCTGAATTGGTTGATAAGGAAATCATCTACCTAGCCCATGACAAGCAATATACTGACGCTTTATTGAACCTGACCTTAGATCCGAAGATGGTCCGTCGGATTGGTTTTCCTATGACGGAATCGCTGGTTGCGCGAGAAAGGTATCTGATTGATGGAACCATTAAGGCTTCCCTGGAAGCCCTGAAAAATGCTGTGTCATTCAATACCGCCGGAGGTACCCATCATGCCGGAAGGGACTTCGGCGAAGGATTCTGCCTGCTCAATGACCAGGCAGTAGCTGCCGCCTATCTGTATCATGAAGGGCTGGCAAAGAAGATATTGATTATCGACCTGGATGTTCATCAAGGCAATGGAACTGCCCATATCTTTGAAGACCATCCCGATATCATTACCTTTTCAATCCACGGTGAGAAGAATTTTCCTTTCAAAAAAGAGAAATCTCATTATGACATCGCATTGCACGATGCTGTCGAAGATGAAGAATACCTTTCCATATTAGCAGATAGTATTCCCGAATTATTTAATAAAGTTGAACCTGATTTTGTGTATTTTCAGTCAGGTGTCGATGTATTGGCGACTGACAAGCTCGGAAAATTTAACCTGAGCATGGAAGGTTGCCGCCAGAGAGATGCGATTGTCTTTCAAAATTGCAAGAAGTTTAAAGTCCCAGTTGAAGTGAGTATGGGCGGCGGATATTCTGTTCACATCAAGGATATCGTCAATGCTCATGTCAACACCTATAGGACTGCCATAGATATTTACGATTTATAAAAAATTATGTTTTTTCACCAAGATGCTAGTTTCCTGAACCTGATAATCCATCATGTAGGAAATAAAAGCCAAGACGAGTATTTTACCTTATCTGAGGAAGAAGTTGATGTTAAATCTGATGAGATATTAGCAGACCTGTTGATGCAATATTTTATGAAACCATTTGCTAAGGCGAATGAGGTCTATCGATTCTACCATCCTAACGATACCTTGGATCTAAATGAGGTTTTTTACTTTTCAAGACAGTATTTCAAAGGAGAATTGGGATTCGTGGAGTATTCAAAATCCATTGCTAAGTTCCTGTATGAAGTAACCGAACATCCCAAGATCAAATCTGGAGAGCTGTATGTTGTAGCTCTGGATAATGTGCAATTGGAAGGAGAGGAGCATAAGGCTATAGGGATCTTTAAATCGGAAAATAAGGAGGCTTATCTGAAAGTTTATACCGAAGCTTCAGGCTTAGGGGTGAATTACGAAGAAAAAGCAATCAATATCAATAAACTTGATAAAGGGGTGGTCATCGTGAATGTTGAAGAGGAGGAAGGCTATAAAGTGCTCTGTGTGGACCAGACCAATGGTTCTGAAGCGGTGTACTGGAAGGATGATTTCTTAAAACTGAAGACCAGAAATGATAACTACCAACAGACCGGGAACCTGATGAAAGTCTACAAGAACTTTGTCAACGATAAGATAGATGAGGTTTTTGATATGGACAAAGCAGATAAAATTGACCTGATGAACCGTTCCATGAACTATTTCAAGACAAAGGAAACCTTTGTGGAGGATGAGTTCAACGAAGAGGTAATCGGTAACCCTGATGCTATTTCTCTATTCAAGGATTATAAGAGCAATTTTGAGGATGAGTTTGAAACTCCTTTCCAATCGAACTTCGATATTGCTGCTCCAGCAGTGAAGAAAATGGCAAGCAGCTATAAATCCGTCCTTAAACTGGATAAAAACTTCCATATCTACGTGCATGGCAAGCGTGAGCTCCTTGAAAAGGGTTATGATGAGGATAAGGGAATGAATTATTATAAACTGTATTTCGAAAACGAAGATTAGTCATGGCAAGACCTAAGTCAAATAAGCAGTATTACAAATGGATAGGCATCTGTATTTTGCTGATATTGGCCTTGCAGATCTTTCAATCAAACTCGAGTTGGGTAGAAACTGCTTATAGCCGTGGTTTCTACCCCATTTACGCTTATATCCCCAAATTTCTTTTTGGCTGGTTACCCTTTAGTATCGGAGACCTGATCTATGCTTTTATCTTTATCCTTCTTGCATGGACACTCATAAAAGCCATTGTTTTGCTCTTCAAAAAGCAATATGCTCAGTCAGGAAAACGATTTTTAAGGTTTATTGGCCAACTCTTGACTTTCTATATCTTCTTTTATGCTGCTTGGGCATTGAACTATTATAGGATACCCATCAGTAAGCAATTGGATATAAAAGTTGATACCATAAAGCTAGAAGACCATCTATCGGTACTGGAGGCCCATATTGCCAAGGCAAATGGGCTTCGGGAACAGATAAATATTACAGATCAGGATAGGGATAAGGCAGCTGGGCAGATTCAGGAATTGATGTTAACTGATCAAACATTTCCTATGCTCAGTAAGTCGCAGGTCGAGATTAAGACCCCATTGATTGGTCCTATGGCTTCGTATTTTGGAGTGTCGGGTTATTTCAATCCATTCAGCAATGAGGCTCATGTCAATGCTGAGATGCCAAAAACGAGCTATCCTTTCACGGTTGCCCATGAACTATCCCATCAGATGGGGATTGGATTTGAAGACGAATGTAATTTTATCGCTTTTGTTAAGCTGAAGGACCATGCAGATCCTTGGTATCAATATGCGGCCTATTATGAAAGTGTTACCTACCTGCTTAGGACCTTATATCTGGTCGATAAAGTAAAGTTCGAGACCTATAAGGAGCAGCTTTCCCCACTAGTAAAAGCTGATATCAAGGAAGACCAAGATTATTGGCTGCGCTATACCGGTTGGATATCGGATATATCAGGCTTGTTTTACAACCAATATTTGAAACATAACAATCAGATCGAAGGGATGGCAAGATATGGAATGGTCAGTAGGTTGATCATTGCCTGGGAAATAAAATAGGCTAGCTGAACCAGCTAGCCTATTATCGATTTTATCTTTTCCTATACAGAGAAACTTTCTCCGCATGCACAAGTTCTTGAAGCGTTTGGATTATGGAATTCAAATCCTTTACCTGTCAGACCATCAGAGTAATCCAATTCTGTTCCGGCTAAATAAAGGTAAGATTTGATATCTAAACAAATCTTTACTCCATTGTCCTCGAAGAACTGATCTCCTTTTTTCTCTTCATTGTCGAAGTTCAATTTGTAAGATAGTCCTGAGCAACCACCACTTTCCACAGCAACACGTACGAAATAAGTGTTATCGTAGTTCTCTTCCTTAATAATTGCGCTTATACGTTCTTTTGCTTTATCAGTAACGGTAACCATGCTTTCTCCTTTAAATAATTCTACAAAAATACATAAAACAAATATGAAATATGATTTCAATCATCTTTCTTCTGTCAAATTAATCCTTCCTTGTACATCTCCCAAATTGGTGAATCCTTCCTAATGCTTTCACAGGCGGCCTTAATGAGAGGAATCGCATAATCTATTTGTGCCTTGCTATTGTATTTGCTAAAGCTGAAGCGAAGGCTGCAATAGGCTTCGTCATCGGTATAGCCCATGGCCTTTAAAACATGAGAAGGATCTCGATCTCCAGAGACACATGCCGACCCAGAGGAAATAGCTATGGTTGGAAGTTTGGTCATTAATTCTGTTGCCTTTACATGTTTGATATGTATATTGCTGCTGTTGGGTAATCTGTTGCTTCCCAGTGTTTTGATTTCGCTCTCCTCAATCTCTTCTAGAAGCCTTTTTTCAAAGTAATTTCTTACCTCTTCCACTTTATCATGGTCGAAATCTACCTGTTTCGCTGCCTCTCCCAAGCCTACAATTTGATGGACAGCATAGGTTCCGCCACGAAAGCCTGATTCCTGTTTTCCTCCTACAATCAAGGCTGGGATCTGGGTAGGTTTCGTCTTCCTGCGGATATATAATGCGCCAATTCCCTTCGGTCCATGGATCTTGTGGGCACTCAAACAGATAATATCGATAGGTATCTTACTGAGGTCCAATGGCAGCTTTCCAATCCATTGGGTGGCATCACAGAAAAAAAGAACATCGTTTTCTAAACAGATCTTGGCAATCTCTTCAATAGGTTGAAGAACTCCGGTTTCATTATTGGCTGCCATAATGCTTATCAAAACTGTTTTGTCTGTGATCGCGTTCTTTAATTCTTCCAAATCGATAACTCCAAATTTGTTCACCTTGAGGTAGCTAACCTGCATACCTTCTTTCTCCACAGCGTGACAACTGCTCAATACAGCTTTATGCTCCGCACTGGAAGTGATGATATGGTTGCCTTTGGATTGATAGGCTTTGCTGATTCCCTTGATTACGGTGTTAATGGATTCTGTAGATCCCGAGCTGAAATAAATTTCCTTAGGGTTTACATTCAATAATTCTGCGACCTGTAAACGAGCCTTTTCTACAGCATGATTGGCTTGTCTCCCTAATTTATGCTGTATGCTGGAAGCATTTCCGTAGGAGTCCTTTAAATAGGGGAGCATGGCTTCAAAGACCTGATTGTCTATCTTCGTTGTGGCATTATTATCAAAATAGCAGTAGTCCATATGTTAAAGTTATTTAAAATATTAAGCCATCAGCTGAATAAAAGACTATTTTTTTATTTTTGGGCTAAATTATCACAGCAAGAAAATGAACTTTGCAAATTTAGAATCAAGCTTAGAGAAGTTGTTCGACGTAATCCTTCTTAAAATCCCGAGTATAGCCGTTGGTTTTTTCATCTTAATTGTAGGCCGTTACATCATAAAGTTCGTCCTGAAATTTATCGATAAGCGCTTTGTCAAAAAAGATGTTGATATTTCAATCCGCTCCTTTATCAAGAGCCTTTTAAAATTTGCGATGTATGCCTTGTTGATCCTGACGGTAGCTAATACCATGGGGATTGAAACCACCTCCTTTATCGCTGCATTATCAGCCTTCGGTCTAGCGGTTGGTATGGCCTTGCAGGGAAGCTTGTCAAACTTTGCAGGTGGGGTGCTGATCTTGGTGTTCAGACAATTTGATGTGGGCGATTATATATCCAGTGCCAATGGTTCTTCTGGCTCTGTGGAAAGGATTGATCTATTGTATACCACCATTATTGATGATGACGGAATCCGCGTATTTAGTCCTAACGGAACCTTAGCGAATTCGGTCATTAAGAATTATACAAAGATCACCGCGCGAAGAATGCAGTTCACTTTCGTTGTTTCCTATGATACGAACATCAAAGTGGCTCGTGAAGCAATCCTTTCGGTATTAAATACTGATGAACGTATTTTGGATGCACCGAAGAAAGAGGTCATCGTGGGTGACTTAAAGGAATCAGGAATCAGTTTGGTGGTAAGGGCTTGGGCGAACCGCGAAGTATTCTGGGCAACGAAAAACCAGATAAGCGAGGAAATCAAGAATGTTTTAGATGGAAAGAATGTAATATTCCCTTCCAATATAGTGAAGGTCATAGATGAAACTCCAGGCGACGAAGAAAAGGACAAGGCCGTTTCCTAATCCATTGAGTTAATCAAAACATAATATCGGTAAGCTACAACAGCCTGTTGTAGCTTACTTAGTTTAGAAGGGTCCTCCTTACTATACTTTGGAAGTACTTTCTGGTTGATTTTGTTCAAAATCCTAAAGAATCCCTTTTTCATATTTTTTTTAGTGAATCAATAAATTCAAACCTACAGCTAATAATGCTCCAATAATTGGACCAAGAACAGGCACCCAAGCATAACCAGCATCAAATCCAGCTTTATTTCTTATCGGAAGGATGGCATGTACGATCCTTGGACCTAAATCCCTGGCAGGGTTGATCGCATAACCCGTTGTTCCACCTAGAGAGAGTCCGATCACCCACACCAAAAAAGCAACAGGAATTGCCCCAATAGAACCCAAACCTACCACAGAATCATCCGAAAGCTTGGCATCCGTAAAATGGAGGATAGTGAAGATCAGAACAAAGGTTCCCACAACCTCAGAGATCAGGTTGATGGGCAGGTTCCTGATGGCAGGTTCTGTACAGAATACAGCTTGCTTTGCAGCAGGGTCTTCCGTAGCATCAAAATGACTCTTATAGACCAACCATACCACAGTTGCCCCGATCATAGCACCCAAAAACTGAGCAGCAATGTAAGATAGGGAAGTAGCAAGGTCCAATTTGCCCAATGCCAAGTTCGCAATGGTTACAGCGCAGTTCAAGTGGGCTCCTGAAAAGGGAGCGGCAATGCTGACCCCTACAAATACAGCCAATGCCCAGGCGGTTGTGATCACGATCCATCCCGAATCATTTCCTTTAGTTTTGTTCAATACGACATTGGCAACAACCCCGCCTCCCAGGAGAATCATTACGGCGGTGCCAACAAGTTCAGCTATAAATGGTGTCATTTTTAGGTTTTATAGTAATATGTTTTCAATTAGGTGTTAGTGGTATTATGCGTTATCCGACCAATAGATCACAGCGTTTACCGCACGTTTCCATTGTTCAAGATTCTTGTCCAGCTTTACGGACTTATTGTTTTCAATGCGTTTATCTTCTTGCCAAAGCTCTTGGAGTTCCGATAGATCCTTCCAGAATCCAACAGCAAGACCCGCTAGAAATGCGGCTCCCATAGCAGTAGTTTCTGTGATCTTAGGTTTTACAACCGTAGATTTTAATATATCAGCCTGGAACTGTAAAAGGAATTGGTTTTGAGTCGCACCGCCATCCACGCGCAATTCTTTGATCTTGGTCTTAGAATCCGCTTCCATGGCTTTCAGGATATCATGGGTTTGGTAAGCGATACTTTCGATGGCTGCCCTAGCAATATGGGCATCGGTTGTTCCTCTTGAGATTCCAAAGATTGTTCCTCTGGCGTTCGGGTTCCAATGTGGAGCACCCAATCCCGCAAAAGCAGGGACTAAATAAACCCCATCAGTGGTATCAACACTGGTTGCCAAGGCTTCTATATCGCTTGATTTTTTGATGATCTTTAACTCATCCCGTAGCCATTGTACAACAGCTCCGCCAATAAAAATACTTCCTTCCAAAGCGTAGACTACCTCTTTTCCGATTTTCCAGCCAATGGTAGTTACCAATTTATTTTCCGATTTGACAGGTTTGTTGCCAATATTCATCAACAAGAAACATCCGGTCCCATAGGTATTCTTGGCCATTCCCTTTTTCAGGCACATCTGCCCAAAAAGAGCCGCTTGTTGATCACCGGCGATACCAGCAATCGGAATAGGTCGGCTGCCCAATTCGGTGGATGTTTCACCATATACCTCAGAAGAGCTCTTTACTTCAGGCAACAGGGACTCCGGAATGTCAAACAATTCCAATAGTCCCTTATCCCATTCTAGATCATTGATATTATAAAGCATGGTTCGTGATGCGTTGGTCACATCCGTAACATGTTTTTCTCCATTCGTTAAGTTCCAGATCAACCACGAGTCAATGGTTCCAAAAGCAAGTTCCTTGCGTTCAGCCAGTTTTCTTGCACCTTTCACATTGTCCAGGATCCATTTGATCTTTGTTGCAGAAAAGTAAGAATCGATCAGGAGACCAGTTTTCTCCTGAACCATGTCCAAGTGACCGTCTTTGATCAGCTTGGCACAATAGTCAGCAGTTCTGCGGTCTTGCCATACGATTGCATTATAGATAGGTTCGCCAGTTCTACGGTTCCATACCACGGTGGTCTCCCTTTGGTTGGTAATACCGATACCTTTGATGGATTCCAACTTGGTCTTGGATTTCGCCAAGGCTTCCGTGAATACAGCCATCTGGCTAGACCAGATTTCCTGCGGATCATGCTCCACCCATCCCGATTTGGGATAGATCTGTTGAAATTCCTTTTGGGCTATGTTGACGATATCACCCTTTTTGTTAAATAAAATTGCTCTCGAGCTTGTCGTTCCTTGATCTAATGCAACAATATATTCTTTCATTCTCTACGGTTTATATAGTCTTGAATTATAGTGTGTAGCGTTTCGCTAGTTTAATGTATTGCTTAACTTCATCTTGTGCCCAACCTTCAGGTTTGCCCAGTTCCTTGGCCATGATCTCGGCCACTTTAGGAGCGGCTTTCATCGACGCCTCGGCATCTAACAGTAGGAGGCGACAACGTCTGGCAAGGAAATCTTCAACCTTACGGACCATCTCGTAACGGCAAGCCCAAACCACTTCAGCGGCGTTGTATTCATAGCCATCCACCAGCAGGTCGCGTAAGGATTCATCCTCTTGGATCAGTTGCTGTATCGCTTGATAATCTTTACCATAAAGGTTCCAATGCGCATGATAGACATCTGGGGTTGAACCATGGATTGCTAGGTTTTTGGTCCTACATGGTACATCTTTCAATTTCCCGATCTCAATGGCCATATTGACGGTGTCTTCTGCCATTTTACGGTAGGTTGTCCATTTACCTCCCGTAATCGTGATCAAGTCAGATTCCGAGTGGATAAGCTTATGGTCCCTTGAAATTTCCTTTGTGCTTTCATCATCGTCTTTTGGAGCGGCCAAAGGCCTTAATCCGGCATAAATAGCTAGGATATCTTCACGCTTTGGCGCAGGATTCAAATAGCTGTCTGCGGTTTCCAAAATAAAATTGATTTCATCTTCCATTGGTCTTGGTTCGATCATATGATCCTTGATAGGGATATCGGTTGTGCCGAGCAGGACTTTCCCATGCCAAGGCACACCAAAGAGGACACGTCCATCACTAGTCTCCGGAATCATCAATGCATCGATCCCATCGAGGAACTTCTGGTCAATCACGATATGCGAACCTTGACTTGGACGAACCAAGTTTTTATGCTTAGGGGAGTCCATCTTCAGGATATCGTCCACAAATACACCGGTAGCATTGATAACCGTCTTAGCTTGAATGCGATATGTTTCGTTTGTTTCAGTGTCCCTTACGGTAATTCCATTGACTTTTCCTTGCTCATTCTTGTGGATCTCCATTGCTTCCATATAGTTCAGAACGGTCGCGCCATGTTCAAATGCTGTCTGACCCAAGTTCACGGCAAGTCTGGCATCGTCGAATTGACCATCATAGTACAAAATCCCACCTTTCAAGCTTTTTGTCTTGATGTGAGGGAGTTTCTGAACCACCTCATCTTTGGAGAGGCCTTCCGAATTTCCGATGCGTAGGCTGCCTGCAAGCCAATCATAGAGCTTCAGGCCAATTAAGTATTTTAATTTGCTAAAAGTCGAATAGACAGGGATAACAAAAGATTGTACGGATGAAACGTGTGGTGCATTCTTAAATATCAGGCCTCTTTCTCTCAAGGCACCCATCACTAATTTGATATCACCATTTGCCAAGTAACGGACACCACCATGTACCAATTTGGTACTCTTACTGGAGGTTCCTTTTGCGAAGTCATATTTTTCGATCAATAGGACTTTAAAACCTCTACTGGCAGCATCTACTGCTGTCCCTAAGCCGGTAGCACCGCCTCCGATGACTACCAAGTCCCAAATGGTTGATTCTTTTAGTTTATTGAGTTGATCTGATCTGTTGATTCCAGCGAGCATGTAATTGTGTTTTATGCTAAATGTAAGAATTTTTAAGAAGAAATTAAATCCATGCTGAGGACTTTACATAAAATTAACGCCTTTAATAATCCATAAAAAAAGGCATATCTCCTTCTTTTTTAAAAGAATTTTATTCTTATTTTTGATGTTGAGCCAATATAAATAAATCTTGAATTTTATAAAAACAATGATTTAATTATCTTAAATTACCTTTAATAATGTTTTAAAGTAAGAGCCGCATCTACCGCTACGACACTTAGTAATAATTCATTTACGCAAACGTTTGACTAAATCTTACAGACCAAAAATAAAAGTATATGACTTAAATTAATAAAGTTATGACTGAATGTGATAACCGAAAACTGAAAAGTTTTCCTACACTTGTGAAACTAAATCTATTTATACAATTTTTATGATACAATAATCTTCTTTTTTGCTGAATCAATTTCCGAGGGTGGGAGCTGTTCGTAGCAAGGAAAGAGTTTGTTATATCCAGTTGAATCATAAATTTTATGAAAGAAAACAATAATACTTCTAGGCGCGATTTTATCAAGAAATCGTTGATTGGGGCAGCAGCATTTACTATTGTGCCTCGTTTTGTACTTGGAAAAGGCTATCTAGCACCCAGCGATCACTTGACAAAAGGGGTAATCGGTGTCGGCTCCATGGGCCGTGGACACTTTGAATACGCCGGTACCAAGACAGTCGCTATCTGTGATGTGGATACCCGCCACTTAGCATTAGCACAAAAAGCACTGGGTGGAGGTGTCAAAGAACACCATGACTTCCGTGATTTGATCTCAAATCCTGAAGTAGATATTGTCCACATCGCTACGCCACCACACTGGCACGGATTGATGGCGGTCGAGGCTGCCCGCTCCGGAAAAGATATCTGGTGTGAAAAACCAATGACCAGAACCATAGGTGAAGGTAAAAGAGTGAAAGAAGCTGTCAAACAGCATGGTAATATTTTCCGTTTAAATACATGGTTCCGTTTCGATGCCAATTTCTATGGCATGAATGTACCGGTTAAGAAAATCAAGAAATTGGTTGATACAGGTATGCTGGGATGGCCATTGAAAGTGACCATCAGCAAGCATACAGGATTTGACTGGAAATTCTACTGGGTAGGAAAAACCAACCTACCGGTGGAGCAGGTTCCAAAAGAATTAGACTATGATATGTGGTTAGGTCCAGCACCATACAAACCATACAACACCCACCGTACCCATTTGACCTTTAGAGGTTATTGGGATTATGATGGGGGTGGCCTTGGTGATATGGGTCAACATTACATGGACCCAGTTCAATATTTCTTAGGAAAGGACAATGAATCACCAGTTAAGATTGAAGTTGATGCACCACAACAACATTCAGATGCGGTAGGAACTTGGAGAAAGATTACCTATACCTACGCAGATGGTTGTCAAATTATCTTGGACGGTGAAGGCACGGAAGAAGGAAAAGCGTACATAGAAGGGCCTAATGGAAAACTATATAGAGGATTTGTTTCGGATATTCCAGACTTGGAACGCAAGCTGGCCCAATATCCAGATCCAGCCCCTCAAGTTACCGACTTCGTAGAGGCAGTTCGTACGCGTCAGAAATTTGCACTGAATGAAGAGAATGGTTATTACTCCTGTACCTTGATCAACTTAGGGCTTGCAGCGCTTAGATTGAACAGGACTTTACATTATGATTCCGCGAAACAGGAATTTGTCAATGATGAAGCAGCTAACAGATTAATTCACCAGCCGATGAGAGGCCCTTGGTCTTTCTAAACCTACGAAACATGAAAAAAGTATTTAACACCATAGCCGCATTATTATTTTTACAAGTTGCCGCTTATGCACAGCAACCAACTGGACGCACCACTGCCACCAAGATTGCCGATGTATTAGCCCAACAGCCTGCAGAAGAACAAGCAAAGTTCCTGATGGCAATGAAAGAACTGGAAGGATTTACTTCCGAGGATGTTTCAGCGCTATTGCTAGGATTGAAACCTCAAGGAGGAAATAATGCGCCAATAGAATATGCAACTAATTCATATGCGTTTTTTGTGATGCAACCCAACATGGAAGGCCAACGTGCAACCTATGTAAAGGGCTTATTAGAGGCATTGGATAAACTAACCGACAAAAACAACAAGGGATACGTATTTGAACTGCTTAAATTCTTTGCTAAAAACGATGCTATTGAAAAGGTAGCTCCGTACTTGGCAGATGAAGACTTAGCGGAAAAAGCCGCTCGCGTTTTGAATGCTATCCATACTCCTGAAGCTGCTAACGCATTAAATGCTGCTTTAAACAGCTCAGCGACTGAAAAAACAGCTACTGCTATTGTAACGGCTCTTGGTGAGCTGGAATCTACCGAAGCGGAAGCGAAAATCATCGAACTGATCGGAAAATATACCTCAGATAATTTTCAAGTTGCAGGTTTAACGGCATTGAGTAAAATTGCTGGTCCTAATTCCGCAGAGCTTTTCTTAAAAAAAGCAGAAGAAAAAAGCTATCAGTACGATAAGACCAATGCGGCAAGTCTAGCGGTAGACTATGCAGAAGGGTTAGCTAAAAAAGACAAGGATGCGGAAGCAACCAGATTTGCTACAACCTTATACAAAAATGCTACGGCATTCAAAGCGCCAACAATCCAAGCCGGAGCTATTTCGGTATTGACTGCAATCAACCCAGCCAAGCAGAAGAAACAATTGATCAAATTGGCCTCTAATGAAGATAAATTACTTCGCAATGTAGCTTTAGGCCTATTGGCTGATGAAGCGAAAGCGAGCGACTTGGTGAAACTAGCTGGTTCATTGAGAAAGTTTGATGGCGATGCCCAAGAGAGCTTATTGAACTTCTTGGCCACCGAAGATGCAACGGGTTCAGTTAAGGCTATTGAAAAAAGCTTTCCTGCATTGAAGGATGAAGAAGCAAAAATCGCAGCTTTAAATGCGCTTTCTGTATTGACCAAAGGAGCAAATTCAGACTTCTTGATCAAACAGATACCAAATGCCTCTGAAAAGGAATTGGCCGTTATCAAAACATTACTTTTATCCTCAAAAGATAAAGGAACAATGGATGTTGTGAATGGAGCTTTAGCCAATGCTGATGCAAAAACCCAAGTGGCTTTATTGGATGTCCTATCACATAGAACGAATCCTTCATCATCTGCTGCGGTATTGCCCTTAACAGCTTCAACAGATGCTGCAGTGAAATTGGCCGCTTTTAAAGCTTTGTCCAATACCGTAAATCCCGATAACCTAGAGGCAGTCATCCAATTAATGGACAATGCTTCTGGAGAAGAATTAAAATACGCACAGCAAGCAGCCATCGATGCAATCAATGCCAGCCCAGATAAGGATGCTAAAATCCAACGTCTGGCAGCTAATATATCGCGTTCAGCGGCTCCTTCCGCAGCTAAATATTTCCCAATATTCGCAGGTGTAGGTGGTGCAGATGCCTTAAAAGCAGTTGAAAACTATGTAGGGAGCAATGGACCGTTAAAAGCTGAATCTATCCAAGCCTTGGCAAACTGGTCAAAGTCGGAATCTCTTCCTGTTTTGATCCGTCTTTCCAAAACGGAAAAGGATCCAGCGCTATTCAATACCATTTTCAATGGCTTGATCAAGCAATTGAATGCAAGTACCGTCAATCCAGAACAGAAAACCTTATTGTTAAAAGATGCTTTTGAACTGGCGCAAGACGTAAAGCAAAAGAGAGCTGCGTTGTCAAACCTTCAGTCTACTGGTACTTACCAAGCCTTGATGTTTGCTGCACAGTACATGTCTGACAAAGATTTAGGGGGATCAGCAACCAACGTAGCCATGAATATCGCTATGGACCATAAGGACTATATTGGAGCTGATGTTCGCAAGATCTTAAATGATGCTGCAACTAGAATTTCAGGAAGCGAAAGTTCTTATCTGAAAGAAGCTATCGTCCGTCATCTAGCAGAAATGCCAAGTGGTGAAGGCTTTGTTTCCATGTTCAATGGTAAAGATTTGACTGGATGGCAAGGATTGGTGGAAAATCCAATCAAACGTGCCAACATGTCGAAAGCTGAATTAGCGAAGAAACAAGCGGAAGCTGACAAAAAGATGCGTGAAAGCTGGACTGCGCAAGATGGTGATCTTGTATTCAGCGGACATGGTGACAATATCGCTACAATCAAGAAATATGGCGATTTTGAAATGTTGGTGGATTGGAAATTAGATCCTAATGGTAAAGAACCAGATGCTGGTATTTACCTGAGAGGAACTCCACAGGTTCAGATTTGGGATATCTCTCGTACCGAGGTAGGTGCTCAAGTAGGTTCTGGTGGTCTTTATAACAATGCTAAAAATGCCAAAGACCCTATAAAAGTTGCAGATAATGCTTTAGGCGAATGGAATACCTTCAAGATCAAAATGGTAGGTGAAGATGTATCCGTTTGGTTAAATGGCGAATTGGTTGTTGATAATGTTCCATTGGAAAACTATTGGGACCGTAATCAATCTATCTTCCCAACGGAACAGATCGAACTGCAAGCTCATGGATCCAGAGTATGGTACCGTGATATCTTTATCAAGGAAATTCCTCGTAAGGAAGTCTCTACTTTGAGCAACCAAGAGAAACAAGAAGGTTTTGAATTGCTGTTTGATGGTACTAACCTTGATAAATGGACGAGTACTTCAGCTTATGAGATCACTCCGGAAGGCTATATCCGTTCAAATCCAGATGCAAAATTTGGAAAGAACCTTTATACCAAAGATCAATACGGCGATTTCGTATATAGATTTGAGTTTAAATTGACGCCAGGAGCAAACAACGGTGTAGGAATCCGTACACCATTAGAAGGCGATGCTGCCTATCAAGGTATGGAAATCCAAATCTTAGATGATGGGGCTGACGTGTACAAAGATCTTAAACCTTATCAATACCATGGTTCGGTCTATGGAATTATTGCTGCTAAACGTGGTGCCTTAAACCCAGTTGGTGAATGGAATACGGAAGAGATCCGTATCCAAGGCGATAAGATCAAGATTACCGTTAATGGAAAAGTTATTGTAGATGGAGATCTGAAACAGGCGACCAAAAATGGTCCAGCTGATGGTAAGAGTCACCCAGGTCTAAGCAATAGCACTGGCCATATCGGTTTCTTAGGTCATGGTACCGAAGTTTTCCTTCGTAATATCAGAGTGAAAAAATTGTAAATAGATTTTTAATAGAATGAAAGAGGGACTGTCCATTTAGGATAGTCCCTTTTTTTATCCCGAGTTTTTTATCGTAAAATAAAGCTGACAGTTCCGCATATTCCTCCCGAATCTCGTATACTTGCCATAGTAAAAACAACAATCAATTATTCATGCATAAGATTAACCTCATCATCTCTTGTTTGGTCCTTGGAGCTGTTTCTAGCAGCTTTGCCCAGCTATCACCTTTAACGGTCGAAAAGATCATGCGAGATCCTAAATGGATGGGTACTTCACCCTCAAATTATCGTTGGTCTGACAACAGTAGATTCCTCTATTTTGATTGGAATCCAGAAGGCAAGGATAAAGCCCAAGTTTATCGCTTGGATATTGCCTCCAAGAAATATGTGTTAAGTTCGGATAGCATTGCCAATCTGGATGAAGCTCCACAATATATTTTTAATAAGGACAAGAGCATTGCCGTATTCGAAAGGGAAGGAGATCTTTATGTTAAGAACAAGGATCAGGTCAAGCGTCTTACCGAAACTGTAGAAAGGGAAAACCCGTTATCCTTTTTGTTGAACGATGAACTGGTATTCCAGAGAAATGAAAATGTATATTCCCTAGACCTGAACAATACTACAGTTCGTCAATTGACAAACTTTCAACGCGGTGCTGCTCCAAAATCCGACCGAAAGCTGTCCGATCAGGAGGAATGGCTGAAAAAAGACCAAGAACAGCTGTTTGAGGTCTTTAAGGAAGAGGATCGATTAAAGGATAAACGGAAAAAGAAGGAGAACAAAAAAGCATTATATCTTGGTGACGCTTTATTGGGCGGTTTGTCGATTAGTCCCGATGGGCAATATATCACTTACCGTTTGATCTATCCTGCCAAAGGAAATAGAAATACCATTGTTCCCGATTTCATCACCCGTTCTGGTTATGTGGAAGACCTCAATATGCGTACTAAAGTGGGAAATGAACTTACACAGTTTAAGGCCTACGTATATAAAGTGAAACAAGATACCGCTTTGGAGGTTAAGGCAACCAAAATTCCGGGGATCAAAGATCTGCCAGCTTATTTATCTGACTATCCAGAACGTCTAGCAGAGCTCCAAAAAGCAAATAAAGATCGTCAAATCACTTGGGGTGTAGCTTCTTGGTCGCCTAATGCTAAATATGCGGTAATCACGGCAAAAGCTCAGGACAACAAGGATTTTTGGATCTTGAAGGTAAACCCGGAAGATGCAAGTGTGGCCCAATTGGATAGACAGCATGATGATGCCTGGATATCTGGACCTGGAATAGGAAGAGATGTCAAATGGTTGAATGACCATACCTTTTATTTCAATAGTGAAGCCTCTGGATACTCGCATCTGTACAGCTACGATCTAAATAGCAACAGTAAAAAGCAATTGACCGAAGGAAACTGGGAGGTGCAATCGGTTCAATTGTCAAAAGATGGAAAGAACTTCTATATCTCGGGAAATAAAGAGCATCCCGGCATTACCCATTTTTATAGCTTACCTGTTCAAGGAGGCAATTTATCACAGATCACCTCGATGAAGGGTGGTAATGAAGTCACGCTTTCACCGGATGAAAAATATTTGGCGATTAGCCATTCTACCATGAACAAACCTTGGGAACTGTACTTACAGATTAACAAAGCCCAAGCGAATGCCAGTCAGATTACCAAATCGACCAGCACAGAATTTGATAGCTATGCTTGGCGCGAGCCTGATATGGTTAAGTTCCAAAACCGCTATGGCGATGATGTATATGCTCGTGTTTATCCAGCCAAGAATCCGCACCCCAATAAACCGGCGGTAGTATTTGTACATGGAGCAGGTTATCTGCAGAATGTACACTATTGGTGGAGCCAGTATTTCAGGGAATATATGTTCAATAACATGTTAGCCGACAATGGCTATACTGTAATTGATATTGATTATACAGCGAGCTCCGGTTATGGACGTAATCACCGAACAGGCATTTACAGACATATGGGAGGGAAGGATCTTACCGATCAGGTTGATGGTGTAAAGTATTTGGTAGACCATTACGGAGTTAACCCTGCTAATGTAGGCCTATATGGAGGCTCATACGGAGGTTTCATTACCTTGATGGGCCTATTTACCGAACCGGAGGTATTCAAGTCTGGTGCGGCTCTAAGGTCTGTTACAGATTGGGCACATTATAACCATGGTTATACCGCCAATATATTGAATACACCGGTAGAGGATCCGATCGCTTTCAAGAGAAGTTCACCAATCTATTTTGCCGATAAATTAAAAGGCAATCTGTTGATGTTGCATGGTATGGTGGATGTCAATGTACAATTCCAGGATATCGTAAGGCTTAACCAGCGTTTGATAGAATTAGGAAAAGAAAATTGGGATTTAGCGGTTTATCCAGTCGAAGACCATGGATTCGTACAACCAAGCAGTTGGACCGATGAATACAAAAGGATATTCAAGTTGTTTGAAAATACCTTGAAGAAATAAAAAGCAGTTTGATAAAAACCAAGGAGGGGGCAAGAGTAATTTGCCCCCTCCTTGGTTTTTTACCGGTGTCAGGCTGAGGAACGAAGGTTTTCGGAACCATACAAAGGGTGGGGTATTGGTGTCCAGTAACTTAACCTTCGGTTTCCGCCAACCTTTCATCCTGACGCAGAAAGGATCTCGGTACCATACAAACCATAATTGCATTGGCGTACAGGTCCTCAATCTTCGATTGAGAATGACAAGGGGATGATGGGGGAGAACCGTACAGATTCTTCACTCATCGTTCAGAATCAAAATGTTCTGGAGGGAGATTCAGAGTGCAGCGAAGAATCTATTTTTAATTTTATTGTGAAGGGTTTTTCATTTCGAAATCGTAAGATGAGAAACCTATTTCAAGTGAAGTATGGATAGTTCCGAGACCCTTCGGTGGTGCCCTCAGGGTGACACAGAAAAGGTATAGAAAGATATTTCACCCACGCTGTGGGTTGGCCATTTCCAAGAATCTAATTTCTACAAAGATGCCACCCCCTTTAGGGGTTTCTCAAAACATATAAATATACATTATCCTTCCGAAGGAAGCCCTTTAGCCCCGGCTCATTTCCAATGGCGGAAAAATGGAAAGAATGCCGATGCACTGTGCGATGGGAATGGCCTTGGATGCTATCAAGAAATTCTCCCATTGAAGGGGAGAATTTAGAAGAACGCCACCCTCGACATCCAGGCATTCTTTTCATGTGCGGATGATTGTGCGAAAAGCCATCTTAAATGGACCGAAGGTTTTTGGTTACTTTTGGGCTCCAAAAGTAACAATAGAATTGGGGTCCGTGAGCTCCTTCGTCGGTTTGGTTACTGTTGGGCTCCAAAAGTAACGAAGAATCTAAATTTTGTTTTTTTCTTAATTTAATGACATTTCCTGTTGGGGGTTATTCAGCTGTTTACCATTTCTTCAAATTTTCTTCTTATCTTCAGGGAGTTACTAACCAATTAACCAATTTGTTATGAATTATAATCGACTTCTGTTGCTGATTATATCATTAACGGCAGCGGCGACCATGTTCTACTTCTTATTTGGGCCGAACAAGGACAATAAATCACTTGGCTATTTTGCTTTGGTCATATTGATAGGCACCAATGCTATCTACTTCTTGTTTTCCAAGGATTGGATCAATCGTAAACCTAGGTAATTCCTACCTTATTCGAGACATATTCCGAATTTTGGCCAAATGTTCAATATTTTAAGAAAGGTATTCCCGAAGCATTCCCGAAGATGCCTCGAACATGGGTAAAAGGAAAGGGCTAATTAAAAATGCCTGCTCTGGAACTTGATTAAAAAAATAAAGGATAAAAAAATCCCCCTAAGTTTCTTTTCTTAGGGGGATTCCATATTTATTTTGGTATTAATCTTTTAGGCGACGTCTCTTAAATCTACCGCTACAACTCTTGATACACCTTGTTCCACCATAGTTACACCGTAGATAATATCGGTGCTGGCAATCGTACGTTTATTATGGGAAACCACAATAAATTGGGATTGGTTGGAGAACTCGCGGATGATGTTATTGAACTTATCAATATTGGTGTCATCCAATGGAGCATCGACCTCATCGAATATACAGAACGGTGCCGGTTTCAATAAATATAAAGAGAACAATAGGGCAGTGGAAGTCAATGTTTTCTCACCACCTGAAAGCTGGTTGATCGACAAAGGACGTTTCCCTTTAGGACGTGCTACAATATCGATATCGGATTCCAAAGGATTGTTTGGGTCACTTAATACGATATCACAGGAGTCTTCCTCGTTGAACAGGGATCGGAATACCTTGATGAAGTTCTCACGAACGGTGGTAAAGGCGTACATGAATTTATCATTGGCAGACTGATCAATCTCTTGGATCGTGCTCAATAAGGAAGCTTTGGCTTCCATTAGATCTGTTTTTTCCTTTTGTATAAAACCATGGCGTTCATCCATTTCATCGTATGCTTCCTTGGCCATTGGATTGATGCTTCCATAGTCATCCAATTGCTTTTTAAGCTTTCTGCAGGAAGTCTCTAGATCGGCCATAGCCAATCTTTCCTCTGGGATTTCCGCTTCCAATAAATCTTGTAACTCGATATTGAATTCAACTGAAAGCCTTTCCTTAAGCGCATTCAAGTCAATCTGTAATGTTGTTTTCTTATCCTTCAACTCAGATATCAAAGCGTCAGATATATCCTTGGATTTGCGAAGTTGATTGATTTCATCTTCTAGATCGTTGATTACCTTTCTGGATTTAAAGAAATTTTCTTCAACTTCTTGCAAACCTTTTTCAAGCAATTCCTTTTGTTCGTACATTGAGCCCAGGTCTGTATCGTTGTTGTCTACAAAACTCAAGGCTTCTTTCAGGTCGTTTTTGACTGTTTCAAATTCTATGCTGAACTTCTCGATTCTATCTTCTAGGTTCTCACGTTGTGTTTCCCTGTATTCTACATCCCTTTGCAGGGTATTCACTTTGTTCTGCTGTTGGTGGAACTTAATGTTTTCCTGGTTATAGACAGTTGATTTCTCGTTCAGGATCTCGGTCAGTTCATGGTAGGAATCCTCCAGACGGCTTAATACCGTTTGGTTTTCGGTTGCCGTTTCTTTGAATGTAGCCAATTCAGGTTCAGATTTCTCTAATTGAGCGATGATATTGGCAACCTTGGTCTCAATATCCTGTTTTCTGTTCTGGCTGCTATTGATGAAAGTTTGATATTGCTCCTGTTTTGTCTTTACGGTAGTCAGCTCATTGTTCAGACGGTTCAATTGTATTCGCTGTTCGTCGATGAATTCCTTTTGGGAACTGCCTTTCAATCCGACCAATTGACTATTCAATGCCTCTTGGGTTTCTTGTATGATATCAATCTGTTCGTTCAGATCTTTGATTTCCTTTTCCAGGATTTCTAAATTCTTGGCTCTTCCGATACGTTTGCCTTCAAATAAACCTACCGAGCCACCAGAGATTCCCAATTTGTTTTTAGCGTATTTTCCCTCTTTTTGAAGAAGGACTATGTTATCAGCTGGTAGGTTGGCATCGATGTCAATTTCAGCTTCCGAGTCAATTAAATACACATCTTGTAAAAGGATATTACAAAGGTTTCGGTATTTTTCGTCAACCTTAATAATGTCCATGGCCGGTATAAGGGCCTTATTGTTTTCCTTAGCGCTGTTATTGGGTTTTTGTTCGTTAATTGCTTCTAAAACAAAGAAGTTGGCTCTTCCTCTTGAAGAATCACTTAACAGTTTTATGGCCTGTACAGCATCCTCTTTGGTCTCTACCACATAATGGTTCATGATAGGCTCCAAGAAGTTCTCAACAGCCACACGGTAATCTTCCTTACAGAATAGGATATCAGAAAACAAGGGTGGGTTTTTCTTCCAGCCAGCATGTTTTCTTAGGAACTTAATGGACTCTGGGAAACCTTCCAGATTATCTACCAAAGATTTTGTAAGGTTATATTCGTTCTGTTTGGAATCTACGGACCGCGCTTTTCTACTCAGGTCATCTGCTGATTCTTTAAGCTTGGTTTCACATTGGGCAATCTGCCTTTGGATTTCCTCTTCCGTCCGTAAGGCCTCATCAAATTGATCTTGTTGGATCCCTACACGTTCTTCTAATTCGGCAACTGCATGATTGAACTGTTGAAGTTCCAGTTCTTTTGATTCAGAATCATGACTGGTTCGCAAGGATTCTTGTTCCAAAGCTTCCTTTTGTATGCCTAAAACTGCCAATTCCTTTTCCAAAGCATAGATTTGGCTTTGTAGGGCCTGACTATTTTTGGAGAATTCGTCCAGCTTCGTTTTCGCCGAGGACTGTTGTGCTCGCAGTTCTTCAACCTCGATTTTATTAGTATCTAGGTCCTGCTTTAAGATATCTAAGCTGTTCTGTTCTTCAAAAAGTTCCTCGTTCAGTCGCTTTATTTGATATTGCACATGGTTCAATTGCTGTTTGTCGATCTGCAGGTCATTATTAAGACGAGTTTCCTTTTCCTGCAGATGTTGCAATTGCGCATTTTTGATCTTTTTCTCAGATTCATAAGACCTGATCTTATTGATATATTCCTGGGTAGCCTTTTGTTGGGTAGACAGGTTCTGTTCTTTGGCAAGGATATCCGTTTTGGATTCTTGCAAGGTTTTCTCCTTGCTCTCCATTTTGGAAAGCACATTTCTCAGTTTTTCCTGTTGCTCGGCTTCCTGATCGGTAATCCTTTCAAGATCTGTTTGAAAACCCTCAAGTTTATAATAAGCTAAACCAATGCTTGCTTCCTTATATTCATCCTTGAGTTTGAAGTATTTCTCCGCCTTTTTTGCTTGGTTTTCGAGCGATTTTAAGTTCTTGTTGATTTCAAACAAAAGGTCGTCAACCCTGGAAAGATCGGATTCGGTATCTTTTAGTTTCGATAGGGTCTGTTTTTTGCGGACTTTATATTTCGAGATCCCTGATGCTTCCTCAAAGAGGTTTCTTCTGGAATTGTCCTTATTGGCGATGATTTCATCGATCATCTTTAATTCAATGATCGAATAGGTATCAGAACCAATTCCCGTATCCAGGAAAAGATCCGTAATATCCTTTAATCTACATTTTACATCGTTAAGTCTATATTCACTTTCACCGGTTCGGAACAGTTTTCTAGTGATTGTAACAGTTGCAAACTCGGTAGGTAATATGTTTTTGGTATTGTCAAAGGTCAATGAAACTTCAGCCAGATTAGCAGCTTTACGGTTTTTGGTGCCGTTAAAGATGATATTTTCCATTTTGTCTGAACGCAGGTTCTTGGTGCTCTGTTCACCTAGTACCCAGCGCATTGCATCAACAACATTAGACTTGCCACAACCATTTGGTCCAACGATGGCTGTTACCCCTTCATTGAAGTTGATTGTTACTTTGTCACCAAAACTTTTAAACCCTCTAATCTCTAATTTTGTTAATTGCATTAGCTCTTATAAGTAAAAAATGTGTGCGAAATTAAGGAATTTCAACAATGAATGAAATACCCTAATGATGGTCAGGGTACTCCTTATAATTTAAGGTGTTAAGCTAACACTTCCTTAAAGTATACAAAATGGGCTTCAGTGTCTTTTTGAATCCTGAAGATTCCTTTGGAAATGCGGAGGTAACCGGAAATTGCGGTCAAAGCCCAAGCGATAGGGGTGTCGATTTCCAGTTTTGGGTTGCTGAGGTATCCAAAATCATAGAATTCACCATAATTTTTGATGATATCCAATTCTTCCTTTTCAGCTTCAGAGATTTCTGGATTATCCCATCTCCAGGTCCAAATCGATTTCTCAGGATCAATACTACCCACAATCTGAAACGCTAGATTTAAGTTTGAATTGTCCTCATTTGAAAAGCTGATGATATTATTTTCCCAATCTACGGTATAGCTGGAGAATTGGCCAAAGGCATGCTGTTCTTCAAGAATTTCTTGTTGATCCGTAATATATTCATGCGCTTTAGCGTGAAGTACACGAAAAGATTCGTCTATTTTGGGTTTCTCAAGGCTCATAGGCCATAAATATAGCAAAACCTTAAAAATAAGAAAAGCCCAAATCATTGGGCCTTTCCGTTTTTATGGATGTATTGTAAAGCTGCCTTGTTGTAAGTCGTTAATCTGTAATGTTATAGAAGCTGTATACAAGCTCTAAAGGAAATTCACTGTTGTCCTTCGTTCCGATTAACATGAAGTTGTAATGTTTATTGTTCTCCAAATTAATTTCATCAATTTTGGCAATTACCTTTCCTTGTTCATCAGTAACGGTAACAGCAGTTTTTCCCGTAGTGGACTCCCTAAAGATTTGTGTCTGGGCGACAGTGTTAGGGTTTTCCTTTACACGGTTGGTCGATCCGACAATTTCCTGACTGCCTACCTTGAAATTTACTTTGCCTACTTGGTTGGCCAAATGGAAGAACCTAACCCCGGTTTTAGTCCCTGCATTTTTCAATTCTACATCTGGAACCCTGATAAATTCAGGTTTTTCTTCCGTTCCATAGACCATACAACTATATACCACTGAATCGGCAAATGTGAAAGTCGTATCAATGATGGGTTGATTATTTAAGCGATCTACAACCTGTATCTTTTTGTTTCCCGGGATAGCGAAGAACATAGAGATACCTTTGTAACGCGGATCTATCTGATTTAAAAGGTTTCCATTGACTGCGTATAGTATTCCCGAACTTTTTGGATAGAAGTTAAAAAGGGAAACAGCAGGGTAGTTTAAATCTGGATAATCATCATTATCCTTTAGACAACTACTTAATGTTAATATACTTAGTGCAATGACTAATAGAAGACTATGTTTTTTCATTTGTTCAGTAAATTCTTTTTTGATTTCAATTTTTGAACGTTCAATAAAAAAACGGTAATGTTTACAGATATGCTACAGTGTTAGGGAAAAATCTTTTTTTTGTTGGATTCAAGCTTGTTAAAGTGGATTTAAAAGAAGGAAGACCTTATAATGGTTTCCGTTTAGGGTCTGTTTTGGACTTTCCGAGTTGCTTGATGAAATTATCCAATCCTAATTTTTGGATATTATAGACTTCCTGTTCATAAATAGGAAGCAATTCTAACAGTTGTACAGTTGATTTCCTCCCATCCTTCACTTTTTGGGGAATACCATCTTGAACAGGAATCACCACAAAAGCGTTTAGGTCAGACTCTTGGCTGACCTTTTGCCCCAGTCGGATTATTTCGCCACTATTGAAAGGGCAATCCCCACGGAGCTGATTGGTTAAATATCCAACAACATGTGCCCAGGTCATATCTTCAGAATCCATCTGCAGGCATAATTCAACCTTATTGTGTTGATCTGGATGATTGGCGAATGAAAGACCATAGGAGAAGGTTGTCATTGGGCTGTCTTCAGTTTTGTGAAAAACCAATGAATAGACGAATGGAAGTTTTTTCTTTACGCTTTTCTCCCGAAAAACAGCTGCTTTTGCTTGTAGGGTATCTTCCAATTGGCTGCGGAAATGTTCCAAAGGAGACTTAAGGAAATCTGGTTTTTTAAATATCATCTGAAGAATTAACCTGTTTTTTCAGTCAAAAATAGCCAATTGTGTAAAAATTTCAGCACAAGCTGTCAATTTGACTTAAAAATAACATTGGAATATAAGTTGATTACAGAAATATATAAATCTTAAAAAAATAAATTAACAAACATATGCAAGAAGAGAAGGGTACTATTTCAATTCATACCGAGAATATATTTCCGGTGATTAAGAAGTTCTTATACTCAGATAACGAAATATTTTTACGCGAGCTTGTATCCAATGCGGTCGATGCTTCCCAAAAGATCAAAAGATTAGCTTCATTAGGTCAATATAATGGAGAAGTGGGCGACCTTACGGTACAAGTGAAAGTTGATGAAGAAGCAAAGACCATTACCATTTCGGATAACGGAATTGGTATGACTGCCGAGGAGATCAAGAAATACATCAACCAGATTGCCTTTTCAGGGGCTACAGAATTCATGGAGAAATTTAAAGAAGCTAACGATGCCAATGAAATCATTGGTCGATTTGGTCTTGGTTTCTACTCGGCATTCATGGTTGCTGATCAGGTTGAAATTGACTCTTTGTCTTACCAAGAAGGAGCAGAGGCTGCACATTGGGTTTGTGATGGATCTACTTCCTATGAGATCTCTGCAGGTAGCAGAACAACCCGTGGAACCGATGTTATCTTACATATCAATGAAGAGTCTTTGGAATTCCTTCAAAAGCAAAGAATTCAACAAATCCTTAATAAATATTGTAAGTTCTTGCCGGTTCCAATCCAATTTGGAATGAAATCAGAATCTGAACCTGATGGTGAAGATGAAGAAGGTAAACCAAAATACAAGACCGTAGAGGTTCCCAATATTATCAACAATACGCATCCCGCTTGGACAAAATCGCCATCAGAATTGACTGATGAAGATTATTTGAAGTTCTACCATGAACTTTATCCACATTCTATGGATGAACCTTTGTTCTGGATTCACCTAAACGTGGATTATCCATTTAATTTGACCGGAATCCTATATTTTCCGAAAATCAAGAACGAATTGGAAATCCAATGCAATAAGATCCAATTGTATTCTAGACAGGTATTCATTACCGATGAGGTAAAAGATATCGTTCCAGAATTCCTGATGTTATTGCAAGGGGTCATTGATTCTCCAGATATTCCTCTGAACGTTTCAAGATCATTCTTACAGGCGGATAGCAATGTGAAGAAGATCAACAACTATATCACCAAAAAGGTAGCGGACAAATTGAACGAGATCTTTAAATCAGACCGTAAAGGTTTTGAGGAAAAATGGTCTGATATCAGTTTGTTCATTAAATACGGTATGTTGAGCGATGAGAAATTTGCTGAAAAAGCAAATGATTTCTGCTTGCTTCAGAATGTGAACAATGAATATTATACCTTCAAGGAGTACTACGAAAAGGTTAAGGATATCCAAGTAGACAAAGATGGCAACATTATTTACCTGTATACCCAAGATAAAGCGCAGCAAGATGGCTACATTGCAGCAGCCTTGGCAAAAGGATATGATGTCCTGAATTTCAATGGTCCTTTGGATACGCATTTTGCAGGCTATGTGGAGCAACATGGCGGCGAGAAGGTGCAGTTGAAACGTGTTGACTCAGATGTAATCGATAAATTGATTCCTAAAGACGAGAAAATCGAACAGACTCTGACTGAAGATGAGAGCAAGAAAGCAACTGGAATTTTTGAGAAAGCGATCTCTCGTCCGGATATGAAGGTTGAGGTGGATGCCTTGAATGCCAATGATCTCCCAGTTGCCGTAACTATCGATGAGTTTATGCGTCGTATGAAAGATATGGCGAAAACTGGTGGTGGTATGGGATTCTATGGTACTTTGCCTGATAACTATAAGGTAACGGTTAATGGAAACCATCCATTAGTGAAACGCATTGTTGAATCTTCCGAAGAAGAAGGTGAAAAGCTAGCCAAACAGGCATTTGATCTTGCTCTATTGTCAAGAGGTCTGTTGACTGGCGCTGAATTGACAGCTTTTGTAAAAAGAAGCGTGGATTTGATTTAGAATAGATATGAGATGTGAGATTTGAGACTTTGCTGATGTTTCAAGAGGATGATTTCATGTTTCAGGAAATATTTATGTAGATAAAAAAGCAACCCCAGAAGGGGTTGCTTTTTTTGAACCAGGATGGAAGGGATGCGAGGATGGACCAAGATCATGGGAAAGAACCAGGATGGAAGGGATGAGAGGATGGAGCTAGATCAGGGGATGAACCAGGATGAAAAGGATAGGAGGATGGACCAAGATCATGGGATAGAACCAGGATGGAAGGGATGCGAGGATGGACCAAGATCATGGGAAAGAACTATCTTTTCGCTAAAAAGGTAGCAGGTGTTGTAGGCCTTATGTTTGTATCTAGGACGTGCTAATACAAAGAGATAGCATAAGATTATTTGTTTATATTTTTATATAACCAAAATAACAACATAAATCCTAATCTTATGCTACGACAAAATACGGATTTAAATTTTGATGGACAACCGATCTATATCGGAATAGATGTCCATCTAAAGAGCTGGAACGTTGCGATCTACAGCAAGGACCTGTTCCTTAAGTGCATCCACCAGGAATCCAACGTGGGGGTCCTGGTGAACCATCTCTGGAAAAATTATCCCGGAGCCTCCTACCATTCGGTATATGAGGCGGGGTTCTGCGGTTTCTGGATCCATCGCGAACTCCAGGCGCACGGGGTCCACAACATCGTGGTCAATCCCGCCGATGTCCCCAGCACCCAGAAGGAGCTGCTCCACAAGAGCGATCCGATAGATAGCAAGAAACTGGGCAGGGCCCTTCGGGCCGGTGTCTTACGGGGGATATACGTCCCTTCGCCCGATTGTGAGGACGCCAGGTCCCTAGTGCGGCTGCGCCATTCCACGGTGAGGGAGATCGGCAGGATGAAGAACCGGCTGAAGTCATTCCTGTACACCAATGGCATCAGCTACCCCGAGGCCTTCCTGCACAACGGGACGCACTGGTCCAGGCGGTTCATGGCGTGGCTGAAGGAGGATGTCCACATCAAGGGCGAATTTGGCAGGCGGACGCTGGAGCTGCTGGTCCGGAAAGTGGAGTACCACAGGGGATTCCTGCTGGAGCTGAACCGGGAACTCAGGAGCATGATGGCCCAGCAGGTGCATGCCGTGGACTACGCGCTGCTGCGCTCTGTCCCGGGCATCGGTCCGGTGACGGCCATGAGCCTGCTGGTCGAGCTGGAGGACATCCGGCGGTTCGCCAACAGCGACCACCTGGCCAGCTTTATCGGCATCGTGCCGACCAGGCACAGTTCAGGTGAGCGTGACCCGGACGGAGAACTGACCTTCCGCAGGCACGAGCTGCTGAGGCGGATGCTGGTCGAGGCATCCTGGATCGCCGTGCGGAACGACCCGGTGCTGGCCCTGGGCTTTTCAAAGGCCTGCCTGAAGATGAAAAAGAACCTGGCGATCATCAAGGTCGCAAGGAAACTGGTCAACCGGATAGCGTATGTGCTGAGGACCAGGGAAAAATATGTTATTGGAGTAGTGAAATGACGGTACTTGGATAGACACAAAAAAATTGGGTGACCGCTATTCGCCCCTTGCGGCATTGCGTCCGCTCTCATTGTAGTTTGCGGCACCCATACTTTACAAACTGAAAAAGACACTGCAGCCATAGGTCTGCTCATAGAAGGTTGTTTGAAAAGTAACTGTCATATCGCAGCTGTTGGAAAAACCATCAGCTGGGCAACCTTTGGCCCAAAGCAAGGGAAAGGGAAAGGAAAAACAACCATAGAGGCAAATAATCAAGAAAAAATTTGGAATACAACATAGAAGGGGCGAATTGAATTCGCCCGCCGGATGCAATCTTAACATCAATATTATCCTTTAGGGTGATTATCTCTTAAATTCGTTTAGATCAGCTAATAAAAAATCCCCATGGGGGGTGAACTTTTTCCATACCCTTTTTTGTGTCACCCTGAGGGTTTCCCCGAAGGGTCTCGGAACTAACCACAATCATTTGAAAAAGTTTCCTCATCTTACGATGACCAAATTTTCCCAAAAAAAACAAAAATAGATTCTTCGTTTCACTCTGAATCCCTCTTTTGCGCATTTTGATTCTGAACAGGTAGTGAGGTATCTGTACGGTTCTCCTCCTAAAGATCGTGTCATCCTTTACCGAAAGTAAAGGAACTGTTCGCCAGTCAGAAAAACTGTTTTTGATTTTTATGGACTGTCAAGTTCCGAGATACTTCGGATGAACCTCAGTATGACCAAAAAAACTTAACCTTCTTTAGGATGATGGAGGGTGATAACCGAAATTAAAGGAACTGTACGCCAGTCAAAAAAACTGTTTTTGATTTTTATGGTCTGTCAAGTTCCGAGATACTTCGGATGAACCTCAGTATGACAAAATAAAACTTACCTTATTTTCTTTGATTTTGATTGTCTGTCAAGTTCCGAGATACTTCGGATAAACCTCCGTATGACATAAAAAAAAACAAAACCTACTATCATTGTCTGCTATAATTAAACTGAAAACGTATTATAGGGGATAAATACGCTCAAAAAAAATGGGACTTAATTAAGTCCCAAGTTTTTATCATCCATGTATTTTAACATCTTTTTGAGTTCTGGATCGTTGAAATAGGCTAAGCTTTCGCTGGCGATCTTTCTGGCAATCCTGAATTCTTTCTTTTCAAGTTGGTCCGCTGCGAGGCTAACGGCAAATGAAATTAGATCTTTATTGTCTTTCAGTCCTAGGTCCTGATTTTTTGATAACTCTTCAATTACCAGATCATGGTAGGCCAAGGATTTTTCGATATTCTCTTCCTGGAAGCTAAGGAATGCTAATTGATTAGCATTGATCGTATATAGCTTACGGACTTGTTTGTCATTTTGTAGGAAAGGAAACTTGGCAGTCCATGAATCAATACTATCCAAAGAACCTTGTAAGTTGTTCTGATCAGATGCAATACTGATCAATGACGCAGAGATCATGGTTTGAACCTCTTTATCTTCCATGTTCTTTTGGTAACATGAAGTGAGAAGGGGCAATGCTGCATTGATGTTTTTGTTGACAGCAAATTTGATTGCCTTTTCTTTGTTCTCTTTATATACTACTGAATCTGATTCTTGTGCTAATGCATTTCCTGAAATGCTTAATCCTAATATAACGGCTGATAATTTTAAATACATATGTTTAATCATGGAAGCAAATCTATAAGAATTGCAAGGGAAATTTAAAGTCTTAACTTTTCTTAACAAGTGAATCTGTATTGAGATTCAATAAAGGGCGATTTTTTGTTTTTGATTGTAACAATAATTAAACATTTCGTTACAATAGCAGATGAATCCTGCTCTAAAGCGCATTAGGAGGTCATATAAAAAGAAGGTCAAGTTGACATTGACCTTCTTTCAATTAAAAACAATACTAAATTATTAATACGTATCGGCTCGAAATCTATTTTTATAGCTTTAACAAATCATATCTAAACCATGGTTTTTCTGATTTGAAATTCTTCTTTTATTTCGTTGATTGCTTTCACGTTCAAAATCAGGATAGGGAAGGATATGATGCTGAAGAGCCAGACATACATATGTTCTACGACTATGCCTAATGCAAGTGAAGAAACCCAATAAAGACCTAGTGCAATAACATGAATTGAGGTTAAGGTCTTCAATCTGCTCAACCGTCTCAGTAATTCGGCTTCGCTTAATTCTTGAATCTTATGTGTCATGATATTTATCTATCTATCTGATTACTAGTATAAATCTAGCAATAGATTTGCTTCAATTTGTCATGGTTCAGAAAGTTAATATAAACTTAATAATTGGGCAATATGTTGATGGATCATGACATTGAAAGTGCAATGCATGTTATGAGGTACGATAAGCAACAATTTTAGTAATTGCAGGTTTTTTCCCTTTCAAAAGATTTTGTTTTGCAGTATCGTAATTTTCATTTTTCACCAACAACAACCGCTGATTTTTGGTGTTAACCATTTGGTAGAATCTCTATGCTTAATATTACCAATAGACGTGATGTTTAGATTGAAGTATAGCCAGTCTACCTAAAAACGATACATTTTTAGTATATTAAACTTATTGCACAAAAAACCAATTCAACATGAAGATCTTCATAAATAAACTTATCCCTGAAGTCGGCATGAAAATGCTGGCTAGACCTGATATCGATCTAATAATGCCTGAAAATCCAGAAATATCCTATGATGAGTGGATATCGTATTGTCAACAATGTGATGCGATCCTCAATATTGGAGCCTATAAGATTGATGCGAAGTTTTTTGACCTCTGCCCTTCGGTGAAGGCTGTATCGCTATTCTCGGTCGGCTTTGATCAAGTAGATTTAGAAGAGGCTACCCGGAGAAGGATACCTGTTTCCAATACTCCAGATGTTCTGAGTAAGGCAACATCTGATATTTCCTTTATGTTGATGTTAATGGTTTCTCGATTGGCATCCTTCCATAGCAATCAAGTACGTGTAGGAGTTAGATTTAAGTATTTCAATCCGATTGCAAATTTAGGCCAAGAGCTTTATGGTAAGACCTTGGGTGTATTTGGATTGGGAAGGATAGGATATGAGATGGCCATAAAATGCAAAGCAGCTTATGAAATGCCGATCATATACCATAACAGGAATAGAAATGAAGAATTGGAAGAGAAGTTGGGAGCAAAGTATGTGAGTTTTGAAGAACTCCTAGCGCAATCTGATGTATTATCAATACATGCCAATTATGCTCCTGAATACCGAGGTTTGTTTAATAAAGAGGTATTTGAGCAGATGAAGGATACTTCGATTATTGTAAATACGGCAAGGGGTGGCTTTATCAATGAAAAGGATTTGGATGAAGCGCTAAATGCGGGCAAAGTTTGGGGTGCAGGCTTAGATGTGACGGATCCTGAACCGATGTTGCCCGATAATCCACTTTTAAAACATGAACGGGTCTGTGTATTACCACATATAGGTTCAGCAACCATTGAGGCTAGAGGAGGAATGGCGAGAATTGCGGCAGAGAATATTGTTGCCTTTGTCGAAGGAGAAAAATTGAAAACTTGTTTAAATCCAGAAGTCTATTCTTAATGCTCAACATTTTAATATCACCCAATAGTTTCAAAAATAGCCTAAAGGCAGATAAGGTCGCGGATGCAATTGAAAAAGGTTTGAAATCCAGTGGGATCCAGGCTAATATTTCCAAATTTCCTATTGGAGATGGCGGTGACTATAGCTCTATTCTCATCTGTAAGCAGTTGAATGGAGAAATAAAGAGCATGAAGGTTGCTGGTGCTTACCTAAAGAAAACAAAAGCTAGTTATGGTCTGATTGATTCTGGCAAATGCGCTGTTATTGAGGTGGCAGAGACCTCAGGATTTAAATCAATCCAGAACAAACTTAAAAGTCCATTGAAATCAAGTAGCAAAGGGTTAGGGCAATTGATTTCAGCATTGATTGATTCAGGTATCAGGGATTTTGTGATCTGTTTGGGCGGTTCAGTTACCGTTGATGCTGGAATAGGTATGCTGCAAGCGATGGGTCTAGAGTTTCGGGATAAAAGAGGTGCAGTGATAGAGCCCTTACCAAATGATTTTGAAAAGGTGGATTCTATGGACATTTCGAAATTCAAGGAAAGGATCTTAGGTTGTGAGTTTACTGTTCTTTGTGATGTTGAGAATAAATTGTTGGGAATAAATGGGGCGGCAAGGGTTTTTGGTCCGCAAAAGGGAGCAAGTGAAGAAGATATCGAAAAATTGGAGGAGTTTTTGAAAAGCTTTGACCGATTGACAAAAAAAACGGTTCAAAAATCATTGAACGGTATGAAGGGAGGAGGTGCTGCTGGAGGGCTTGCAGCTGCATTTTCCGTATTCTTGAATGCTGATCTAAAAAAAGGAGCATCCTATTTCTGTGAGATAACAGGTTTTGATGCAGCTTTGGCACAAGTAGATTTACTGATCACTGGGGAAGGGAGCATAGATAGTCAATCATTAGAAGGGAAAGCGCCGGTAGTCGTGGCTGCCAAAGCCAAGGAAAGACAAATTCCTTGTATTGGATTGGCCGGAAAAATCCCCTTGAAGATTCCAAAAGAACTGCAGGATTATTTCCTGATGTTGCTGCCTATTGGAAATCAACCAGAGGAATTGGAGTTGTCCATAAAGCATACAGAAAAGAACCTTCTTCGAACTGCCCTGCAATTAGGCAAGATGCTTGGGCAGGTGAAATAACAATTGAATCATTATTTAGATAAATACATGTTTTTAAAATCCATAGTTTCCGTATTTTTTGTAAGCTTGGCCATTACTGTTGAGGCGCAATCTCCCGTTGGTGCTTCAAGATATGTGAATCCATTTATTGGGGCAAGCACCAACACGGCAAGTTCCTACCATGGACTTGGAAAAACTTTTCCGGGTGCTGCCACTCCATTTGGTATGACACAGGTCAGTCCCAATACCATTACAGGGGGTGATAATGGCTCTGGATATAGCTATGAGCATAAAACCATTGAAGGTTTTGCCTTTACACAGATGAGTGGAGTAGGGTGGTATGGAGATTTGGGGAATTTTTTAGTGATGCCCAGTACGGGTCCATTACATGTAATTGCTGGAAAGGAAGGTTCAGGTGAGCTCCAAGGCTATAGATCTACGTATGATAAGAACTCAGAAACTGCTAAGGCAGGATATTATTCGGTGTACTTAGACCGCTATCAGATTAAGGCGGAAGCTACAGCATCTCCCTATGGCGGTATGCTTCGGTTTACTTTTCCTGAAAATGATACCTCGAGGATTCAGATTGATTTGGCGAGAAGGGTCGGTGGAACTTCTACCCGACAGTCTGTGGAGGTTGTAGATGGCAATACCATCAAGGGTTGGATTAAATGTGATTCAACTGGAGGGGGTTGGGGCGATGGAGATGGGCATCCCGATTATACCGTTTACTTTTATGCGGAATTTAGCAAACCCTTGTTAAATTATGGATTCTGGGCACAGGATGTGCCCGATGGACAGGAGCGGAAAAATAAGGATGTTGCGAGCCTTGATTATCAGCGTATGCTGGAACGGGCAAAGGTCATTCCTGGAGCTTCTGCTGTTGAAGCCGACCATGTTGGGTTTTATCTGGAGTTTCCTACAAGAGATCAAGAACAGGTATTGCTGAAGGTGGGGATTTCTTTCACAGATATGGAAGGAGCTGAAAATAATTTCTTTGCCGATGTGAAAGGGAAGAACTTTAGGACCATGCAGGAGCTGGCCCAAAAGGCCTGGGATGATGCTTTAGGTAAAATAGATGTAAAAGGTGGGACGGAAGACGCAAAATCAATATTCTATACGGCACTTTATCATACCATGATTGATCCAAGGAACATTACGGATGTCGATGGGCGATATCCAAGGCCAAATGGAAAGGTGCATGAATCGGAAGGTTTTACCAAAAGGACCATCTTTAGTGGCTGGGATGTTTTCAGGAGTCAATTTCCATTGCAGACGATTATCAATCCAAAGATGGTCAATGAAGAGATAAATTCCTTGATCAGCCTAGCTCAGCAAAGCAATAAGAATTATTTAGAGCGTTGGGAGTTTTTCAATGCTTATAGTGGTTGTATGATCGGCAATCCGGCTCTGGCGGTGATTGCGGATGCCTATGCAAAGGGAATCCGTGGATTTAACCAAGAGGAAGCTTTGGACCTGATGATCAAAACCTCGGAAAAGTTTGGGAATTCTGACCTAGGGTATGTTCCGGTTGAATCAGGCTTTAGCATTTCTGAAACTTTGGAATATGCGTATACGGATTGGTGCATTGCCCAAATGGCCAAAAATATGGGCAAAAAGGATATTTATGAGAAATATATGAAACGTGGCCAGTTCTATAGGAATATATTTGATTCTAGAAAGGATTGGTTTAGGCCCAAACATCAGGATGGGTCGTGGGAGAAATGGCCAGAGGAAGGCCGAATGAAGGAATGGTACGGCAGTATTGAAGCGAATTCATATCAGCAAGGTTGGTTTGTACCGCATGATGTTGAAGGTATGGTGGAGTTAATGGGTGGCCGGAAAAAGGTATTGGCGGATTTGACTGCATTCTTTGAAAATACCCCGAAGGATTTCTTGTGGAATAAGTATTATAACCATGCCAACGAACCAGTTCATCATGTTCCCTTTCTGTTCAATAGGTTAGGAGCGCCGGAGCTGACTCAAAAATGGACTCGTTACATCTGTGAGCATGCCTATAAAAATGAGGTGGAAGGCTTGACAGGAAATGAGGATGTAGGTCAAATGTCGGCTTGGTATGTCCTTGCGGCTTCAGGTATTCATCCTATTGCTCCTGGAGATCCGGTCTATGAAATCACAAGTCCAGTTTTTGAGGAAATTACTTTCAAGCTTGACAATGGGAAGCAGTTCAATATTGTAGCTACCGGTAATTCTAAAGAAAACATCTATATACAATCTGCAAGCTTAAATGGAAAACCTTTGGAAAAGATGCAGATCAGCCATGCGGACCTCCTGAAGGGCGGTACATTGAAACTTGAAATGGGGGCAATGCCGAAGTTGAAGAATTAAGGGCTCGTCCTTATTTTTTCGTAGCCATGGTAGAGATATAATGCTCCATAGGTCCAGTTTGGACCTTTCAAACCAGGGTAATTAAATCGGTCCATCATCAAGGCTATATATTTTGTTGGATATCCTTCGGGTAGTTGAATAACATTTGGCCAAACCCTACTGTTGCTCGTTTCGTCCCATGGTGGAAGGTCCATGGTTAAGTGGCCCAATTCTTTAAGGTCAGGATAGGAATAGATAAAGACTTCTTTTTCGGAGCTGCCCGAAAAGCAGAAAAGTTTACCGTTGATTCTTTGGATAGAGGTTCCTGTAGAATTGTGCTTTACAGGACCGGCAATTTTTTTGTAGCCCTTGTCCCAATCATCGGATTCCAATATGATGGCTTTATATCCATCGCTATTTTCACAGGTCAATATGCGCCATTTATTGGCGTCCTTGTCAAATATTATGTGCGGATCTTCAATATCTCCGACCTGGCCCATTGTTTTAGCTTTCATAATGGAGAAACCAAATCTTGGGTCTTGTTTTGACTCGACCGCAAGTAATTGTTTCTTCTCGGATTTTTTGGCATAGGCACTAAATCCTGTTGTGATCCCTCTCCAAATGGAGTCCCTACGGTCAAAGAAGATATGAGAGGCGACCTCGTTTCGCCATAACCCGTCCCCACGATCAAATACCACAATGCCTTCAAACTTGATGTCAAATACAGAAGGATCCATGCTAAAGATTCCTTGGAGGTGATGTGGCAATGCCCTTCCTCGCACGCTCATGCTAAACCATAGACGACCTTGATCCATTATGGGTTCGCCAGTTTCGTAGGTCAATGCGCGGATATCTGCAAGACCCATTCCTGCATTTAATTGGATGTCCACTGATTTTATTGCTATGGTCCCTTTTTGCTGCTGGGCATATAATGAGGTTTGGAATTTGCGGATTTTTTCAATTTCCCGAAGGTCTGAGTGTTCTGCAAAATCCTTTTGGGCAAGGACAGTAGGTAAGCCCTCATTTTGAAGGTAAAGGGTCAATCCACTGCCAAGCATCTGTAATATGAGCTTGCCTTTTAAAGGAATATCTTTTTTCTCTGGAATATAAATGGATTGATTGAAATTAATGTGCTCTGCTGGTTTTTGATGGTCAAATTCGATGTCAGCAATAAGTCCTGCTGCATAAGAAATGGAGAGTCGGACAATTTCCTTCTTATTCGGATCGGCAAATTGAAAGCCCAGTTTCCCTTCTCCAGTGATATCGCCTAAGTCCATAATATAGGTGGCAAAAGGATTAAATCCTGCCAACCAAATGGTTGATTCAGATTCAGTATTTGCTGTAATATTCAATAGTCCTTTTTCAATATTAATCTTAGCTGAATCCTTGCCATATTGATGTATGGGGTGCATTACATTTAATCCAATAATCTTTTCCGGATTAAGACTGGCCAATGGGATAGATTGGTCCTGGTCAAAGATAATGCGCTTTACTCCTTGACGGACAAATTGTATTTCGGTTGGAGCAGTTTGGGAATAAGCTGCTAACGTAAAGAATAGGAATACAAAGAATGTACTGCTTAGTTTTTTCATGATAGGTTTAGCGATTATACAATTTACGAATTAATTGGAGAATCTCCGTTTTAATTGGGATCCAAAGAAGCATCTTTATATTTTTTTCTCCAATTATGGAAAGCCGTAAAAATGGACCAAATGTTCATTTTAACTTTGAACTAGTTAGTGATTAAGAAGTCTCAATCGATCTGGTTTTGTGGCTCAATAATCAATTTAGATAGATTTAATAAGGCTGCTGAAGGAGTAACGCGCTGTTTTTACTTTTTCAGGCTGTGATGCTATGAATTGAATCTATCCGGAAACAATGCCGAATAATAATATTTTCTATACCTAAATGATGAACCTGATTAAAAGGCTGCTTATAGGGATAGATATGTACTAGAACCAAACTAATTATTAAATAATAATGCTTAGAAAAAAGATCGGAATAATTCAGCCTTATTTCTTTCCGTATTTAGGGTATATCAGCCTATTGAAACATACGGATCGATTTATTTTATTGGATACCGTGCAATACATTCAACGAGGTTGGATTGAACGGAACCGTATTTTGAAACAGGGTGATGGATGGTTGTATATACAGGTTCCTGTGAAAAAACCAAACGGAAGAGCTTCCTTGATCAAGGAATGTGTTTTGGACAACAGTCTGCCCTGGAAGGATAAAATGTTTTCGCAAATGGCCATCTATAAAAAGATTGCTCCTTACTATAAACCGACCCTTGATTTTGTGAAAGAAACCTTGTCCAAGGACTTTGATGATATTACTTCCCTGAACCGGCATGTGTTGACTGAAATATGTAACTATCTGGAAATGCCAAGGGAGATTGTTGCCTTTTCAGAGATGGAATTGATGATCGAGCAACCGAAGGACTCTGACGAGTGGGCATTAAATATCTGTAAGTCGATAGGTCAGAAAGTTACTTATGTTAATCCAATAGGCGGCATGAGTTTTTATAACCGGGAAAAATATATTCAGTCGGATATAGATATCTTCTTTCATGAAATAAAGCTCCGGGATTATCAACAAGGAGGGCGGGTGTTTGAGCCAGGACTATCCATTCTGGATGCTTTGATGTTCAATAGCAAAGAGGAGGTACATGAGATGTTAGATCAGTATAAATTAAATTAGGAGAGTAAAACGGGTTGATAGATTTCAATCCGTTTTTTGTTTAGGATTTTTTTAATCAGGAGAATGTTAAAGGGAATTTTAGATACAAAAAAAGGAGGCCTTTTGGACCTCCTTTAACCGGGTAAGTAATGGGGCTCGAACCCACGACCCCTAGAACCACAATCTAGTGCTCTAACCAACTGAGCTATACCTACCGTGATTTTGTGATACAAAAGTAGGATTAATCTATATATACTCCAAATGTTTTTACGCTAATCATTGGTTTAAACAGTGAAAAAGCTCATTTCTAATGAGATATTTTTATTTGCAGGATGAAAATCTCCTTTTGCTGCATTAATTATGCTTCGAAAATCAATCTATTCTTTTTAAATCTAAGTCATGGAAGTCAAAAGAAAAGTCTGTTAATGGAGAAACGGCTTTCATTTTTATGCTTTCTGCCTTGGCATTTTCATTCAGGTTGAACATAACATAAGAGTCTGCATTCATGCTGCGGTCATTCCAAGCGGCAACGAAGGTGTTCCCTTGGTAATAATACATTTTGCCCTGCAGCTGTGGAGATCTTGCTGATGTAAAATATAGTTGACCATTACGGTTACTGATTTCGATTTCTCCGAACCATGCGTCTTTATATTTACCAAGAAAAGGAGAGAAGTCTATTTTTTGGTCCTGAGCTTTGATTTTGGCCCAGACCTCATTGGTAACTTTGTCGCCTTCGCTTTCGTTTTTGGATTCCCTAGCTTTAAGTTCTGTCAGGCGGTCGGTTCCTTTGATCCCAAAATAGGAATCTTTGATCTGATTGGTAATCGTGGTAAAAGCATAGCCGGACTGTTGGTTGGTCAGCACGATAATGCCGAGCTTCAGTTCAGGAATCAAGGTCATTTGAGTAACCATGCCACCTAAGCCACCGGTATGTTCGGCAACAAAGTATCCATTCTGATCACTGAGAAAGAAGCCTAAGCCGTATCCTGTGAAGTGTGCATTATAGGGACCTGAACCTCCGATAACGGTCTGTAGGGTCATGATCTGCGCAAGCCGTCTTTCGGAAATGAGTTGCTTTTCCAGGTTGTTCCCATATTTTCCTTTGTTCAAAAGCATGGTTGCCCATTTGCTCATATCCTCTATGCTGCTGTTTATTCCGCCCGCTGCATTGGTTGTTTCGCTTAAGTACCTGGCAATGGTAATCAATTTGCCATCTATAGGGACGTGGGCATCGATTACATTGTTTTTTGACTTCATCCGGCTCAGGGAGGCAGCACTATTCGTCATGCCAAGAGGTGCCATGATCCTTTTCTCTATAAAGTCTTCCCAGCTCATTCCCGAAGCTCTTTTCAAGACCTCGCCAGCGACGATATAAAGTAGGTTGTCATAATCGAATTTTGTTCTGAAGCTGGATACCGGTTTAAGGTACCTCAGGTTATGGATCACTTCTTCAGTATTGAAGTTTGCAGAATCTGGCCAAAACATTAGATCACCAGCACCGAGACCTAATCCTGAACGGTGGGTCAATAGGTCCCTAACGGTAAATTCTGAAGTGACATAAGGGTCATGCATCTTGAATTCTGGAATAAAATCGGTGACTTTGCTATCCCAGGTTAGTTTTCCCTCATCCATAAGCATGCCCAAGGCAAATGCCGTAAAGGCTTTGCTATTTGATGCGATTGCAAAGGCGGTTTGATTGTCAACAGGTTTTTTACTGTTTATGGATCTTTCTCCATATCCTTTTAGGTGGATGGTTTTTCCATCTTTTATAATCCCTAATGCTATTCCCGGAACATTGAAGCTCTTCATGGTTTTTTCTACTAGCTGGTCCAGGTCTTTTTGAGGTAGTCCCTGTGCAATGGACTTGAAGGAAAAGGACAATAGAAAGAGTATTGCCAATAAGTGACTGAAAGAAGATTTGTAATTGTTCATGATTTTCAAATTAGGTTTGAATTGCAAAACGTTCAATTTTTCTGAGGACAGTTGCAATTTCTGGATAAATGTAGCTTGTATTTTTAGGATTATAAAATTCGGTTCTATTTATTTTAAAATACTGGAGTAGAGGGTTTTCTACAAAATTAAAAATACTACATTTACGGTTTTTGGCTAAAATTAATCGTTGATAAAACTGATAATGAGGTTTCAGAAAATAGTTTCAATAGATTCGTTTTTTATAAGAAAAAGATTATCAGTAATTGTAATTTATTTAATACAAATCAAAAATTAACTTATATAAATGAATTTAATTTGAACGAATGTATTGTGAAAGTGTTAACTTAATGGGTATCAATGCTAAAGCTATTGAGCTCAGTTTTATTATTAGCAATAAAAAGGAGAAGCAAATGGAACAAGATCAGTTGGTAAAGAATTGTATAGAGGCGTGTCAGCAATGTGTGGTTGCTTGTTTAAAATGTGCGCAAGCATGTTTGAGAGAGGAGAAACTTGAAATGATGCGCAAGTGCATTCAAACGGATCTGGAATGTGCAGAGATCTGTGAGTCTACCTATAAACTGTTGATTATGGACAGTAAACCTAAGTTGGAGTTAGTTAAGATTTGTTTGGATCTATGTGAAGCCTGTGCGGAAGAGTGTGAAAAACATGCTGCTCATGGAATGGAACACTGTCGTGAATGTGCCGAAGCCTGTAGGTCTTGTGCTGAAGCCTGTAGGAAATTGGTAGCATAATCTGCTGCCAATAAGTATTGATAATAAGCATTAAGAGTTAGATTTTCAAAGAATTAATAAAAAGATAATCTATATCTCCACTGCCATTGACTTGAGAAAGAGTAAATTAACCAATAAATGGATAATTAAGGGTTTTCCTGATAGATCTTTAATCATCTATTATTCACTAACACATAAATTATGAAGCTATGGTTACTAAAAACATACTGGTAGATTCGGCATTGATAGGCACTATCCACTTTTATGCTTATGTATTCAACACTGATAATGGTGTTATAGGGTTTGGCTTATTTCCAAATAATAGTCCCAGACCCATATTTTATCTTTTAAATTCCCAAGGCACGAAAATTTCCCTACATTTTGATGATGAGCTGATCCTAAAAGTTTGCCAACAGAGTAATTTCACTACCCATGAACGTCGGATGCTTTTCCGAGAATTCCTTGATTTTGCAACAAAAATGGAAAAAAAGGCCGCCCAGTTGGTCTTTAGGGATACGAAGATGAATTATTTGGCGGACTCTAGGGAGATGGTGAAATATAAACGCATGTATGTCCATTTTAGAGACGTTCAACCCAAAGAAAGCAGAACAATATTTGCAGACTAAACATTAGATTTCAGATAGGCTAGATCTTAAGATTTGGATGGCTTTTTCCATTTCTTCTAGGTTTAGATTGCCAAATCCTATACGCATTGCCTGAAGGTCCTTTTGTTGGTAAAGCAAGGTTTTCGGAATAAATAGGTTGTTCTTGGCCGCTTGCTGACTGAGCTTGAGCAGATTGATTGGCTTTTTCCATTTCAACCAAAATGCAAGGCCGCCATTGGGGATATTAAATTCCAGCAGGTCACCTAATTCTTTTTCAAGTAGAAAGGCCATGTAGTCCCTTCTTTCCTTGTAAACCTTCAATGATTTTTTGAGATGCCTGTGTATCGCACCTTCCTCGATCATCTCTCCCAAAGCTTGTTCCATTAAGATATCTCCCTGCCTGTCAATGATCCCGAGATGTTTTCTCATTTCAACCATTAGGTTTTCAGGGGCAACTATAAAGCTTGTTCGGAAGCCGGGAGCCAAGGATTTTCCAAAGGAACCAACATAGATCAGCATTCCGTTCTGGTCTGAAGTGGCAAGGGGTAGAAGTGGTTGCTTGTCGAATTGGAAGTCATAATCATGGTCATCTTCAACGATGATGAAGCCATATTGATTTGCCAGCTGCAGGATTTTCATTCTCTTATGGGCACTTAAGCTAGCAGTGGTTGGGTAGTGTTGCTGAGCTGTGAGGTAAAGCATCCTTATGGTCTGCTTTTGGCAGAGTCTTTCAAGTGCCTCCACGTCGATTCCATCATCCTCCAATGGGATTGAGATGATTTTGCTGCCAGACTTCTGAAAGATCATATTTGCAGCGAAGTAGCTCAGTTCAGCGACCAGCACGGTATCATCCTCTGTGAGCAAGATTTCCGAGATGATATAAAGGCTCATCTCAATACTCCTGCTGATAAGGAGGTTGTTCTTGTTGATTTTCAAGGCGCGGCTGCTCTGCAGGTAATCGAGCATCTGTTCCTTAAAATATTCGCTCCCTTCCTGATTGTAGTACCCCATCTTTGACCGGTTGCTCTTGCGTTTCATGTTGGAGCTATAGAATCTAGAGAGATCTTCAAATTGTGTCAATCGGATATCGGGACTGCCATCATTGAATATATAGTCGCAGTTTGTGTGTTCGAAAGGACTGTCCAAGAGAATGGATTTTTTGAAGGTATAGCCAGTTTCCTTTGGATATTGGAAGCTTGAAAGGTCTTGCTGTTCCTGTAGTGGAAGTTGTGAGGCGACGTAGGTTCCTTTATTGGGATGGATTTCTACCCAACCTTGTCCGAAGAGTTCCTCGTAAACCGCAGTAATCGTGTTTCGGTGCACTTCTAATAAATCCCCCAATGCCCTTGTCCCTAATAATTTAGTTCCCGGCTTAAGCTTACCCTGTGCGATGGCTTGGATAAATTGATTTGCCACCTGTAAGTAAATGGGGGTAGCGGAATTCCTCTCTATATGGATAAAACTTTTAAAGGGTATACTAACCGGACTAATCATATTCTTTAAACTGGCACCTTTGAACCATCCGGCAAGGTAGTACTTTTGGGCCAATTAGAAAAATATGAAAGCAATCCTGAATCAAATAGTGGCGGATGCCACGGTTCACGCCAAATGGCTGAATACCCTTTCTTTTATGGAAAATGCTGGTGCCAGAAAGATCTCGGCATGCGAAGACCCTGTTCGTACCGATCTTATCCAATTGAAGCATGCTGCCGAAGAACATAGACATGCTTATTATCTCAAGAAGCAAATTGGTAAGCTAGCTGTGTCTGGTTTTGAGTATTATAAGGAAGATTCATTGTTAGGAGGTAAATCTTCCATTCAATATTTACATCGTTTGGACCTTAAAGCCAGTCGATATCTAAAAGAACAGTTTAGCTTATCTGGTCAGGATTTACGCTATGCAGCCTATTTATTTGTGACCTATGCCATTGAGGTTAGGGCGGATGAATTGTATCCGATCTATCAAGATGTGCTCAGTGAAGCTGGTTCAAAAGTTATGGTGAAATCCATTATCCTGGAGGAAGAAGGTCATCTCGAAGAGATGATCAGCCAGTTGAAAGGTTTTGATGCAGAATGGGAGAGACATGCCCAGAAAGTCTTACAGATCGAGGCAGACTTGTTTCAGGATTGGATAGCTGAGCTGTCGAAGGAAGTTGAGAATTGTGATGTCCATAATTGATGGATTACTTCTTGAACTCCAGAATAGAAAGCTAGAAGGTCGGTACAGGCAATTGAAGAAACAAAAACAAGGTGTTGACTTCTTTTCCAATGACTACCTAGGTTTTGCAAGGAGTGAAGGGTTTAGATCTAGATTACATGATATTTTACTGCAGTACCCAGACTCCATAATGGGAGCGACAGGTTCCAGGTTAATTTCAGGAAATTCAGACTTAAACATGGAGATAGAGCAGTCTGTCGCAAGTCAGCATGGTGTTGAATCAGCCCTATTATTTCCCTCAGGCTATAGTGCAAACTTATCCTTGTTCTCGACATTGCCAAAGAAAGGGGATACGATCATCTTAGATCAAAAGGTCCATCGATCTGTTTATGATGGATGTAGGCTTTCAGCGGCGGTTCGCTGGAAGTTTCGGCATAACGACCTTGCACAACTTGAGGATTTACTGAAGAAGGCTAAAGGAAGAATCTGGGTGGGGATAGAAAGTCTTTATTCCATGGATGGGGATTTTGCGCCAATCCAAGAGATAGCAGCCCTCTGCAAGCAATATGCTGCAGCCTTGATAGTGGATGAAGCTCATGCTATTGGTACATGTGGATTGGGGCTTGTTGATCATTATAATCTGCAGGATCTGGTTTTTGCAACTGTAATCACCTACGGCAAAGCGATGGGCTTGTCAGGTGCATCTGTTTTGGGATCTAAATGCCTTATTGATTATCTGGTCAACTATTCTTCAACGTTTATCTATAGTACTGGACTCCCTGATTTCCACGCCTTAAGTATTAGGGCGTCCTATGAATTTTTAAGTGATAACATGCTGTTAATTAGCGTTCTGAAAGAAAATATTAAACAATGCGATCATGTTAAGGAGTCCGATTCTATTCCATTTAGAAGTCCTATCATACCGGTTAGATTCTCAGAGCCGAGAGATTTGGATAGGGCAACTGGTCTGTTGGAAAAACAAGGGATCTTGGGCTATGCAATCAAGTATCCTACAGTGCCAAAAGGCGAGGAGATGTTGCGCATTTCGATGCATGCCTTCAACTCAAGAGAAGAAATAGAATTATTGAAAAACTGTCTAAAGGAAGTAAATAATGAATAAGAAATACTTTGTAACAGGCATTGGAACCTCTGTAGGGAAAACCATTGTGTCCGCGGTCTTGGTAAAACTTTGGAATGCGGAATATTGGAAGCCGATCCAGTCTGGAGATCTCGAAAGCAGTGATAGCCAAATGCTCAGAACATTAGTAGGAGCTGAGCTAATAGTTCATCCAGAGCGATTTAAATTAAATACCGCTGCTTCCCCGCATTATGCCGCGGAAGTTGATGGGGTGGAGATCAAGCTCCAAGATTTCGAGCTTCCTGAAACTAGCGGAAACCTCATCGTGGAAGGTGCGGGAGGGATGTTTGTACCTATAAACGATCAGCATTTTATCCTTGACCTTGTAGCGTATCTGGACTTACCAGTGATCTTGGTCTGTTCAGACTATTTAGGAAGCATCAACCATAGTTTGCTGTCCTTTCACAGTTTAAATGAGCGGGGGATAGCAGTAGATTATATCGTGCTGAATGGGGAATTCAAGGAAGCAAGCAAAAGAATTTTGATCAAAAACAAACCAGCAGGAAGCAAGATCATCGAGATTCCCCAATTGGAATCATTGGATGCAGCGGGTCTAGAAAAAGCAATTTTAAAAATTAGAATAGAAAATTAAAGAAATGAGTGCTAATAAAACATTAAAACACGATTGGACGAAAGAAGAGCTATTAGAGATCTATAACAGGCCATTATTGGAATTGGTATATGAAGCCGCAACGGTACATAGGCAGTGGCATAATCCACAGGAAGTCCAGATTTCAACCTTGTTGTCAGTGAAGACTGGAGGCTGTCCGGAAGATTGTTCCTACTGTGGGCAGGCCGCACGGTACCATACCGACATCAAAGTGCAGGCCTTATTGCCAACAGAGACCGTTTTGGCCCATGCTAAAAAAGCAAAGGACAGCGGTTCTTCCAGGTTCTGTATGGCTGCTGCTTGGCGAGAGGTTAGGGACAATCGGGATTTTGATAGGATCATTGAAATGGTTCAAGGGGTCAATGAAATGGGCTTGGAAGTGTGCTGTACGCTAGGGATGTTAACCGAGGATCAAGCAAATAGGCTTCAGGAAGCAGGACTCTATGCCTATAACCATAACTTGGATACTTCTGAGGAGTTTTATGATGAGATTATCTCCACTAGGAAGTTCGACAATAGGATAGAAACCATCAAAAATGTCAGGAAAGCGGGGATTACCGTTTGTTCTGGAGGTATAATAGGTCTGGGGGAGAAAGCTGAAGATAGGATTTCGATGCTTCGCACTTTGGCCAATATGGAAAAACATCCAGAATCAGTACCAATCAATGCTTTGGCGAGGGTAGCCGGTACTCCTTTAGAGCATTTGCCAAAGATTGATGTGTGGGAAATGGTCAGGATGATTGCTACGGCGAGGATAGTATTGCCATCTTCTATGGTCAGGTTAAGTGCGGGGCGTATAGAGATGAATGAGGAGGAGCAGGCATGGTGCTTTATGGCTGGGGCAAACTCGATTTTCACGGGTGAAAGACAGACCCTTTTGGTGACTCCAAATCCTGGCGTGGATGAAGATATGCAGATGTTGAAGAACTTGGGATTAAAGCCAATGGAATTGAAAAAGGAGGGCTTTTGCAACAGCAATGCATAGACCGTGATATAGCGGTCAATTGGCATCCCTATTCGCAGATGAAGACCAGTACGCACCTTCCTATCGTACGTGGAAAAGATGCTTATCTTTTCGATATGGAAGGAAATCGCTATCTAGATATGGTAAGTTCGTGGTGGGTTACCCTTCATGGCCATTCAAATTCGTATATTGCCGATAAAGTCTATGAACAGCTTAATACTTTAGAGCAGGTCATCTTTGCTGGCTTTACGCACCTGCCGGCAATTACTCTTTCAGAACGGTTACTAGAATTGCTTCCTTCCAACCAGAAGAAGGTGTTTTATTCTGACAATGGTTCTACGGCAGTGGAAGTTGCCTTGAAGATGTGCATACAGTTTGCCTTCAACCAAGGCAAGCGCAAGAATAAGATTGTTGCTCTAAAGAACGGATATCATGGGGATACCTTTGGTGCCATGTCGGTAAGTGCTCGTGGACAGTGGACTGCTCCGTTTGCAGATTTGTTATTTGATGTCATATTTATTGATGCCCCGACGGCGGAAAACCTGGAAGAAAACAAAAAGATCATTGCTGAGCATGCCGATCAGATAGCCTGTTTCATTTACGAACCTTTGGTTCAAGGGGCAGGAGGGATGTTAATGCATCAGGCCGAACATTTGTCGGACTTAATGGTTTATTGTAAGTCGCATGGGATCATGTTGATTCAGGACGAAGTCTTTGTAGGCTTCGGAAGGACAGGGACTTTGTTTGCTGCAGATCAATTGAGCGAAAAACCCGATGTCATGTGTTTTTCAAAAGGATTGACCGGAGGAACGATGCCTATGGGTATTACGACTTGTACGGAGGAACTTTATCAAGCATTCTATTCGGACGAAAAGAAGATGGCTTTATTCCATGGCCATTCCTTTACTGCGAGTCCGATAGCATGTGCAGCTTCCTTGGCTAGCCTGGATTTATTTCTGCTTGATTCTACTCAGGTAAAGATAAAGGCCATAACGGAATGGCATAGTCAATTTGCTGAAGAGTTAAAGGGATATGAACAAGCAAAAAATGTCCGTCAAACAGGGACCATCCTTGCATTTGAATGGGAAACCCATACCGAGACCTCATATTTTAATAAGGTCCAGGAAAAGTTGTTCAATGAATTTATGGCGAGGGGGGTCTTATTGAGGCCAATGGGCAATGTGCTGTATATCCTGCCCCCATATTGCACGGAGAAAGAAGATTTAGATTATACCTATCAACAGATCTTGGAGCTGTTGAAAAACAATGATATTTAAGAAACTATTTGATAATAGTAGTGTGACTAAAAAGGCTTGCTGAGTTTACTCAAGCAAGCCGTTTTTATTTTTGTATGGTCCTTTCAGAAACCTTGAGATAGGCATTGCCATTTCGTTGATAGGTTTCTTCCTTTTTGGAGATTTTAAAATTGATCTCCTCTTCAGGATTGGCCTCTTCCTCAAACTCTGCCTCTCCTTCCTCCGATATTTTTAGGATAACATCATTTCCAAGCTGATGCTTTTTAGGGAAAACCAACTCCTCTGCATAATAAAAAACACCGGCATCCGAAACCGAAGTGGTTTTCGGTAGGGTCGTGAATTGTTCTCCATCCCAAGCGAAGTAATTTTCTTCGGAAGCTATTCCACAGGCCTCTCCTAGGAATTTAATTGCATAGATGGATTTCGCATAATTTAAACCAGGTTTGGTATTTAATTCACTTAAGGTATAGGATTGCTCAGAAGGATAGTAAGGAAAGCTTTTAGAGGCAAGCAATTCTTTGTTGGTGTTTAATATTTTGGCTTCTACCCAATAATAGTTTTCAAGCTCTTCATTGGATTTCCAAGCAAAGCCATACATGAAGGTTTCCCCGGACTTCTTATTCTGCACATGGTCTAGGCTCAATAGTCCTAACCAGATAAATCCAGTCTTTTTCTGATTGGCCTTCTGATATTCAATTTTATGCCAAGGCAGGTACATACCTCTTAAGGAGATGGGGTTTAATGATAATTCCTCCACAAATTTTACTTCCGTCCCTAAGGGAATTGAATCCAGCAATTCAGCTTTTGAGCTTGGCTCACTTCTGATATAGGCCATATTTACGAAAACCAAAGCTGAGCTATCCTTACTTGTATGGTAAAGGTTAAAGTCATCATAAACAAGGTAAGCAGCCGCTTCTTGTGATTTTGCCTGCTGAATGTTGAATATAAATAATGAAAAAATTATAAGAAGCGCGCTGAGCAATTTCATAGTGTGATTTTAAGACTATACAAAAATAACAAGATCCTTCTCAACAAATATAGCTGAAATCAGCTATTATTATCTATTTTAAGGAAGAGCCTTAAAATTATTTGAATACGGAGGCTTGGGTTTATTTAGTTGACTGTCAGAAACATGGGGGTATAATTGATATAAATCTAAACAATGTCTAGTAAAAAAGTATAGATTTTTCCAATAATATAATCTACTAATTAAGTAGATTTTATATATTTGCAGCAGAATTTATTAAATATGTATATCAAATCAACCCATAACAGTTTTCGAATGTGCGTAGGAGGTAGGTAAGCTAAGGAAGACTATCTCCAGTAATTTCTATTCCATTTTATTAATCCATTTCAAATTATTTACATGAACAGAACGATATATTTTTATCTCGTAGGGCTATTCTTTACCATAGGAATTGGTCAAACACAAGCCCAAAATATCATTAAAGGCAAGGTGCTGAATGAGCTGAATCAAGCGATTTCAGGAGCTACCGTTATCGATAAAACAACGCAGAAGCAAACCCAAACCAATGCTTCAGGGGAATTTACATTAGACTCTTCCAATCCGAGGACCCAGATCAAGGTTAGTTTTCTTGGCTATCAAGATCAGGATCTAGAGGTAAATGCTTCGGAGCCCATTACGGTACGTTTAGTACTTAGCAATGATGTCTTGGAGGAAGTGGTTGTGACCGCTTTGGGGATTTCAAGGGAAAAGAAAGCATTGGGCTATGCCGTGCAAGAAGTGAAATCAACAGAATTACAGACCAGACCTACCAATGCAATGGCTGCATTATCAGGAAAGGTAGCAGGTCTACAGATTGTCTCATCCGGGGGAAATATGGGTGGATCAACCCGTACGCTATTAAGGGGAATCAACTCCATTGCAGGTAGCAATCAACCGCTTTATGTGGTAGACGGAACTCCGATTGATAACTCGGATCTAAACTCCTCTTCGACCATCAACGGCTCGGCGGGTAAGGATGTTGGAAACATGATCCAAGATCTAAATCCAGATGATATTGAGAATATTTCAGTCCTTAAAGGGCCATCTGCTGCGGCGTTATATGGCTCGAGAGCATCCAATGGGGTGATTTTGATCACGACCAAACGTGCGGGAAAAGGCGAGCAAGTCAGCATTGATTTAAATACAGGTCTGGAATTCGAAAACATTGTCAGGCTCCCAAAACGCCAGCATCTATATGGTCAAGGCTATAGCCAAAACTTTCAAACGGTCAATATTGAAGGGAAAGACTATAAAATAGTGGATTACGCTGCTGATGAAAGCTGGGGACCAAAATTAGATGGAACGCCAGTTTTGCAATGGTACAATTTAAATCCAGAAGATGCTGCAGATTATTTAAACCCATCTCCTTGGTTATATCCAGAGCATGATGTCAGTTATTTCTTCAATACCGGTTTGGCAAATACCAACAATATCGCTATTGCGGGAAATTCAGGAAATACGAATTATAGATTTTCTTACACCAACAAGAATGTAAAAGGAACAGTTCCCAACTCTACCTTGGGGCGTAATACCCTAAATTTCTCAGGGGGTACCAAATTAGGTAAGTTGAGCATCAATTCCAGTATCAATTACATCCACAATACCTCTTTAGGTAAACCATGGACTGGAGCATCCAACAGAAATATTATCTTGGAGGCTTTCCAATGGGGAGCGGTGCAGGTAGATTATAAACGCTTAGAAAACTACAAGCGCCCAGATGGAACTCCATTGGCATGGAATAGAACAGGTTGGCAAAACACGCCAGCAGCAGAAGCGACCCGTTTTATCGACAACCCTTATTGGTCGGCTTATGAAAGTTATTTAGAAGAAAAGAGAGACCGTTTCTATGGTAATATTGGCGCACAATATGAAGTGACCGATTGGTTACAGATCGGGGCTAAAGTCCATGGCGATATCTACCAGTTCGGGACTCAGGATCGTATTGCGGTATACTCACGCAGTGCTTCCCAATATGAAGAGACCAGCAATAAATTAAACGAATACAACTATGAATTCTTGGCTACTGCCAAAAAGAATTGGGATAAGATTTCTTTGGTAGCCAACGTAGGAGCAAACTTAAGAGATCAGCACAGAAAAGTTGATTATGCCATCACCCAAGGTGGTTTGATTGTACCTAACTACTACAATTTAAAGAATGCATCCAGCGTAAAGATTGAAAACTTTACCTACAACCGCCGTATTGCCTCTTTGTATGGTAGTGCTTCCTTAGGTTACAATGACCTATTGTTTTTAGATGCTACAGTGCGTAATGATTGGTCATCGACCTTACCGAGCCATGCAAATTCCTTTATCTATCCATCATTTACCGGAAGTTTTGTGTTTTCACAATTGCCAGCTATCCAAAGTCTAGACTGGTTGTCTTTCGGAAAGGTCAGGTTAGGTTGGGCACAGGTAGGTAATGATACCGACCCATACCAATTGAACAAGGTTTATGATGTAGAACAATCATTTGATGGTAAACCATCCAATAAACTGCCTTCAACCTTGAACAATGCCGATCTAAAACCAGAGATCACCAGTTCGTGGGAGACAGGTCTTAACGTGCAGTTCTTCAGAAATAGATTAGGTTTTGATGTTACATACTATCACAACACCTCCAGAAACCAGATACTTCCCATTCCAGTTTCATCAGCTTTTGGCTATGAAGCGAAGGTCTTGAATGCCGGAAAAGTGGAGAATAAAGGTATTGAGGTAATATTGAATGCAACGCCAGTTCGATCTGAAAATTTTGAATGGAACTCAAGTATTAACTGGGCGAGAAACAGAAATAAAGTCCTTAAACTGGATGAACTCGTGAATACCTTAACCTTAAGTTCTTCCTTGATCAACTTGGTGGCTAGAGAGGGGCAACCATACGGACAGCTATTAGGTTATGATTTTGTCTATGCAGATGGGCAACGCGTGATCAAAGAAGATGGAACCTATCAAAGAACCTCTCAATTGGTTCCTTTAGGCTCTGTGTTACCAGATTATCTATTTGGATTCCAAAACAGTTTCCGTTATAAAAACTTCAACTTTGGATTCTTGATCGATGGTCGTGTAGGTGGAAGTTTCTATTCGCAGACCTATAATGTCGGCATGTATTCCGGAATCTTGGAGCGTACCGCTGAAAATAATGTCCGTGAAGATGGTATTGTCTTAGAGGGGGTAAAGGCTGATGTCGTATTTAATGCAGATGGAACCTATTCAACAAGCAATATCAGACCCAATGATACAAGGATTACCGCTCAACAATGGGGAAGGAATGAATCCAGTGGACCGACTACATTCTCCGTTTTTGATGGCACTTTCGTCAAGCTTAGGGAAGTCACTTTAGGCTATACCATTCCTTTAAACAACCCTAAGGTGGTAAAGGGAGTGCGATTATCAGCCTATGCGAGAAATGTTTGGAATATCTATACCAAGAGTAAATACATCGATCCAGAATTCACCAACAGTAGTGGGAATGTTCAAGGAATAGAGGGAGGAAATATTCCAACGCCACTGACCTATGGATTTAATGTTAACCTTAAATTTTAATGCTAGAAAAAATGAAAATTAAACATATCCTATATACATCTTTGCTGTCCTTGAGTTTTATCTCTTGTTCCAAAGATACCTTGCAAGAGATTAATGTCGACCCAAATAGGCCATCAAATGTACCTACACCCAGTCTTTTTCTGTCTGCTGAAAGGCAGGTGGTCAATGCCCTGAGAAGCGAGAGCATTCATTTCCGAGGAGCCCAGCTCTTTGCCCAATATTTTAGCCAGAATATCTATACCGATCAATCCAGGTATTTGGTTTCCGCAGGATATTCCGATGAATATTGGACCAATACGTACAAGGCCTTAAGCAACCTAAATGAAATCATCCTGCTGAATGAAGATGAAGCGACGAAAATACAGGCACAAGCAAATGGTGCTGGTGCGAATTCTACGCAGATAGCTATTGCTAGGATCTTGAAATCCTTTGCATTCCATTCCTTAACGGATGTTTTCGGTGATATCCCTTATGAGTCCTATGGTAACAAGGATGCTGATTTTGAAGCATTGAAGAGAAATCCAGATATCCTGACTCCTAAATATGCTTCTCAGGAGAAAATTTACAAGGATATCCTAAATGAGCTTAAGGTTGCAGCCGATACATTGGCGAAATATAAGGCTGGGGTGACCTTCGGAACTTCAGATATCGTATATCAAGGGAAGAATGAGAAATGGTTCAAGTTTGCCAATTCATTAAGGTTGAGGCTGGCGAATCGCATCCTGACCAAGGATAAGGCATTGGCGACCCAGCATATTGAAGATGCATTGAAAAAAGGCGTATTTACCTCGAATGCTGATAATGCCGGCTTTACCTTTTCCAGTGCTTCACCATATGAAGCTCCATTGTTTAGGGCTACCGTAACGGCAAATAGAAAGGATTTTGCAGTTTCTCATGTTCTTATTGACGTATTGAAAGGGGACCGAGGTCCATTTAAGATTGAAGACCCAAGGTTGAGCAAGTATGCAAAGCCAAACAGTAAAAATATTTATAAGGGTCAGCCTTATGGCTTACCATTAGCAGCTGGAAATCTTTTCCCGTTAGATAGTATTTCTTTGCCAGGAGACTTGGTCAATAGAGCAAATGCCTTTGAGGTTCTGCAGGAATATTCCGAAGTGGAATTCTTGATTTCTGAATATAAAGGTTGGGAACAGGCGAGTTATGAAAATGGTGTAAAAGCTTCCCTAGAACGCTGGGGAGCCAGTCCTGCTGAAGTAACGGCCTATTTAATGAAAGTCCCAAAAGCAAATAAGGAAAATGTCCTCTCTCAAAAATACTTGGCTTTGTACGGTCAAGGTATTGAATCCTGGACAGAGATCCGAAGAACAGGATACCCGCTGTTCCTGGTTAAAAAAGGAGAGGTGGTTTGGTCAGGAACGGTGGAAGGAAAACCAGTATCCTATTCTTTTGTGCCTGAGATAGGAGATGCCATTCCAAGTAGATTGGTGTATCCTTTGAAGGAGCAAAGTACCAACAAGACTAATTATCAATCTGCCTTAAGCAATCAAGGTGATGATGTGCAGTTCACGAAAATTTGGTGGAATAAGTAAAATGTAATCAATAATTGTAAGCGGAGATCATTTATGGGTCTCCGTTTTTTTTATGCACAGTTCTGAAAGCAGCTAGTTGAATAACTTATTGAAAAATTAATATTAAGAATTTGAAATTAAAATTCTAATATCGTAATATTGCGATGTTATTGTCCTTCTTCTCTCTCGGAGGTATGGTCAACAGCAGTATTATATGTTTATTTCTTTATTTCAATTTATGAATGCCAATTTAACAAACAGCATAAACCAATTAAACTGGTTAGGCTTTGACAATGCAGAGCGTAAAGAAACTCTAAGACCATTAATCGACTTCATCCAGCATAAATTAAATGCTCAGGAAAAAATCAACATCAACTTCATCTGTACACATAATTCACGTCGAAGCCATTTGTCTCAAATCTGGGCACAGACAGCAGCTTCCTATTTTAATATTCCCAATGTAAATTGTTATTCGGGAGGGACCGAAGAAACAAGATTGTTTCCAGCTATCATTGATACCTTGCTGGCGCAAGGCTTTGAGGTCCTGCAATTATCCGATTCGGAAAATCCCATCTATGCAATAAAGTACTCGAGAAAGGATTCTCCTATTATTGGTTTTTCTAAAAAACATGAGCATCCATTTAATCCTGACGCGGGGTTTGCCGCCATTATGACTTGTTCCCAAGCAGATGCAGGCTGTCCGTTTATTCCGGGTGCCGAAAAAAGAATTCCGTTGACGTATGAAGATCCCAAGATTTCAGATGGTACACCCGAACAAGCAGAAGTCTATGCCAGACGCAGTCTGCAGATTGCGGAGGAAATGTTCTATGTCTTTTCACAGATCAAATCCTAATAGATGAATTCAAAACTAAAATTCCTTGATCGCTACCTTACCCTTTGGATCTTTTTAGCCATGGCAATTGGAGTTGCTATTGGTAAAATGATTCCTTCATCTTCGCAATGGATCAACCATTTCCAAACGGGCTCGACGAACATTCCTTTAGCCATTGGACTTATTCTCATGATGTATCCACCATTAGCCAAGGTGAAGTATGAGCATATCGGGAAAGTATTCCGGAATATTAAAGTATTGACGACATCCTTAATCTTAAATTGGGTTATCGGGCCTATTCTCATGTTTGTCTTGGCAATATTGTTCCTCAACGGTTATCCCGAGTACATGACGGGATTGATTTTGATCGGTTTGGCTCGCTGTATTGCCATGGTGGTTGTTTGGAATGAACTCGCAGAAGGAAATCGGGAATATGCAGCCGGTTTGATTGCATTGAATAGTATCTTCCAGGTAATCTTATATAGCCTTTATGCTTACGTTTTTATTACCGTATTGCCCCCATATTTCGGTGTTGCTGGAATTTCAGTGGATATTTCAATCTTAGAAATTGCGAAGAGTGTGGGTATTTATCTGGGTATTCCATTTCTAATGGGGATTATTAGTAGATATGCATTAATTGCCTTAAAAGGAGAAGATTGGTTCCAAAATAAATTTATTCCATTCATCTCTCCAATCACTCTTATTTCGCTACTTTTTACCATCATCGTTATGTTTAGTCTCAAAGGGGAAATGATCGTGCAATTACCTCTTGATGTCCTTAGGGTAGCCATACCCTTAGTCATTTACTTTGCCATTATGTTCGTTGTTAGCTTTCTGGCAGGGAAAAGGGTGGGAGCAGATTATTCGCAAAGCACGGCTATAGCTTTTACGGCCGCCGGGAATAATTTTGAATTGGCCATTGCGGTTGCCATTGCGGTCTTCGGAATTAATAGTGGTCAAGCATTTGTCGGGGTGATTGGGCCCTTGGTAGAAGTGCCCGCATTGATAGCATTGGTAAATCTGGCCTTTTGGTTTCGAAAAAAATATTTTATGGTGAAACCAGTGTAATGAAAAAGCATCCAGTTCAAGATAATTCAACTGGATGCTTTAATTTCTTCACTTAGCTTTTTTTCCTTGCTGTAATGGAGTACAACATCGGAATGGTCTTCTCCAATCCTTTGATTTGATAATTGCCGGCTTCAATTTCTACTGTATTTTTAAAACAATTGTAAGGCGAATAATCATATTCTGCGAAGGATTCTATTTGAAGTCCATTGTTCAATAAACCTTGGAAAACTTCAGATAAGGAGTGGTTCCAAGAAACTTCCTCGGCAACAATGTCTGCATTCCGATCGGCATAAGTTCCTTCTTGGACTTCAATGATTGCACCATCATTAAAATAAGAATATTGGAACTTGCTGAAATCATAGTCAAACATCCAGACCACAGGATGGAACTCTACAAATACCAGTTTTCCTCCTGGCTTCAAGCATCTAGAAATGACCTCCGCCCAACGATTCAGGTCAGGTAGCCAACCGATAGTTCCGTAACTGGTAAAGACGATATCAAACTTTCCGTTCAGTGTAGCTGGGGCTTCATAGACATCCGAGCAGATAAATTCAGCATTTAGACCTAGTTGATCGTTTAATTTTTGAGCTTGTTCGATTGCTCGGTCAGAAAGGTCCAATCCCGTTATATTAGCGCCTAAGCGAGCAAGGGAAAGGCTATCTTGCCCAAAATGACATTGTAGGTGAAGGATTTCCTTGCCTTTAACATCTCCCAATAGCTCGATTTCAATAGGATTTAAAGAACTTTTCCCCTTTAAAAAGCCTTCGTTGTCATAAAAGTCACTGTCAACATGCGCTGCGGTTTTTTGATTCCACAGATTTTTGTTGATTTCCTTGTAATTATGTTGTTCTTTCATCGTTTATTGGTCCTACTGAGTGTCTGCATTCCGTTTCTCGGCAGCTACTTCTTTGTCTTCTTGGTTTGCTTCCAATTGATTGTCTTCTTGCTCTTCCTCAGCTCTTTCCTCAAATTGTATATGTACGAATATAGGAAAGTGATCGGAGTTATAGTTGTCCAATTTCTTTAATTCCCTCAATTTAAAATCGGCAGAGATAAATGCATGGTCCAAGGGGAATTGCATCAAAGGTTGTTTGGCGTGGAAGGTATTATAAAAACCTCTTCCTCTACGTGGATCGAGCAGTTCACTCATCTTAAGGAATAATTCGGTGGTATAGCTCCAGGCAACATCATTCAAGTCGCCAATAACTATCACCGGTAAATCACATTCCTTAGCTTTCTCTGCCACGATCAATAATTCCTTGTCCCTTTCTGTTGATCTTGGGTTTTCATTTGGAACAGGTGGAGTAGGGTGTACAGCATATACTTGGACAAGTTGTCCGGAAGGAAGCTCGATCTGGCAATCAATACTGGGTATTTCATCTTCCACAAGGTATTTCACCTCCGCATTATGGATTGGAAATTTAGAGTAAAATAACATCCCATAGGTATTGTCAATTGGAACTTTGACATGGTATTTGTATTCTGTTTCCAATGCCTGCGTTTGTCTATCCCATTCATGGCTAGTTTCTAATAGCAGCAAAAGATCAGGATTATTGCTATGGACAACACTCAAGCAACCTTTATAGTCATCGTTGTCCTCATACACATTGGAAATCATGACTTTCAGGCTATTCTTGTCATCAATTTTATCCGCCTTATAGACTTGTTTTTTCCAAACTGGAGTAAAGGGAAGGATTTGTTTGAGGAGATAGATGATATTGATGAGGATTAATATGCCAAAAACCAGCAGGACGGTATTTTGAAAATCTGCATGAATTAAATATATGATCAACCAGAGTATAGATAGGGCAAGTTTCTGGATTCTAGGGTATTCAAATACGCGAAAGGTCCAATGATCCTGACGGATCAGCGGCAGAAATGTGAAAATTAAAAGTAAACTCCCAAAGACAATTAGTGCGATCTCCATTTTACTAAAATAAGATAAAATTATTTTTGTTTGCCTAAGACTGAAAATGACCGCTAGGGAGTGATCCTTTTCCCCATGATGATGAGTCCCCTTTCCATGTCATCCAATTGCGCAATATTGGGCAGGTTTGCCCATTCCTCAAAATCAAAGTGCCTGAAAAGTTTCAGGCTTGGTTCGTTATGCGAGAATATAAAGCCTAACAGGGTTTTGATCCCCAGACTTGGAGCCTCTTTGATGGCATGTTCCAAAGCTGTTTTTCCCAGTCCCATTCCCCTTATGCTAGGGTCCAAATAAATGCTGATCTCCGCTGTAGCATTATAGGCCGGCCTGCCATAAAAGGATTGAAAACTGAGCCAGCCAACAGTTTTATCCTCCATTTCCAAAATCCATAAAGGTCTATGTTTGGCGTTATGCTCATAGAACCAATTGTTTCTGCTCTCAACGGATACAGGTTCTAGATCGGCGGTAACCATCCTGGAAGCAATCGTGCTATTGTATATTTCTACAATTCGGTCAAGGTCAGCATAGATGGCTTCTCTGAATTTAATGTTAGTCATGTGGATTTCTTTGGACAAATATAAGGTTTTGGGAGAGGTTTGAACCAGAATGCCTTTCCATCGTGCAATTATTAAATAATCTTGGTCCATCCTGTAATCATGTACCCTGAGCAGGGTCGGAGGGATCCTGGTTCAAACAGCAGGCGTATTAGGTACGCCCCAACAGTATTGGGGACAAGTATTTTTAATAATGCCTCGATTATATTATGATCTTGGTTTATCTTCTAATCCATTCTATCCTGGTTCATTTCCAGATCTTGGTCCATCCTCTTATCCATTCCATCCTGGTTCAAACAGCAACATATCAATCCCAGCATCCTCTTTTATTTATTGACTTTAAGATGTCCATTATTTTCGAATATTTTATTAAATTTCAATAATCTGAAAATCAGTGTTGTTACAATAAATCAATATACTATGGAACCAAGAAATAGGAAGAGTTACGATACGTTGAGCGAAGCGGTCAATGACTTGCAAAACATGGGTTATGTAGAGGATTTTGTGATTCAGGAAGATGGGGAGTGCTTGTTTTGCGTGGGGCGATCAAAGGAGCTTTCTCCAGAACAATTTGTGATTGATGAAATCTACCGTTTTGAGGGGATGACCGATCCGGGGGATGAAAGTATCTTGTTTGCTATTTCCTCGACGGATAATCTTATTAAAGGTCTTGTGATCAATAGCTTTGGTGCGGACTTTAGCTTTACAGCTTCAAGATTGGTGGAAGAATTGAACCGAAGAAAGAGAAATGATTAAACAGGTTGGTTTATTGTTTCTTTTCAATCTTGTACACGCATCGGTTTTCATCTGCTAATATATGTTTGACGCGATTCACTTCGAGGTCCTCGCCCAACAATGCCCTAAAGTTCTTGAGTTCTGCGCGGCAGAACTGCTGACATTCCGTTGCCGCAGCGCAAATGGGACAATGGTTTTCAATCAAGTAATAAGTCTGACCTTCCTTCTTCCATTCTGCCATATAGCCTTCTTCAGACCTGATTTGAGCCAACTTCTTTAATTTATCACTTGTGCTCTTGGAGCCCTTTAGTTTTTCCTCATAGCGTAAGAACGAACTTTTCTCACGATCGCTGATCAGCAGATCCAAGGCATTTTCACCTAATAGTGACTTGATGGATTGTAGGAGCTGTACCGTAATATCGGCGTGGTTATCTGGAAACTTTGCTAAGCCGGTCTGGCTCAAGGAATAATAGGTAAAGGGTCTGCCGACACCCGATTTCTTGCATACGCCATGTACCAGACCTTCCTCCGAAAGCTTTAATAATTGCTGCCTCGCACCTTCTTTTGTGATGCCTAATTCCTCCGCAATGCCAGCGGCATCAATTTCGCCGCGCATCTTCATCAACATAATTATTTTGTCTGAATTGTTCTTCTTCATTAGCCAAGTTATTTCTTGCTTTATTCTAACAAATATAATTAAATAATTTCAATAGATTTTTTCGAAGGAAAATAGGAAAAATCTATAATTACCAATAATACACTGTTTTTACAGCTGTAATAGGTTATTTTACTGTTAAACCGGTATTAATTCTATTTTAATAAAACAAGTTGAGGCTTGTTTTATTCAAGCTATTTTTTAACTTTGATTCATACGATCTAGAATCGATTGTTGGCTATTAATCCATTAATACAACCTTATCATGGAGAACTACATATTATCCTTTCGGGCGCCTTTAAATGCACTTTTGCAAAGGCAACAGATTTTTGAAAAGTTAGCTCGTGAATATCCTCAATTGGGTCCCATATCGATTGATATGGATGATAAACAATATGTCATGAATGTAAATGCTCCTGGGCGGCTGGAGAATGATATTCAAAACACCTTGTTGAGCTACGGATTCCGCGTCGCTTTCTTAAAAGCCGATCTGGTTAAAGTACTTGATCCTAAGGTCAAGATTGCTTAATATTTTTTCATTTCTATTTGTCAGGCGGGTCTTTCAGAAGAGGGATCCGCTTTTTTGTTGTGCTAAAAGCAGCATATTCTGTCGTAACCGAGCAAACCAGCCTAACTTTATGAAAGTTTTTAATAATTATTAAGTGTTTTATTTAATGATTTATGTGCCTAGATTTCGATTTAAGCAAGAAAACGCCTTTTAAACAAGAAATTTTACAGGATGGTACAGGATGGATCGATAATGGAATCTTTTTAGATTTGGACAAAGGGCATTGGTACTGCTTTAAAAATAAAACCTAAACTCAACCTTGGTGAAGGGTTATAATTACAATAGGATGGGCCTTGCATAATTATAACCCCTTACTTTATAAAAAAAATCATTGAATAAAAACATAAACAACATACAAGATCATCATTAATTAAATTGGTTCATAAGGGTTATCAATACCCGTTTCTGTAAATTCCCCAAAGCCCTTTGGGGAATTTTTTTTACCTTTCTCTTGTCGATAAAGTTTTGAAAATTTATCGATTTCCATTGGTCAAAATTCTAACTGAAATTCTTGGTTGCATTTAGGCCAAGTCTTGTTTTAGTCTTGGTCTTATTCGAGACATATTTTGAAATTTCCGAATATGTCTCGAACAAGACCAAAAGGAGGGTCGAAGGGTATATTCCATGAAAAATTTTTTTTAGAAAAAAAATTAGACAAAATTTTATCCTAAAATCTTAAGGTAAGAAGAAAACAGAATCTGATTAAATAATGTATTTTTGATTATGTCAAAAGAACAATTTTCGGGATTTACTTTTAGAAAAGCTTTGCCAGAAGAGGCAGAGTTGGTTTGGTCCATTATGCAAGAAGCTATTGATAAGCGGCGTGAAGAAGGGAGTCGGCAATGGCAAGATGGATATCCTAATCTGGATGTCGTGAAAACGGATATTGAAAAAGGATACGGATATGTGAGCATTGACCCTGCCGGTCAATTGACAGGCTATTTAGCCTTAATTTTCGACGGGGAACCAGCCTATGAGGCCATTGCTGATCAATGGTTGACTAATCGGCCTTTCTCGGTAGTGCATAGGATTGCCGTTTCCCAAACTACTTACGTAAAGGGACAGGCAACCTGGATGCTGGAGGAAGCACAGCAGGTAAGTTTGGATAAGGGGTACTTAAGCATGAAGGTCGATACCAATTTTGATAATACGGGGATGTTGCGGGTATTGGAAAAGTTAGGTTATGTATATTGTGGGGAAGTATACTTCCGTGGAAGTGCAAGGAAAGCTTTTGAAAAGAAATTAGATGAATAAAAAAGGGAAAAATAAAATCTTAAAATAAATAGAAAGAGGTTCTTAGGAACCTCTTTTTTTGATGAAATACTTTTTTTTCTGTCACCAAACCCAAAAAATAAACAGGATTTATTTAATAAAGTTTGTTTGGAAGATTAAAAAATTAACTCGGTAGTTTTCCAACACGCATAATGATCTTCCAAGTTACCTGTTTAGCCTCTTCTTCATCGGTCCAAAAAGGCTGTAATTCTTCCTTCAATTTAAAGAGAGGGTTCCTTTCCTCTTGCTGTATATACCGTTGGGTAGCTGACCAGCTCAACAGATGACCTAAAAAGTCCTGCAGTTTATATTTTTTACGGATATAGAATTCAGGGGGCTCGATTTCCCGGAAAGGGAAGGGTATGGTGGTGTATCCTTGTTGCAATAATTTGATTTCAGATGGCCAGTAAGGTCCGACGGTCTTATCATGGAAATTTTGGGTAATGGGGTCGATGTTCTTGTCGACCTGAGGGACAGCATAGGCCCATACCGCAATGATTCCATCTTTTTTTAGGACTCTTTTTGCAGCTTCGTAGAATTTATCGATATCGAACCAATGTATGGCCTGAGCTACGGTGATAATATCGACAGTATGTGCAGGAAGGCTAGGTTCTTCGGCTTTTTCCACATGGTAGGTAACCTTTTCATGCTGAAAAGCATTTTTGATCTGAGCCTCGCTAGGATCCGAGGCATAGACTTGGTCATAGAAATCGGCTAAATGTATGGCAGATTGCCCATTTCCCGTACCACAGTCCCACGCCAAGGCATGCGCTGGAGTTAAGTTGCTGAGATAATCATACAGTTCATGAGGGTATGATGGTCTAAACTGAGCATAAATAGATGCTTGTTTAGAGAAGTTGTCGCTAAATGTTGCCATAGTACCTTTTTATTACATCTATTTGTCTCTTAAATCTACGAATAATTGATGAGCAAAAAAGCTATTGTTTGAGATAATTTTTATTGATTATTAAGAGGATACGGATTTAGTAGATTTTTGTTGACAGAAGATTTGACAGACAGGTCTTTTTTAAAAAATGAATTTATCGAGATCTAATTCACAGAAAAAAGAAGGGGATCCTTCATAATCAAAAATTTCTCCGATTTCGAAGCCCATTTTTTTGAGAACGTTCAGCGACCCGATGTTTTCAGGATGTACGGTGGCATACAGATTTTTTAGGTTCATGACTTCTTTGGCATATATGACGGTCGCAATGCAGGCTTCTGAAGCGTATCCATTTCCCCAATGTTTTCTTTTCAATCTGTAACCCAGATCATAAAAATTGCTCCTGTCGTTTAAGGGGTAATCGATGTACTTTAAGCCGCACCATCCAATCATTTCCATATTGTCCTTTTTGACGATTGCCCAGCGCCCTATTCCATTTTCTTGGTATTGCTTTTGGATAAATTGTATGGCCTCATCGATTTCCTGTATGGATTCTATAGGTTGGTTGAAGATGTACCGATGGACTAGAGGGTCTGAATCCATCTCAAACATGTCGATTCGGTCTGTTAATGAAATTTGCCGGAGAATAAGCCTTTTGGTTTCAGAAATTGGAGACATCATTGAATTCAGTTTAATTTTTGGCTACTTGAAAATACAAAAATATAGTTGTTGGCGCAATTTTTAATTTATTTGTCGAAATAATCTGACAAAAAACAGGAGAAACTACAAATTATATTTGGCGATTTATGGCTTAATTATCTAATTTAGAGGCTTAATAAATCAAAAAAGTTTAATAAATCGTATTTTACCTACCTAAGAAAATCATAGTCAAAAGTCATCAGCCTTGATGACTTTTTTTTTGGGGTCATTGCTCAGGATCAGCCGAGTTTCTGTAGGGACCTTCTTGGTAATCGGGAAAAGCAGGAGTTTCCATCCTTAATAATTAACAATTACTTAATGTTTCTCTATCAAAATTTTATCTAACAATACCATCTTTTATAAAAAATTCAATTAATAAAATAATGAAAGAAATGTTTTTTAGATAAGTTTAAAGAGGTTAATGTCTTGGTTTTTAGTTTAGTGAAAAAATATTTGCAAAGAGTTATTTATTGTGAATCAATAATTCCGACACTTTCTCTTTATTAAAAAAATAATAAAAAATATGTTTTAATATTAAATTAATTTAAATATAGTTATTTTTGCAGAGGTAATTCCTTTGGGTAGTAGTTAAAATTTATTGCTGATTAAAAGTGCTAATCGCAGTGAACTGAACTGTATATGTACATACGATTCGGTTGAATAGTTTATTGACTAGGAGCGATTACGAACATGATTGGGGAGGAGTAGTAAGCTTTTGAAATATCTTAATTATTTTAATATGGAAATACCAAACAACACCTTGGAAGGGCAGGATCTTGAAAGGAAACTACAGGATGTCGCTGCGAATTGTTTTACCACATCAAAAAACTTGGAGAACTTGAGTGTTGAGCAACGGTCGCAGATTGTCGATTTATTTGATCGCATTAAATATAAGGACATTATCGATCAAGGATTTTGGAGTTTAGGCGGTGGATTGAACCATTATAAACTCAGTTTAAACGAGATCAAATTAACTTTATTGGAAATTTTGTCTTCGTGTTCAGACGAAAAGGAAAGATTGATCCTAAAGGAGATGTTTCTTTTCTTAAATATTCTTGATGAACCAAGTTTCTATCAGTTATTTGCCTTGAGACAATTGATACACTGTCCAGAAGAAATATTTGACGAGAAAGTCAAAGAAATCTCGGGAAATTATTTTGAATAATCATTCAACCCTTTTAGGCATCGGCAGATAGGGCAACCTCTCCATTAGTCCTGGTCTTCTGCTTGTTTTGAACCAGGGTAAATAAAAATCCTCTTATTTAGGGTGGGATTTGCCAGCTGACTGATGCCTTTTGTTTTAACGGATAATTTATGGAAAATTGACCAATATTTCCTAAATTTATCCCTAAAGGAGCAATAATTTATTTCTGTTTAAATAGATGCTCTGCAAAACCAAATAAACTTATATGTTTTTGACACCAATCAGCCCTGAGCACCAGTTTTTCAGGGAGAGTTTACGTTCATTTATTAAAAAAGAGATCCTTCCTCATATTGATCAATGGGAGAGTGAAGGTAAAATTGATAAAGCCATCTGGCGAAAAATGGGTGAGATGGGTTATTTAGGCTTAAATTTCCCTGAGGAATATGGCGGCTTGGACCTTGATTTTTATTACTCCCTTATTTTTTGTGAAGAACTATCCCATTGCTTTTCTGGCGGATTTACCATTTCAGTCCTAGTTACTGAATATATGTCTGCACCTTATCTATTAAAATATGGCTCAGCATTTCTGAAAGAAAAATACCTCAGTAAGGTGATTACAGGAGAATTAATCAGTGCTATCGCCATTACAGAACCTGGAGCAGGTTCCGATGTGCAAAATATAAAAACTACAGCGACTGATGAGGGTGATTATTACTTGGTCAATGGTTCCAAGACCTTTATCACCAATGGTTATTACGGTGATTTTTATATCACTGTGGTAAAAACAGATCCTAAAGCTGGATCTTCCGGAATCAGCTTGTTGTTAATTGATCGGGAATCTGAAGGTTTAACAACCAATAAAATTCAGAAATTGGGATGGCATGCTTCCGATACAGCAGAACTTGCTTTTGATAATGTAAAGGTTCCTAAAGACCATTTGATTGGCGAGTTGGGTAAGGGATTTAAATATTTGATGGGGGGATTGCAGCTGGAGCGTTTGACCGCTGCCATACATAGTCTGGCAACAGCGGAATCTGCAGTCGATTATACCCTACAGTATCTCAAAGAAAGGTCTGCTTTTAACAAACAATTGAAGGATTTTCAAGTTATTCGTCATAGGGTGTCGCAGATGATGGCTGATATTGAAGTGTTAAAAAGCTTTGTCTACCACTGCTGTGACCTGGAGAATCAGAAAAAATATGCCGTAAAGGAATGTTCCATTGCAAAACTGCAATGCAGTGAGCTGGCCATCAAGGTTGTGGGGGAATGTTTGCAGTTGTTTGGAGGCTATGGCTTTACAGAAGACTATAAAATTTCCAGGTTATACCGAGATGTTCGCGTAGGAACGATCATTGGCGGAACCTCCGAAATTATGCTTGAAATTCTGTCAAAGATATTCATTGATGAAGTGGATTATGAAAAACGTTAAATAACCGATGTAAATAAGAGGATAATGAGTAAAATTAAGGAGAGAATCAAAGAGCAAATCAGTGTCAGTAAAAATGCTGATGGGGTCTATCAATTGAGATGGATCAACGTAAGATCGCGCCCACATGATCTTTCATTGGATGAATTTAAGTTCTGTATCGAACTACTTCTTTCTGTCCTTAAAAAAAATGATTGTACCAGTCTACAATTGATCTTGGAAGGAAAGTTTAGGGATGCAGACTATGAAGAATTGATCTATACGGCCGGAAAGGAAGGCTTTCTGACAAAGTTAGAGCATATCGATGAAATGATCATCGAGCTTTCTGAAATCGACAAACCTACAGTTGTATTATTTGATAAAGCTTGTACAGGCTTGGCAGCAGCTTTTTTGTTGCTGTTTGATCAACGAATTGGGATCGGTCCTAAAGCCAAGATGGGATTTCCGGAAGGCGCCTTTGGTATGCTGACCGGAAACGGAAGCTTCACAAAGCTTTTAGGGCTTGTGGATGCAGAGTTGGTTTTTGACCTGTTGAACTCGGGTAGGATGATAAAACCTGAGGAAGCCGAAAAAGCAGGTCTTCTTCAAGACAGGATCAGTTCTTGGGAACAGGTCCAAGCTTGGCTTCAGGAAAATTCAACCTTCAACAGTGAGGATAAATTTAAATGGAAGGTAGATCCTGATCAGTTGTCAGCAGCTATACAGCAATTAAATGCCAAATCGATGAAGCCTTTGTTGATGACAGAGGTGTTGTTGAGTTTGATCCAGAACTCGGAAGGACAGAGTTTTAAAGACTTATTGACCAAGGAACACTTGGCTTATTTAGGACTATTGACCGCAAAGGAAACATTGGCAAGGGTAAGGACCTTCCATTATGCCGTAGAGGATGCAATTGCCATGTGCAAGGAGGTTGAGCAGGAAGAGATCAATAAGGTCGCTGTCATTGGGGCAGGGATGATGGGATCGGGGATTGCGTATGAGGTTGCAAAAGCAGGGATTGACGTGATCCTAAAGGATGTTGATCTGCAAAACGCAGAAAGGGGAAGAGCCTATTCCGAAAAGCTGTGCAACAAGCTGATCGAATTAAATAAAATGAAGGAGGATGATAAGCCTAAGATTTTGGAACGAATTCTTCCTACGGATCAATTAGAGGATTTAGATGGTGCTGAAATCATTGTTGAAGCGGTCTTTGAAGATAAACGGTTAAAAGCGGAAGTCATCAATGAAAGCAAGCGATTTCTAGCGCAGAGCGGTTTGTTTGCTTCCAATACAACTTCGCTTCCCATCAGTAAATTATCTAAATCATTTGATGATCCAAGTCGATTTATAGGTCTGCACTTTTTTTCGCCCGTTGACCGAATGGCCCTGGTAGAGGTTATCCGCGGCAAGGAGACTTCGGAGGAAACATTGGACAAAGCTTTGAGTTTTGTTGGCAAATTGAAAAAGATACCCATTGTGGTGAATGATGGGCCTGCATTCTTTACCTCGCGGATATTTTTCTATTACCTTTTAGAAGGAATCACCATGTTGTTGGAAGGTGTTCCTACGGAAAGAATTGAAGAAGCTGCAAAAAACGCGGGTTTTGGCGTTGGGCCATTAGCGGTTTTGGATGAGATATCCTTGCCATTGATGGTGCATGTATATGAGCAGCTTCCTGATATGAGCTTCAGCCAGAAAAGAGTTTATAACTACCTGCAAAGAATGATCAAGAAAGGGAGAACTGGCAGGAAATCTAGTCGTGGATTCTATGATTACCCCGATAATAAGCCGAAAAAATACTATGCCGATCCAGAGTTAAAGGATCTCGATAGCCAAATCTCGGCAAAGGATATCCAAGATCGATTACTGGCCGTCTTAGCCTTGGACAGTTACCGCTGTTTAGAGGAAGGGATTTTATTTAGCCCGATTGACGGTGATCTAGGTTCGGTCATGGGATTAGGATATCCGGTCCAGACCGGAGGCGTATTTGGATATATCGATATGATTGGGTTGGATGAATTCATCAAGATCTGCGAGAACTTTGGACAGTATGGTGATGAATGGGAAATTCCAGATTCATTAATCAAATTGAGAGACGAAGGATTCCAGTTCTATGATGGATTTGAATCTAATTGGGTAGATGAATAGGAGGCTGTTCAGAAAACTTTCAGATAAAGATAGTAGAATTGGGCTTATGAAGATAAGCCCAATTTTGTTTTATAGTCATCCTTCTGAAAGACTCAGCCAATGGTGATTATTAAGATTGTAATTCACCTTCTTTGTTACTTTTTCGTGGAAAATTATCCAAATTGAAGAAGGAGCTCATGGATACCAATTCTATTGTTACTTTTGACGCCTAAAAGTAACCAAACCGAAGAAGGAGCTGATGGATAACAATTCTATTGTTACTTTTGAAGCCTAAAAGTAACCAAACTTACAAAGGAGCTGATGGATAACAATTCTATTGTTACTTTTGAAGCCCAAAAGTAACCAAAAGGCTTCGGCTCATTTAAGATGGCTTTTCGCACGTACCTCCGCACATGAAAAGAATGCCTTGTTGTCGGGAATATCTTTCAAAAGATCATCCCTTTTGATGGGATGATCTTCTGAAAGCATTCCAAGGCCAATCCCATCGCACAGGGCAACGGCATTCTTTCCATTTTTCCGCCATTGGAAATGAGCCGGGGGCTAAAGAGCTTCCTTTGGAAGGATTATTTCTGTATTGAATAACCTCCAGGGGGTGGATCTTTGTGGAATCTGAATGTTTGAAATGGTGAACCCACAGCGTGGGTGAAATGTTTTTCTATACCCTTTCTGTGTCACCCTGAGGGCTCGCCGAAGGGTCTCGGAACTATCCATACTTCACTTGAAATGGTTTTCTCATCTTACGATTTCGAAATGACACACTTCTCTAAATAAAATAAAAAATAGATTCTTCGTTTCACTCTGAATCCCTCTTTAGTGCATTGTGATTCTGAACGGAATGTGAGGAATCTGTACGGTTCTCCTCACTAACTGCTTGTCATCCTTAACCGAAGGCTAAGGAACTGTACGCCAATGTTATGCGTCATTGATTAAGTCTGTAAAATTCCGATATCCTTCCTTCGTGCCAATGACAAGTCTGTTAAATCTGTGTTTTTCCTGATGAATTTTTCTTTTGGCGGACTACTGCCCATGGATGGGCGGAATTATATTAGGTGGTCTATTAACTAGAACATGGGTGGCTTCGTCAGAAATCTGAATTTATCTAAAGTATGTAAGTGGCGGGCGTATGTAATACGCCCCCCACGAAAAGGTGCTTAAATTTGGTCTAGAAAGCTATGTTCAATTCCACGATCTTGCTCTATCCTCTCATCCTTTTCATCCTGGTCCAAAACCTAAATCTTGGTCTATCCTCTAATCCTTCCCATCCTGGTTCAAAAAAAGCGGCCTGTTCAGCCGCTTCTTTATTTATACCATTAAATCCACTAATTCATGGACAGGGATATCTTTAATCTTATCGTAATCCAGGGTGTTTTCAAGAATTGTTTTCTGTTGTTTTTCTGCGAAGACCCTTGCAAGATTGATTTTATACTTTTCGATCAGTTTCGGGATTCCTTCATCACGGCGTCTACGGTGACCAATAGGATATTCCACTACCACCTCTTCCAATATCCTTCCGTCATTCAACTCAACGGTCAAGGCGTTAGCGATTGATCTTTTTTCAGGATCGTGGTAATCTTTGCTGAATTGAGGATCCTCGAAACAGGTTATTTTTTCCCTAAGGGCGTCGATCCTAAGATCTGCAGCAACATTATCTTCGTAGTCAGCAGCTGTCAGTCGACCAAAGATTAAAGGAACGGCCACCATATATTGGATAGCATGGTCACGATCCGCAGGATTATGTAGTGGACCTTTTTTATCTATGATCCGGATGGCTGCTTCGTGAGTCCTGATTTTGATACTCTTGATGTCATCGGATGATTTTCCGGCATCTTTTAATTGCTGATGCAAGGTCATCGCTGCCTCCACTGCAGTTTGAGAGTGGAACTCAGCTGGGAATGAAATCTTGAAAAGGACGTTTTCCATAACATAAGTTCCGTATGGGCGTTGGAATTTAAATGCATTTCCTTTAAAGGAGACATCATAAAATCCCCACACCGGAGCGGTCAATACGGAAGGATATCCCATTTCACCTTTTTGGGCAATCAAAGCCAAGCGAACTGCTCTGGAAGTTGCATCTCCAGCCGCCCAAGATTTACGGCTACCCGTATTAGGTGCATGTCTATAGGTCCTGAGTGACTGTCCATCTACAAAGGCAAGGGAAAGCGCATTGATCAGTTCCTCTTTGTTCAATCCCAATAGTTTGCTCACCACGGCTGTTGAAGCCACCTTTACCAAGATAACGTGATCAAGCCCAACCTTATTAAAGGAGTTTTCCAATGCCAGGACGCCTTGAACTTCATGGGCCATGATCATGGATTCCAAAACGTCCAACATGATCAAAGGTTTTTTGCCGGCAGCAACCCTGTTTCTGGAAATCCAATCGGCAACGGCGAGGATTCCGCCCAAGTTATCTGAAGGGTGTCCCCATTCTGCGGCTAACCAGGTGTCATTGAAATCTAGCCAACGGACCATGGCGCCAATATTGAATGCGGCTTGGATAGGGTCTAATTGAAAAGGTGTCCCTGGGACCTTAGCACCATTTGGAACTACCGTTCCGGGAACAATGGGGCCCATTAATTTTGTGCAAGCGGGATAGGTTAGAGCTTCAAAGCCACAGCCTATAGTGTCAAGGAAACAATAGTGAGCTGTTTTTAAAGCTAAATCACTATTGATTTTAAAATCAAGGATATAATCTGCAATATCAACCAAAACCTGGTCAGGATTTGGTCTGTTGTTTGGAATATGTGATGACATTCTAATATATAAGTGTTTTTGTATTAATTTTTTCTTTCTGCTATGGGGATAAATTCTCTATTTTCCGGGCCTGTATAATTGGCGCTAGGCCTAATGATTTTACCGTCTTGGCGCTGTTCAATCACATGGGCGCCCCATCCCGAAATCCTGGACATGACAAACAGAGGCGTGAACATATCGGTAGGGATTCCCATTATATGGTAGGCCACCGCAGAAAACCAGTCCAGATTCGGGAACATACGTTTTTCATCCCACATTACGGTTTCTATCCGCTCGGCGATATCGAATAAACGCATATCTCCACTTTCTTCGGAGAGTTTTTTTGCAATTTTCTTTATGACTTGATTTCTTGGATCGGCGATGGTATAGACAGGGTGTCCAAAGCCGATGATGACTTCTTTATTCGCCAATCTCTTTTTGATATCGGCTTCGGCTTCGTCAGCGTTGGCATACCGTTCCTGGATTTCATAGGCTACCTCATTTGCGCCGCCATGTTTTGGACCACGTAGCGCACCAATGGCCCCAGCGATACAGGAATAGATATCAGAACCTGTACCGGCAATGACCCTAGCTGTAAAAGTCGATGCATTGAATTCATGCTCAGCATAGAGGTTTAGGGAAACCTGCATGGCCTCTACCCAAGAATCACTTGGTTTTTTTCCGTGCAATAGATGAAGGAAATGGCCACCGATTGTCGCATCATCTGTTTTTACATTGATTTCCTTTTGATTATGACTGTAATGGTACCAGTAGAGTAGGGCAGAACCCATGCTTGCCATTAATCGATCGATAATATTTCTGGTTGTTTCCACCTCGTGCTGGAGGGGCTCGGGCTCAAGATTGCCAAAAACCGAAACCGAAGTCCGGAGTAAATCCATGGGATGCGCAAATTCTGGGATCAATTTCAGTACCTCTTTTAATTGCTGTGGAAGTCCACGGTCCTTGATCAGTTTTTGCTGGTAAGAATCCAGTTCTTTTTGAGTTGGAAGATGTTCATGGATCAACAGGTAAGCTACTTCTTCAAAGCTAGCTTTTTCTGCAAGGTCCAAGATGTCGTAACCTCTATAATGAAGGTCATTTCCGCTTTTACCGACGGTACAAAGGCTTGTATTTCCAGCAGGAACACCCGAAAGGGCAACGCTTTTTTTAGGTTTGAAACCTGATTCATTTGCTTCTTTCATATTATTTGTTTTTAAACAATTGGTCTAGTTCGTTTTCATACCGATAATAGTCGATACTTTGATAAAGTTCTTCCCGAGTTTGCATGCTGTCGATAACTTGCGCTTGGGAACCATCCTTTCTGATATGCTGGTAGACATTGAGGGCAGCTTTGTTGGCCGCACGAAATGCTGATAGCGGATACAGGACGATGGAGACGCGCACATCCTTTAATTGCTGAACAGTGTATAAGTCTGTTTTTCCAAATTCTGTTATGTTGGCTAGGATCGGTAAGCCTGTAGCTTCAGCGAATCGTAGGTAATCCTCCAATTTGGTCACTGCTTCTGCAAAAATGAAATCAGCCCCAGCAATTTGATAGGCAACGGCACGTTCCAAGGCCTTGTCCAACCCCTCGGAGGCAATGGCATCTGTCCTTGCTCCAATTTGAAAATCAGGGTCTGTCCGTGCATGCACTGCAGCCTTGATCCTATCAACCATCTCTTCAGTAGAGACCAGTTCCTTGCCGGGTCTATGGCCGCATCGTTTTGCACCGACCTGGTCTTCCATGTGGATACCGGCGGCACCTGCTTTTTCCAAGGATTTGATCGTTCTGGCGATGTTGAATGCCGAGGGACCAAAGCCAGTGTCGATATCTACCAATAAGGGCAGCGAGCACACGTTGGTGATCCGCTGCACATCGATCAGGACATCCTCTAACGTGGTGATCCCGAGATCAGGGATTCCTAATGAACCAGCTGCTACGCCACCACCGGATAGGTAAATGGCTTTAAATCCAGATTGTTCCGCCAATAATGCATGGTTAGCATTAATAGCGCCTACGACCTGTAAAGGGGTTTCAGATTGAATAGCTTCTTTAAATTTACGACCTGCAGAATCCTTCATATATGTGACGGGATAAATAGTTTATAAAATGATAATGGTAAGGGAAAATGAACTAAGGTAACGTCAATTTGCCTCTCTCTTAAAGGTAGGAAAATTTATGGGTTATCGGAATTTTTATGCTGGAAAAGATGAATAAGAAATTGGCCTTAATAGATAGGGAATAGACTGATTTTGAAAGCCATTGAATTAAGGGTAAAGGCTTCTGGTTTCAATAAACAGATCGATTTGGTTCAGGACTTTTTTCAGATCCTTAATTACTTCATGGGACCAGAACCTGAATACCGTATAGCCTAGATCACGCAAGGCCTTGTTGTTGAAGAAATCCTTTTGCATATTTCTTTCGATTTTTGGAATCCAAAAAGCTTGGTTGCTCTTTATTTTCGATTTTACATTTTCCCAATCATAGCCATGCCAAAATTCACCATCGACAAAGATGGCTAATTTGTATCGGTGGATGACGATATCTGGGCTTCCCGGAAGTTTCTTTTGATGGATTCGGTATCGGATGTTTTTATTCCAAAGTGCTTTGCGCAATATAAGTTCGGGTTTAGAGTTTTTGCCTTTGATCTTAGACATTATCTTACTTCGCTTTTTACTGGTATAAAATCCTTTCGACTCCTCAAAGCGAGGAACTTGTATTGGGCTGTCATTGTAAAACTTATTAACCATCTACTAAAATTAAGGAAAATGTGTGATTTCTGAAGTAATAGGAAAGGTTTTGTAAGAATAGTTATACTTATACTGGCTTGACTTTTCCTAGTAATATTTAATTTGCTGCAAAATTTGTTAAGTGTTGTTTTTTTTCTATTTTGAGTTACAGTAAACCTAGATTTCTAACAAAACCTACTTAACTAATGAAAAAACAGAAGAGTTATTTTAGGACCCTGACAAAGATTCTATTGTTCAGTGGCTCCCTTAGTATGGTTCCCATTTCTCCATTATTTGCGAGTCCGGCAGTCTATACGGCCCCTCAGCAAAAAATCACGGGAACGGTCAAAGACTCAAAGGGGGAGGCCCTTTCCGGTGCGACAATCACCTTGAAAGGAAGCAGAATTAAGACCCAGACGGATGTCAACGGGAATTTTGAATTGTCGGATGTGCCAGCAGGATCGACCTTAACGGTCACCATGATCGGCTTTTTAAACCAGGATGTTCCTGTAACAGGGAATTCAGTAAATGTAGTCTTATCAGAAGATGCGCAAGGACTGGATGAAGTGGTGGTGGTTGGTTATGGTTCCTTGGACAAAAAGGAACTGACCAGTGCCGTAACTACCATCAAGCCCAAAGATTTTGTTCCAGGTACAGTTTCGCCGTTACTTTCGATGCAGGGCAAGGTTGCAGGCCTGAATGTTTCATCAAACAACGGTAGCGACCCGAACTCATCGGTCAGTGTACAATTGCGCGGAGTAAACTCCGTTAACGCCTCACAAGGTCCATTGGTGGTAATTGATGGGGTACCTGGAGGTGATGTGAACTCGGTTGCCAAAGAAGACATCGAATCCATTTCGGTTCTTCGAGATGCATCCGCAGCTGCCATTTACGGTACACGTGCATCCGGGGGTGTCATCTTGATCACTACCAAAAGGCCACAGATCGGAAAACCAACTGTAAACTTTACATCCGAGTACTTTATGGAAACGGTTCGGAAGCGACCACAAGTTTTATCACCAGAGAAATTTGTGGAAGTTGGCCTTGGAGACGACCTAGGCCATAGAACCGATTGGTATGATGAAGTCACCAATAAGAACCCTTTCAGTCACCGTCAAGTGCTGAATGTCAGTGGAGGTTCGGAAGATGCCAACGTCTATGCCACTTTCGTAAAAAGAGATGCCAAGGGTATTGCACTTGGATCTAAAAGAGGGGAGATCGGCGGTCGTGTCAATACCAATTTCAGGTTTTTTGATGGATTTGCAGAATTGTCAACCAATGCCAGTTATAACCAAGTAGATGCCGATTTTACCAATAATGACATCTTCAATATGGCCATGGTATTAAATCCAACCGAAACGCCATACAATGCTAATGACCTGACCGGCTATAATGTTTTGGTCGGAGGTTATGATTATTGGAATCCAGTTGCTGAAGTTATGTTAAGAGATGATAGAAGGCAATATCGCTACCTATTAGCGAACTCAACCTTGAAATTGAATCTTACTGACTATTTAAGCACCAGTGCTACCGTTGGTATCAAAAGTAATTCAGAGCATGGAAGTTTCTTCCGTTCGGCACAACATCGCTTATCTAGACAGGACGGAATCGATGGATATGCAAGTCAGGCATTCCAACGTAATTTGGATCGTGTTTTTGAATGGACGGTAAATTATACCAGACGTTGGGAAGAACATTCGGTCAATGCCGTTGGAGGTTATAGTTATCAAGATTTCAATGGCCGCGGCTTTGATATGAATAACTCTGATTTTCCAGTTGACGGTATCAAAGAAAACGACATGGGGACAGGTTCGTTTTTGCCGGATGGGCGTGCTGGAATGGGTTCATGGAGAAATCCATGGGTGAAATTGGCTGCCTTCTTTGGACGTGTTAATTATTCCTATCTAGACCGATATATTGTGACAGCTACTGCTCGATATGAGGGCTCTTCGAAGTTTGCTCCAGAAAACCGTTGGGGATTCTTCCCAGGTCTATCCTTAGGCTGGAGAATGTCTCAGGAACCGTTTATGAAAGATGTCACCTTTATTGATGACTTAAAATTCAGAGCGGGATACGGTGAGACAGGAAATGAGGGCTTCGGTGCCGAGGTATCAACACGGATGTACTCAGCGGATACTTGGTTCTTGCAAAACGGACAATGGTTCCGTACCTATGGGGTGAAACATAACCAGAACCCAGGCATTAAATGGGAAGTGAAAAAAGAATACAACTTAGGAATGGACTTTACCATCCTGAACAATAAGTTGAGTGGTCGATTTGATATCTATAAACGTAAGATTGATGACCTGATCTATGATATTTCTGTTTCGCAACCTCCGGCGATCCACGATAAAACAACGATGAACGTGGGTAGTATGGAGAATAACGGTTTTGAATTTGAGTTGAATTACAATGCTGTTCAAAAAGAGAATTTCAGTTACAGAACTTCAGTTGTTGCTTCGCACAATACGAGTAAATTAAATTCACTATGGGGAAGCCAGACGTTTTCTGATCGTAAGGGATTCCCAGCTCCAGGTTCTCCGGGATCTGCTGTTAGGTTGTATCCAGGAGAGGAAATCGGAAGGTTCTTCTTATGGCAGTTTGCTGGATTTACCGATGATGGCTATTGGATGTTATACGATAAGGACGGTAATGCCTTCGACGTACGCGACAAGAACAAAACTGTAGGTGATAAGAAATTTGTTGGACAAGCGATTCCTACCATTCAGTTGTCATGGAACAATGAGTTTACCTATAAAAATTGGGATGCCAATATTTATATGAGAAGCTGGATCGGTCATGATGTTTTCAATATGATCAATATGTACTACAGCTTACCAAATGTAAAGGGACAGAATGTATTGGATGAGGCTTATGAAAAACATAAGGATATCAAGGGTGAAAAAGAACTATCTGATTACTGGTTGGAAAAAGGGACTTTCTTGAAAGTGGATGCAATCAATATTGGTTACACGTTCAACAGGGAAATGATAAAGCCATTTAAGAGCTTGAGAGTTTATGCAACTGGAAGAGATCTTTTTGTATTCACCAAATACAGCGGATTGGATCCTGAGGTGAACATCAACGGATTGGATCCAGGCTTTGAGGAAAGGAATGTTTATCCAAAGACAAGAACCTTTATGATGGGCTTACAACTTAATTTTTAATGAAAACGACCATGAAAAAATATATAATATTTCTATGTGCAGGTTTTGGTTTGTTGACAACAAACAGTTGTACCAAGCTTGATCAAGAGTTTTACAGCTCGGTAACACCAGAGACCTTTTTTAAGAGTGAGAAAGATATTCAAGCGGCCTTATTTCGCCCGTTTACCCATGCTAAATGGTATATGGGGGAAGACCGTTGGCGCTTGCAAGAATATACAGCAGATAATTTTGCCATTACCACCAAAGGTAGGCACTGGTATAATGGGGGTGAGAATGAAAGATTTCACTATCATCGTTGGACACCGGATGATGGATGGATTTGGGGTAGCTGGAGAGGCACACTAATGGGTGTAGCTTTGGCATTGGATGCGAAAAGCGATTTAGAGAAGTTAGATTATACGCAATTTGCACTGACCGATGAAATTAAAGCATCGCATTTGAGTCAATTGGATGCCTTGATTGCCTATTTCTATTTACGGGGTTTGGATTATTTCGGAGGGATGCCAATTTTCGAATCACTTGAAGGCGAGGCTTTACCACGAAATACCGATGTGGAACTGTTCAACCATATTGAAAAATTGTTGAAAGCAGCTTTGGAAAACATTCCAGCTAAAAAGGCTGGTGAGCAGGAAGACGGTGCCATTACCAAGGGAGCGGTTGCTGCCATGCTGGCACAGCTTTATTTCAATGCGGAGTCGTATATCAATAAACCGATGTACAATGAAGCGAAAACCTTGGCCCAGGCCATCATCAATAATCAATATGGCAGTTATTCTTTAGATACGCAATGGAATGGTCCCCATACCTTTACCAATGATAAATCGCCAGAAATCCTATGGTCTATGCCCTCGGAATTCAAAAAACTGGAATATAGTTGGTTCTATGCTGATTTTTATCATTATAACACCCGTCAGTATTTCAACCAAGATATGGGGGCGAACAATGGTGCCCACTTGACACCATCGCGCAAGCCAGACGGAAGTTTGTATACCACTGACTTTAAGTTAGGTGCTCCATATGAGAAATATTCAGCTGGCGATTTCAGAAAGAAGCCATACAAATACAATGGAAGTGGAAATTATGAAGGTATGTTCATTATAGGTCCACACTTGACTCCAGATGGAAAAGCAATAGTTGGAGGAGAGGAGTATAAGGATAAGCCATTGAATTTTGTGGATCAGGTAGGAAGGTTTACAGAAGTAGGAGCAGGCAAGAAATATTCGAGTGTCAGTCAATTACCATCTAAAATGTCAGAGGGAGAAGAGAATACGGGAGTTCGTTTGGTTAAAGTTCCGATTCCAAATCTGAACGACAATACCTTGAGATGGGGCGCAGATATGCCTATCATTCGTTTGGCAGAGGTTTATTACATGCTTGCCGAATGTAATTTCCGTGCAGGGAATGCTGCAGAGGCGGCAAATCTGATCAACCAAGTGCGTAAGCGTAATTTTGAAGGTGGAAAGGATCCTAATCCTGTGACGGTTGCTAACCTTGACAAATACCGCTTGCTTGACGAGTGGAGCATTGAGTTTCTAGGTGAAGGAAGAAGAAGGACTGATTTAGTTCGCTGGAAAGCCTTTACTACGGAGAAATGGTGGGATCATGTGGCCAGCAATTCTGCTCATTTAAACAGATTTCCTGTTCCGAATGAAGCTATTGCAGGTAATAATAACTTACAACAGAATCCAGGCTACGAATAATCATATTTGGATGAAAGAAGAAAGAGTGACTGCATCAGTCACTCTTTTTTTATGAACCTCTGTAGAGGTCCTTCTGAAAATTAAGTAGGTTGTACTTATGGAGGAAGTAAGCCCTAAAGGTCATGTAGTAGTATTGATGGATAGCCGTGAATAATAGATTTAAGTTGTCGTCGTGATAGGCTGATCCTTCAAAATATACCAAGTCGTTATTGACAAATCTGGTCAAGCCATCCAATGTATCCTTTGCGAGTTCTACGGTCAAATCTGAATTGCTAAGGAGCGTTGAGATTTCGGTCTTTAATCTCGTTTCCAGGGATTTGTTTTTCATTAAATGACTGATAATTTCAGAATACTCAATCTGTTCATAAACAAAGGCATACCTTTGCGTCAGGTCATAATAGAATTGGATGCGATTCTCAAAGCTTGCTTCCATTTCCTTCATCACTTCATATTTCTTCTTTAATTGGCTTTTGGTCAAATCGTTATCCGCAAGACTATAGAAGGTTTCAAATGATTTTGTGTTTATTTCATTTATCTGTGCCTGTTTAGCTTGAATTTCAATTTCTACGGATTTGAGGATTTGATTAGCATCCGAGCTTTTATATTTTACCCCATCATAATCAAATGATTTGATCTTATAGGTTTTGTTTTTGATATCAGTTAAGGTCTGTTTATCATTCAATAAGGAATTAAGGTCAAAGGAAAGGTCTCGATTATGATCGGAAAATAGTTCAGAGATTGAAATTGGCTCAGCATGGTAATCCAGCTTGGAGAAATCTTCAATTATCGGATTGATGAAGAAATAAAAGTCATTATACATTTCATCAAAATCATTTTTCTCAAAATCCTTCACAAAGTTTTGCTGGAATTCCAGAGTATCTAACTGTTTAATGGGGCCTTGGTGATTGAGGTTGACAAATAGATGGTTTTTTATTTTTTGGAATAAGTTATCCTTATTCTTGAGTAACTCGATAGCAGGAGATTGATTGTTGTAATCAACCTGAATATCCATTTTTGCAATGGCCCTGATGCGGTCTTGAGTTGATGGATGCGACTGCCATTGGTTTTCTATATTCAATTTAGATTTATTGTATTTTGACTCAGCATCCAAAGGTACCATGGGGAAGCCATTGTTGATTTCGTAATTGTTCTTTTTAGCAAGAAATAAATTAACCACCTGCTGGTTTTCATAGATGTCTTTGGGCAACCAGTTTTGGTTATGGTTCTTTTCATAAAAAGAAATGACGCTTTCCAAGGAATGATTTGCGAAGCTCAATCTTTGTAAACTATCTGCCATGGCCTTTGATCCAGCCACATTGGCCGCAATTTCATCAGCATGAAATTCCATTTCCCTGGAAAGGGCAAGATAATTTATGTTGATATAGTCATATAGTTTCTGGAGGATCTTTTGAATTCCATTTATGGAGAAAATGGAAATATATAATGGTAAGGCAAGATAGGAGCTCAAACCGGCAATGTTTTCATGCATCTTTCTCAAGGATTCATTGTTGTAGAGCATGTTGAAAATAACATTGTTCACATTATATACATAGCTGCCGACCTTCATGCTTCGTTGCGAAAAATGGCCGAATTCATGGGCTAGGATAGCCCTCAATTCTTGGTTGGTCAATGAATTTATTAATCCCACGCCAATCTGTAGGTTTTTTCTAACTGGAAAAAACATACTCCAAAAGCTAGAATTATAAAATACGGAAGCATTAACGTTGTAAGTCAAAAAGACCTTTTGAGGGAAGTCAGTTTTTATTTCATTTACTAATTGATGGATCATGGCAAACAATTCAGGTTGTTCTTCTTGGGTGACTTCGATGAACTCACTGGTGTCGGTCTTATTCGTTGCGAAAATAAATTTGATCAAGAAAAACAAGATCATAAACCCTGCTGCAATCAAACCTAATCCGAGTGTGATCGTCAAGAAATTAGGATAATTCACAATCGTCCAGATTCCGAAATAAGAGAAAGAAGCCGTGATTGCTATCGCAGTTAGCAAAAGGATGCAGTAGACTAAAATAAATACGAAAATTGAAAAAAGAGTTTTTTTAACCCGGGATTGAAAAGCTTGGGAAATTTGAATGTCCATAAATGTTAATTAGTTAAGTCTAATATAAAAATTTATACTAAACAAAATTCATAGTTTGTTTTTTAGGCTCCTCTCATTGAGTTGTTTTCTGTTCCATATTGTTCCATATCGTTTCAAACAGTGCCAAACTATTTCAACATGTATTTATGGGCAAAGAAAACTAGAGTTTAGCTGTCGATATCAAAACAGCATTGCATGCAATCGAATGGTTAAATTTTAAAAATTAAAAAAATGGCAATTATTTCAAACGGAATTTTAGGAAGTTTTTCAGGAAAAGTAGGTTCAGTAGTTGGTGGAAGTTGGAGGGGGATAGAATATATCCGCTCACTTCCAAAAAAGGTCAAAAGAGTACCTTCAGAAAAGATGTTGAACCAACAGGCTAAATTTAGCTTAGTCATGAGTTTTGTAAATCCATTGCGAGATTTTTTGAAGGAAAATTATGAGGATGAAAAAATCAGGTACATGACATCGGCGAACCTTTTGTCCAGCCATATTTTGCGGAATGCTGTACAAGGGAATTTACCTGAAATCAAATTGGATTACTCAAAAATTATTATCAGCAAAGGGACCGTAGAACAGATCATTGATTTAAGCGGAAAACAGACAGATCAGTCTATTTTGCTGACTTGGGCTCCAGAGGCGAAGTATTTGGTTCCATTAGCGGAAGTTGAGATTAGAGGGGTCATTTTTAATGAGCATAAAAAGCACTTCCATCACTTGTCATTAGGTACTCGAAAAATATCAACTGCAGAAATTTCAATGAATCTATTTGAGAAAGGCGATAAACTGGCAATATGGGTGTATTCTATTGATAAGAAGACCAAAAGGATTTCTGAAAGTCAATTTGTAAAAGAATTTATTGTCTAATGATCGAGTTGGTCAGAGTGTACAGTGCTGAAAATAGTACTTTATCTCATCTCTATATCGACGGTTTGTTTGCATTTTATATTTTGGAGGATAAGATCAGGTCTTCAAAAGTTTTCGGAAGAACCTGTATTCCTGAAGGGAATTATCCACTTGAGCTAAATAGCACGGCAGCGATGAACAGTCAATATGCGCCTAAATTTGGCAGACGTCACCAAGGTATGCTGGAGATCCGAAAAATTCCTGCCTTTTCACTCGTGTTTTTCCATATCGGAAATTATCATACCGATACTAAAGGCTGTCCGTTAATGGGAAGTTATTTCAGGAAGGAAGGTCAAGATTTTATGATTATTCAATCTGCCTTGGCCTATAAAACTTGGTATCCCGTTTTGGTAGAAAAGATAAGGATGGGGTCGGGAAGAATCAAAATTGTTAACCGCTTACAGGAGTTTAAATATGATTGATCCTCAGAGCAAAATTGGAAAATGAATGAAATTAATTTTAGAGGCATTATCCCAAATCCTATTGATGGTGAGGTCATCATCAATCAAGTTTCCTGGGAAAGTCATGATACTGATCAAATACTTAGGTTTGTTGCTTGATATCTTAAAGCAATGGTTTTATGCCAACCGAGATGTTAAAAAAGACGCTAAAGTAAAAAGATTTGTATTTAGATAATTGAAAGAATAATTAAAATGAGATTGGCAGTCCTTCATTGGACTGCCAATTTTATTTTTTTAGTTGAGATGATAGCTTTGGTTTTGAAATTCCATGGAAGCATAATAGTTGTATTTTTCTTTATTCAGAGGGTAGTCCCAACAACCCATCCGGTGATACACTTGTCCGCCAAAACCTGATTTGAATCGATATAATCCATACATAGGATGTGATTCATCCGCTTGCGGGGATATTCCAAAGAAGTCATATTCAGTACAGCCATTTTCTTTAGCTAACTGCATTGCTTTCCATTGCAGTGCATAAGTGGCCATATAATTTCTGTTTTCGGTAGCAGAAGCTCCGTAGAGGTAAGTTCCTCTATTGCCCGCAAGGACTAAAAACATGGCTGCAAGAGGTTGTTCATCTACTTGAGCGACCAAGAGAAATACCTGCGCAGGTGATTGGGTATCATTTGCCCGAGCGCTTAAAACCACCTTAAAATAGTTGATGTCATGCAGGAAGAAGTTGTTTCTCTGCGCTGTTTGGCGATAAAGTTCATACCAAACATCTAGGTTTTCTATGCCTAAGGATCGGATTTCTACACCTTTTCTTTTTGAGAGATTGATATTATAACGGGTCTTGGACTTCATGTTAGCCAAGATATCTTCTTCATTTTTTTTGAGATCCATGAAGATCGTATTGGAAGGGAGAATATCTGTATTAGCTTTACGAAGATTCCAATTTTCAGTATTGAAGTTAAACCTTAGTTCTTGAATTCTTTTTTCTGGAACACCGATCCAGTTTCCATGAATGTCATAGCAATCATCTTCTTTTGCCCATAAGGATTCCCATGATAGGTCATATCGGATCATGATACAGGATGAGGGAAGATAACTTCTGAGGCTTTCGGAAAGTTGTTCCAGGAAATAGCCTTGGTTTTCAGCCTCTGGTTCAATTTCAGGGCCATAAGGAACATAGGCAATACAGTGATCGGCATCAAGGTGCTGAATGATGATCAGCAGGTCGCCAATGATATAGGTGTCATCAGCTGGATGATTGAACAAATCGGATGACTTTACCTTAAAGTTATAGGCTACGCTTTGAACCCCTTGCATTTTCTTGACTTCAGACCAATAAGCGGTCTGTTGGATAATAGAGGTTCTGTAGATTTCTTTTATCTGTTTATCTTCTAAATCTGCGATCATGATGCTCTTTATTCTATAGGAAAGGCTGGCGAGAATAAATAAATCACCGGTCTTTGTGCCAAAAAGAGGCAAACATAACCAATAAAAGTTGGCTAAACGAATTTAATTGTCACGTTGTTGTTAGAAAGCGCTATTTAGTCTTCGTCGATAATTTCAGCGACTCTACCAACCTGGCCATCAGTGAGCCTAACTTTGATTCCCCGGCTATGGTAGGGAGCAGAAGTAAGGATATCTTTCACAATTCCTTCGGTGAGATTTCCAGATCTTTGGTCTTTTTTTAGGATAATATTAACCAAGATGCCCGGTTTGATGTTGCTTCTAGAATTTGGATCGCTCATTTTTTGCTTTGTTTATAGAGTTGCGAATTTAGCCATTCTAATGGATTTAGTCGATTAACTTTCTTGCTTTATAATTTTTGAATCATTTTGGATAGAGCGAGTGTATTCATATTTTCCATTTTTGTCCAATAGTATGATGGGCTGTTTGATGAGGTTATAATATTCCACTTCAAATGATTGGGGGTCTAATCCAATCTCGAAATCGTAATGAAAAATTCGGAATTGATCTTTAATAAAACCCCATTGATCCAGGGAATAATCATCAACGTCGATTGGAAGGATCTGGTCTTCATAATAGATATGTCGATTGTCCTTTCCATACAGAAAATCAAGGTATTGAAAGGATTTAGGGTCCACATTTACTAGTGCTTTCAGGTTTCCATCTTTTCTGATGTATATTCCGTTTTTATCTTTCCAATAAACGGTGTCGTATTTATCTTGGATATAATTAAATGACTTGCCGTCCAGGCCATCCACTATTACAATCTGCCATTTTGCTTCGGGGTTGTTCATTCGGTGTCCGTAGGCATTAACAATGGTTTTTGCAGGGGAATCATCTTGTAGGCATTCTCGATAGACATGGTTTTTGTCAGCAAAAAATCCCGAAACTTTTCTGAAAGTATCAGGGTCAGCTTTAGGGACTTCAATGACTTGGTTTGTATAGTCCCTAAATTGTAAGACTTTATCTCTATACTGATAAAAATTATCGAATAGTCTTTTGAGGTCTTCTCTTTTTAAAGTTTTGAAGAGTTCCATGGGTAAATTGTTTACATGGTTAGAAGATAAAGATGTAAAAATAAATATACCAAAAATACCAGTTCTAAGACTGTTCTATTTATTCGCTATTTTTCTATTTCAGCCATAAAAACTTCCTCAAAATTATCAAATGTTTGATTGGCAATATCAATTGCTGACTTTTCTTGAGAAGGGTCTGAAGCAAATTTGTTCAATGCATCAGTGTATTTTTTCCACATTTCTTCACTTTGATCCCCATAGCCTTCGAAAAATGAAAAGCCTTTTGTGATGCCATTTTTCTTTAACATTTGAACGATATATGGGCCGCCCATGATGGATCCTTCTAATACGTAGAATGAACTTAATGCCTGCAATGTATTTTCAACTTTGGGCGCTTCTGCTGGAGGTAGGCTGCTTAAATCGAACCCAAGGCTTTGGATGTCTGCTAGAATATAGGAAGAATCTCTGCGCATGGCTTTGTCAGGTAATATTTCGGTGTTAATGAATTTTCCGGTTTCTTGTTCTAAGGCATGGAAATAAGCGTAGAAACTTTTTAAAAAGGTCGCATATTCAGCTTCAGTTTTAATTTTTTTGATTATTCTAACCATTTTAGCTTCAAGCCTTTGGTGAGACCCTTTAGTTTCTTCCTTGATAATTTTACTTAGCATGATTTTTATGTGTTTAATAAATAAACCAATTTTTAGGGCATTAATTGTATTTAGGATGTAAAAAAAGGATTACGGAGATTCCGCAAGCTACAATTTGGATGCGGAAATTGCGTTCAATAATAATCTTTCATTGCATTCATATATAGATGGCTTAAACAATTTAGCTAAGCCTTGATTGGCTGTGAATTATTTGCTATTTTGCAGTTAATCAATACAAACCTTATGAATTACGAACTAACTTTTCAAAGAATATTAGCAGGTATTTTCCTGATTGTTGCTGTTTTCATTTCTTCGCCATTAAGGGCACAGAACCAAGCAAGAATAGTTGGTGATTTTGCAGACCCTAGCGTCATATCAGCCAATGGAAAATATTATGCAGTGGGAACTTCCAGTGAGTGGGCTCCCCATTTGCCCATTTATACCTCGACAGATTTAAGGGAATGGAAACAGGTGGGTTTTGTTTTTGAAAAAACTCCTGACTGGATCGCATCTTCCTTTTGGGCACCAGAATACTTTTATCAGAATGGGACTTACTACGTGTATTACTCCGCAAAGCGTAAGTCAGATGGAGTTTCCTGTATCGGGGTTGCAACTTCCAAATTTCCGGATCGAGGTTTTGTCGATCAAGGGATTGTTGTAGATTATGGAACCGAGTCTATCGATGCATTTGTTGTCAGGGATGGTAAGGATCTTTACATGACCTGGAAAGCCTATGGTCTTGATCAGCGACCTATAGAGTTATTGGGCAGTAAACTTTCAGCGGACGGTATGAAGCTTGAGGGCGAACCATTTTCTATTTTACAAGATACTGCAAAAATTGGTATAGAGGGGCAGAGTTTTATTAAGAAAGATGGGTATTACTATATGTTTTATTCTGCTGGAGCATGCTGCGGTCCAGGATGTGATTACCATGTACAGGCGGTTCGCTCAAAAACTATTAGAGGACCATATGAAGATGTAGGTGAGTCTGTGCTATTAGGAAGCAACGAAAGATGGAAATGCATGGGTCATGGTACTTTTGTGACCGACAAAAAAGGAGATTATTATTACCTATTTCATGGTTATAGCCAAGATGGGACGGTCTTTACTGGAAGGCAAGGTTTATTGGCAAAGTTGGAATGGTCAGATCAAAATAAGCCTGTTTTTGATTTCATAAAAAATGATAGTGAAGATGGATCATCAAGTTTCAGTTTGGATTTCAAGAATATTAAACGATCAGCTTTGTTTGGGCAATGGGATTTTAGGAATGCTATTCCTAAAATAGAATTGAATTCAACGGGCTTGGAACTATCTGCTGCTGAGATAAAAGCAAATGAAGTTGGGTCTGTGTTAACTTGGAGGCCTGCAAGCAAGAAATACGACCTAACTGCCAAATTGGATTTATTGAAGTCGGATCAAGAACTTCTGAAAGGGGTAGTGATCTATGGAGATAAAGATCGTGCTCTTGGTCTATCTGTTCAAGGAAAGAAAGTTATAGTATGGCAGGCAAGTGGGGAGGAGTACAAGATCCTTTCTAGCCAAGAAATTCCAGGGAATACGAAAGAAATTTCCCTAAGGCTTCAGACAAAAGATGATCTTAGCTGTACGGCATCCTTTTCGGTTCAAGAAGATATTTGGAAAGTTATGGAAATAAACGATGCAAGCAGCTTTAACCTTAAGGAACTTGCACCTTGGGACCGTAGTCCAAGGCCAGGCCTGCAAGTCAAAGGTGGTTCCAATAAAAAAGCAGTATTTACTGAACTGTCCTTAACTTATTAAAACATATAAAAACGCCATTCTATCCTAAAAGGTAAAATGGCGTTTTTGTATCCAGATTCCGTACAATTAAGTACAATCTTGACGAATTGCTATTCTGGAAAGAGGGTCTAATTTATGTTATTTTCTTTATCTTAGAGTAGCTTAAACGTTTAATACCTTTATAAACAGCAGTTTAATTTTCAAAATCCATTGCCATGAAAAGAGCTTATTACCTGTCAATTTTGGCCATTACTTTTATTGTTTTAAACAGTCATCCGGCATTTCCGCAAAAATCACCGTATAGTTTTGTTGAGGAGTTGGATAATTTAATCCGTCCTGATTTACTTCCATCCTATAGGACCGGCGAATATATTGAACAAATATCAAGTTATGATCGGACAGGTAAAAACGATGATGGATTTGGAGGAGCCTATTCTTTTATCCGAAAAGAAGGGAATCATTTGGTCATTGCAGATTTTAAGGGATCGGGTGTTGTCAATAGAATTTGGACACCGACCCCAACCGATGATACCCTGGCCTTCTATTTTGATGGTGAAAAAGAAGCTAGGTTGAGGATCCGTTTTTCAGATCTTTTTTCAGGGAATGTTTTTCCATTTGTGAAGGGAATTTCTGGGAATGAGGTCGGGGGCTATTTTACCTATCTTCCCATTCCTTATAAGAAGTCGTTGAAAATAGTTTTTGAAGGGGAGAAAATCCTGTTCTTACAGATCCAGAATAGGCAAATGCCTGATAGAAAAGTTGAATCTTATACCGGGACCTATTCGCCAATCGAAAAGGCCAAGATTGAGGAGCTAAGTAAAATTTATATGGGTATGGATCCAGGTGCCGATCTATTTGCTAAAGGCAAGTCAGCGGGTATTCAGGTCGTAGAAAAGACATTTGTAATCAACCCAGGTGAAGAACTTGACTTTTTTAAAGCAAATAAGGGTGGAAGGATTGTTGGGCTGGAAGTGGATGCAGGGACATCATTTGAAGGGATGGAAAAAGATATTGTATTGTCTGCAATATGGGATGATGAAAAAATTGAAGCTGTTTATGCTCCGGTTGCTGATTTCTTTGGATATGCCTATGGTAAAAAAGCTATGCGGGGTCTATTAATGGGGAGTAAGGGAAACCTAAACTATAGCTATATGCCTATGCCTTTTGACCGATCTGCTGAACTGAAAATGGTCTATAAGAAAAGAGCCAATCTGGAACAAGCGCCCATATCAATCAAAACTAAGGTTTACTATACAGATGAGGCAAGAGAAAAGGAGAAAGAAGGGAAGTTTTATGCGGTATGGCGAAGGGAAAAGCCAGAGACAGGTAAATATTATGAATTTTTAAAAACTAATGGAAAGGGTCATTATGTAGGGACCATTCATCTGGCTCAAGGCTTAAGGCCGGGCATGACCTTGTTCTTTGAGGGGGATGATGTCACCCATATCGATGGGAAACAAAGGTTGCATGGAACAGGTTCAGAAGATTATTATAATGGGGGCTGGTATGCTTTGTTGGACAGATGGGACCGTGGGATAAGTTTGCCCATCCATGGATCACTGGATTATAGTTTGCCAATGGGAAGGACAGGGGCCTATCGTTTTTTCATGACGGATAAAATGCCTTTTGAAAAGGAGATTGACCATGTTATAGAGCATGGTCCAGAAGGTAATGAGTTTCCAGTGGATTATACATCTATCGCCATGTATTATGCTGCCCAACCTTTGCGTTCAAAAATTGAGCCTACAGATGCACTTCGTCAGGTTTATTTGCCAACGGTTCATGAGTATTTCCCACAGTTGATGGAAGTAACACTTGGTGGTGGGGCAGAAGTCAAGCAAGACCGTGGATTAAGGATGCGTTCTGATGGGCATCATACCGTTCGAATTATGCTCACTGATGTTCCAGAAGGCGAGTATAAATTGTCGATTTCCTATTTTGAGAAGGAAAATGGGGCTGAATTCGCCATTTGGCAAAGGCAAAAGCTAATTGCAGATTGGAAGTCAAGCCTAGCTGCACAAGAGAAATTGAATGAGAAGGTAGAAATGGGAACTATTAAGATCACGAAACAAACCAATTCCATTACCTTTCACGTCCGGAAGCAGGGAGAGAAAGGTAATGAATTTGAGCTAGATCGGATATTTTTGGAAAAAATCGGCGATTAACCTTTTTTTCTGACACATCGGATGCAAGCATTCCAATTCGCTGTATAATTTCCGGTATTGATATAATTTCTGGACATGAGACTGTAATTGAACTGTGCAAATACAGCAGCTTCCTTGGTTCTCCAATAGCCTTTTGTTTGCATAAAGTTTAAACTGTTAGGGAAATATTGACTAAATCCTTCTGTGCTGATTCTTTTGTAACCCATTGGAACAAAATTAAGATACCCATCAACATATCCGATTGATAAGGATGTAGGATTTTGTGGGATTATTCTCGTATACCAATTTAAGCCTACAGTCTGTAACTCTTTGTTGGAATAATCATCCAATTGATTGAAATCATCTCTTGTTGGTAAATCCCAAACTCCTTCTGGATAGATTCTTTCACAGATGTTCTTGCCACCTATATTGTAGATATCATTGGTAAACATATCGGTCATGTGGGGGACATCATCGGTCGAATTGAAAATAGGGTTGTCATATCGGAATCTGTATTCATAAAAATTGCCAGGTAGTCTAGGGCTTTTAATATTTCGGTACACATTTGCTCTAGCCCACATGGTATTACCAATTGGAATAGCAGATTCAACCAATTTGATTGAAATAAAATAACTTTTTCCAGGTTGAGGGATAAAATTTGGGAAACTGAATGCACGATTATAAAACTCTCTTTCTAAATAATAAGGGTTGTCACCATATTCAGAAAGTCGCTCGCTTTTTATTTTAAGGGTGTCCAAAGAAACAACCAAGTTTACAGGTGCAGTTCCATTAGCAACTGTATAAAAGGTGTATCTTCTTTTCCAATCTGGTTCTGGAACAGAATCAGTTCCCACTGGTACGGAAAAACCAGAACCATGATGGTTATAGACATTCAAGGCACTTATCATAGTACTTGGGTTCTGGTAACTGCTATCGATTAATCTGAAATCAGCTCTGCTAAGACCTGAGTTGTCCTTGAATCGAGGGCTGGCATAAGCTATTGCGCCGAACATGCCCCTAGAGTTAATTTCAACGATGATCTGAGCGGTTTTCCTGGTCAAGACAATGTTGTTGATGCTGCTACTGCCATCGATGACATTGCCAGTAGTTATGAGGCCAGTAGCATAAGCAAAGTCCTGCCTCAATAAATTATTGTTTCCAGAAGGTTTTACTGGTAGGCTGTTTTGATTTGCTGTAAATACTTCTAAAGGACTGTTGTTGTTGTAAGTATATGCATACCATCGATAATTCGTGTTTCTGTATGCTTCAATGGAAACATCCGTACCACCAACCTGACCATCAGCTTGGTCAACAAATTCGATTGGCTTGCCATTAGGATCAGCTTTATATAGTACAATTTTATATCGCACACCATTTTTCAGTTGGGAGATCGCGCGGGCAAAATTTCCATTGCCCGAAGTTCTGGACTGTTTGTTCTTTACCGTGAGGGATTTCTTTTCCATCTTATCTGGGTAATGGCTGGGTATTTCCTCTGTTACCTTCATAATGGCATCAATACCATCTAAACTTACGATTTCACTTTCTGCTGCAATCTTTCGTCTCCTTGCTGTAACACTATTTGAAGCTTTACTATTATCATGATTCAATTCAGGTTCACTGATGTCTTGGACACCTTGAATTCTAAAGTGAAGTGAATTTTCTTTGGAAGGGTTAGGTTTCTCTGTTTCTCCAGTTTGCTTTTTACATGCTAGTATAGTTAAGATAAAAATCAGGAAAATAGCATGAAATAAATAGGTCTTATTAACTGTTATCATGTTAAATTAAGTATTGGTTTAATTTGAGCTTGGTTCTTAATTGTTTTTTTTAAGAATTTATAGATCAAAATTCTTGAATTTACCATCTGTGTTCATGTCCCAATCTTCTACTTTAGGTTCATTTGAAGGTCCTCCTGTCTTAATATTATAAGATCCGACTGCAATCCCTTCCTCTAATTCGAATTCTTCGATGAGGATAATTGGCTTGACATAAACTTTCTTTTTGTTAGTGCTGTGGTCCATGCTATTTGTTTGCAAAGAAATAGTTATTGTGTGTTTATTAACTAAATAATTAAAAATGTGAGCGAAAATATATTGTATTGTTTAAATAAATAAGTAAATGTATAACCAACATATATTTATGTTAATAAAATTAACTTTTATGTAGTAAGCTTTATTTGGTTTATTAGGATATAATCGTGGTTTTTAAGGAATTGTGGGTATGAAAATAATTTTTTGGAATTATTTTCTTTTGTAACAAAGTAAAATCCGCAACTACGCAGTAGTTGCGGATTTTATTTATCAAGTGTGTATTTTAGTATGGAAAGGTGGGGAGGGTTTATTTTAAAAGCCAGATATTGCTTTTGCCTTCCAAGGCTTCATAAGGTCTGGAGTTGCCATTCAGTAAATCTGTTTCATGGCCTTCTAAATGCCAGTTGAGGTCTTCTTCATTTACTTTTTTCATCTGAAAAATGGCTTCAGGGTCCTTGAAACTAATGTCACTTTTTAGCATGTTGATTTTATTGTCGGCAAAAAGCTGTTCAGCCTCATCTTTGCTAACCTGGATTAAGTTATTGGCTTTTTGGTCAAAATCTGCTAATTCCCTATCCATTTCCCTTGGATAATTATCTGCAAGGTAGGAAGCATATAAGTCCCGGTTTTTGGTTCGTAGGGCTTCATTTTTATAGGCAATGCGTTCAGGGTTCAGTTCAAAGTTAAAGTCTTCGGGATGTTCCCTAAATCCAAATTGTCTGTTTAATTCTTCAATTCTTTGTTCCAATGTCGGCATAAGTTTGATTTTATTGTTTCCTAATAAACGCTTTAAGGGCTGTTTTGTTATTTTTATTATGGCAAATGGCTTTTGAAAACCAAGATGATTCTTTCTTCTTCTAGGTCAATTTGATAGATCTGCTGACGTATCAATTCCTCATCATACTTTTCATCTTTGTTTAAGTTGGTCAAATATATCCTTTGTTCAGCGAAGATTTCCAGTAAGGTCTGCTTGCTTACTCCATTCATCCAACTGTGTTCTTGAACTTTGGATTGATCTTCCCAATACTTCAAGATCCTTTCCATGGCTGCATCGCCTTGATGTTGGTTTTCATATCTATCCTTGACGAAATTGTAGACATGGGATTTTAGTCCGAGCTTCATGTTCCGTCTATTTTCCTCTTCCATTTCTTCTTCATTTTTATAGCCTTTGAAGGGCTGGGTTTTAGCAATCAAATAAGGTAAGGTGAGTCCTTGTATGACCAAGGTCAATAGGATGGCGACAAAGGTGATAAACAAAATAAGGTTCCGGTGTGGGAATGCTTCGCCGTTTGGAAGGGTTAAAGGGATGGCCAAAGCCGCAGCCAGGGAGACCACGCCGCGCATACCTGTCCAGCCCATCAATAGCGGAGTATACCATCTTCGGGTACTAAACTGTTGTTGATGCGCAATCTGGGGCCTAAAAATGAGGGTTGCTAACATGGCAGCAAAGGCCGAAATCATTCGAGCTGCAATTAATACGATGGTGATGATGATGCCGTAGCCAATAGCCGTTCCCAACGGGGTTCCATGAGCCCGGATTCCAGCCACTATTTCGGGGAGGTCCAGTCCAATTAATAAAAAGACCATTCCATTCAATAGAAATACAAAGCTCTCCCAAACGGAGGCCCCCTTGATCCGACTGCTTGCTGCCAAGTACTTAAGCCTTTGTGAGGACATGTACAGACCACCTGCGACAACCGCGAGCACTCCTGAACAATGCGCCTGCTCTGCCAACCAATACATGAAGTAGGGGCTGATCAAGCTCAGGGCAATATCAGATGCTGCTTCGGTGCGCAGGTGTTTATGTATCCAAATAAAGATTTGAGCCACCAAAAGGCCAATGCCAACTCCCCCAAACAGCATCCATAGGAATTGCGTTCCTGCCTCTTGCCAAATAAATTGTCCCGTTCCTACTGCTACCAGAGCAAAACGGAAGATAATTAAGGAAGATGCGTCGTTCAAAAGGCTTTCGCCTTCTAGAATGGCAGTTGTTGATTTGGGGATCTTCACGAATTTGGTGATTGCCCCGGTGCTGACGGCATCTGGAGGGGAGACAATTCCCCCTAGGACAAAGCCTAACGCCAAACTGAAGCCTGGGATGATCTGATTGGATATGATGGCGACTAGAAATGCGGTGAAGAATACCACCAAAAAAGCAAAGCTTCCAATTATCCGCCACCATTTTTTCATTTCCTTGAATGAGACACCCCAAGCGGCTTCATAGAGGAGCGGTGGTAGAAAGACAAAGAAGATAAGGTCGGGGTCTATCTTTAAGAGGGGCAGACCCGGAACAAAACTAATGGCCAAACCTGCCAAAACCAAAAGAATAGGATAGGCTATTTTAAGCTGATTGGCGAAAATGGTTAAAAATACGATCAGAAGTATTAATACCAGGATAAAGGGTAGTAGGGTATGCATGGCAGATTAGTATTTAGTATATAGTATTTAGTATATAGTATTTAGTATATAGTATTTAGTATATAGTATTTAGTATATAGTATTTAGTATTTAGTAGTTAGTAGTTAGTATTTAGTATTTAGACAGGGAAATGGGGTTTTTGGTTGTAATAGTGTGATGTAAATGATTTAAGAAATTTGATATTTTAAACAATAAAAAAAGGATAGTGTTTTGTGACACTATCCTTTTTTTGAAGCTTTTATTTCTGATTTATTTCTTTATTCCTTGGTAAATGGTTGAGGCACCGAAAAATTGAGGCATTATCTTTACGTCGGTGAATCCGGCTTGTTCGAAGCGTTTTTTTAGTTCCTCGCCATACGGGAAGTTTAATGCGGATTTTGAAAGGTATTTATAGGCGGTTTTGTCCTTGCTAAACATACGGCTCAATAAAGGCATTACCCATTTGGTATAGATTAAATGGCCTGACTTCAGGATAAAATTTTGAGGTACGGAGGTTTCAAGGACGATAAGTTGACCACCTGCTGCTGTTACACGATATATCTCTTGTAGGCACTTGTCCAGGTTTTCAAAGTTTCGGATTCCATAGGTAATACTGATGGCATCAAAATTATTGTCTGGAAAGGCAAGGTTCTCTGCGTCTTGCTGATCTAGTTTAATTCTGTTTTCCAGTCCCAATTGTTTTACTTTTTCTTCCGCTACGGCCAGCATGCCTTCTGAAATATCCGTTCCGATAATTTCCGAGGCTTTGCTATTTGCGAAAAGCAGGAGCATGTCGCCGGTTCCGGTTGCAATGTCCAAGATTTTATTGGGACTTTTTGCTGCGACAAGATTGTAGACATTTTTCTTCCAACCTTTTTCCATGCCAAAAGTAATGACCTTGTTGAGTTTGTCGTAATTCCCGGAAATGGAATTGAACATTTTTCTCACCTGTACATGTTTTTGCTCTTGAGAAGCCTGATCTGGAAGAATAATCTTGTTGTCGCTCATTCTTAAATTTTTAATATCTGCCAAAGGTAAGTTAATTCGGGGATAAAACAGACTTTTTGGAGGGAAATTCTAAGGATAAGGAAGGGGAGAAGCATGCATTTACTTGCCCTATGAATGAAAAAAAACAGCAGTAACCATTTGGTTACTGCTGATCTTCTTTTATACTCTTAATCTGATTAACTCAGATTGGTTGTGCAAATTAATTCACGTCCCAGAAAATTTTGCTGGTCTGTGGATCGATGTCTCCTTGAGCAGTTACATTTGCATTGTTGTAGCTGTATTCACTTTGAGGATACATCAAACGAAGCGGGATCTTACGTCCTTGAATATTAGGATTAGCAGATAGAGGAACGTCAGTAGGGAATCCCAATCTTCTGTAATCTACCCAAGCTTCGAAGTTGTTGATACTAGGAAGGGATAGATATTTTTGGTTAATGATCAATTCCAATTTGTTGGCTGCATTATCCCAATTAGCTGAAGCCGCAAGAAGGTCGTCTGCTTCTGTTTGTGCATTGCTGACGTTTAGCCATTTGAAGGATTCCGATACGGCGTTTTCATATGTAGTTTTAGCGTTTCCAGTTAGCCAGCCGCGTTGAGTTGCTTCTGCTTGAAGGAATAAGCTCTCCACAGATGTAAAGAACCACATTGGGTCAGAACCAGAAGAAACGATACCTGGTCCAACTACTCTAGATTGGTTCGCAGAATACAATCCTTGAACGGTTGGTCCGCCAAAAATTGCACCTACATATTCAATGGTAGGATCTACAGGATCATCAGCCTTATCGAAAAGGTATTGATAACGGATATCATTATTTGATACATATCTATCTAATAAATATGCACTTACTCTATTGAATGCGTCTGTTTCAATTCCACTTTGATCTGCTACATAAGACATATAGACAGGGTTTACTTGGCCGTCGTTATTGGCAAAGCTCAAGGTTAAATTGGCTGAATTACCGGCTTCAATAAATCCGCTGCCATCAGCCGTAATTTTTGCAATTTCAGCAGTAGGGTTTTGAGCAAACTCTGATTGGTGGATCAATAATTTAAGGGATTGGGTATTTGCCAGCTTTCTCCACATGGTTAAATCGCCTCCAAAAAGGACATCTGCTGTCGCTGTTGCATCTGAAATTTCGGGGTTAGCCTTGAAAATTTGTCTTGCTTCCTCAAGTTGTACAAGTAAATCCGCATAGATGTCTTGTCCCTTTTCATATGTGGGAGCAATATTTGCATCTCCTTTTAATGCGTCTTTATAAGGAACGTTATTGTACATATCAACAAGGTACATAAAACCAATAGCCTTAATTACCTTGGATACACCTAAGAAAAATGTTTCATTGGTTTCTTCCGCTTTTTGAGCCATTAATTCGGCGTCGTTTAGGACATCAAACCAAGTGGTTGAACTATTAGCCCATTGAGCTTGCTGAAATGCAGGTGTGATACTGTAGTTTTCCAAAGGTAAACTTGGTCCATAACTAGCACCGCGACCATAATATCCGGTCCATGAGGCTGCAAAGGAGTATTGAGTTCCCATTCTTGTTGCTGTCTGCTTCAATACCATCGGTAAGATGTACTGAGGAGTGACAGAGGCAATCGTAGGTCTGTTTGGGTTGGTGTTGATATCAAAGAAACTATCTTTACAACCCGACAGTACTAAAGAAGTTGCTAGTACTGCCAATAATATTTTTTGTTTCATTTTCTTCTCGATTAAATTAGAACCTAGCATTTATTGTAAATCCAAAATTTCTAACAGGTGGGTTTGAAGTGTCATTGACATTACCATAAGCGTTCGGATAATCAGAAGCCATGCTGTCAAAATCAGGGTCCATGAATTTGTTTTCTTTAGGAAGCCATAAAGCTAAATTTCTTCCGACAAGTGCGATAGAAAGACCTTTCAGGGTTTTCTGTCTTGCTGAAAGCCATGCTTCAGGGATATCATACGATAATGCCAGTTCCCTAAATCTCCAATGGTTTGCACTTACAATAAAATTAGATGCAGTATTTCCGAATTCTCCTGTATAGTAGTTGTAAATAGGTTCGTTTTCACCAATTTTTGCAGTGGTGTTAGGTATGTATGAACCTGGGTTGTTTGGATCTTCAATCACAGAGTTAGGAAGGATAAAGGGCTCGCGGTTGTTGTAAGCTGTAGCTTCAGATACACCGGTCCATGCCATTGCAGAACCTAATCCGAAGAATGAAGTTACGTGGCCACCTTTATATTCAAATAACGCTGAAAGGTTGAAGTTTTTGTAGTTTACAGATGGGTTCAATCCGATTATCCATTTAGGAAGGGTTCTTCCAAAGTTTACATTGGTTGATGATTGGAAAGGGCGACCATCAGCTTCACTAACAATGATGCGGCCTTGGTCATCTCTCTCGTAGTCGGTGCCGCGCATAACAAATGCTGGTTCACCCACGATTGCATAGTTTCCTGCAGCAATATATCCACCAACAGCAAGTTCTTTTTGGTTCAATCCTTGAGCCTCGTAGATGCTTGTTACTTCTGAATCGTTCCATAGGAAATTTCCTCTGAAGCTGATACCACCATCATTAAATTTAATTAATGGAGATAAGTTGAAGTCAAAATCAACACCTTTGCTGTTGAATGAAGCGGCATTGGTATTTGTTCTTGAATAACCAGAAGCTTCTGAAGTACTCACCCTGATAATTTGGTCAGTATTTTTCGAGAAGAAGTAAGTAGCTTCTAACGTTAATCTGTTGTTCCAGAAACCTGCTTCAAAACCAGCTTCAGTGGTATTGATACGTTCTGGTTTAAGGTTGTAATTGTAAGATTCATTGTTGGCAGTCAAACCAGAAACTACACCAAATGGGAATCCATTGGCTTGAGAGAATGTTGCTTCAAGAAAGTAAGGGCTAATGTCTGAATTGGCGGTATTGGTCCAAGCACCTCTAACTTTCAAATAATTAAAGAAATCAGAAGTGATGTCAAGAGCATCTGAAACCACTACTGCAGCATTTACTCCAGGGTAAAAGTATGAATTGTTTCCTGGAGCTAAAGTTGAAGTTTTGTCCCAACGGCCTGTGAATTCTAAATTAGCCCAATTTTTGTAATTAAAACCAGCACTTCCGTAGGTAGAAAACAATCTTGTTTTATAACCGTCGGAGTTACCGGTTAAGTTTCCGGTCCTTATGCTGATGTTATATAGTTCTGGTATTACAAGGTTGCCTGCACCTACAGTTGTCGCTCTGTATTCATTCTGTCTTACAAAGGTTCCTAAGATACCGTTGAATTTGAAATCATCATTGATTTGTTTAGTGACATTAGCAAAGAATTCAGAGGTTAAAATTGTTTGGTTATAGCTATATTCTTCTAATGAAGAAGGAATAGGTGTCTTGCCACGAGATTCACCGAAAGGTGTAGATTTATTACCTACGGTAAGATCGCGTTCTGCAATTCCTCTAGACGTTAAACTTGCACGGTAGGTGAAGTCTAACCAATCGAATGGTTTTAAGCCAAGGTCGATATTAGTAATCAAATCCTGCTTTTTGCCAGAAGTACGCCAGTTGTCTAAGGTAAAGTATGGGTTCAAGCCGTAGTTAGTGAACCAGTTCTCGTAAGTCGCGAATTTATTGTTTTTGTAATCTTTATAGCTGGTAAGGGGGATATGCGCAGCTGTATTGATCAATTGGCTGAATAGACCGTCATTACCACCTGTACCTTGGGCTGTGAAATAGTTTTCTGGACCCGATTGGTTAAATGTGTTGTAGTTCTGTTGCGAGTAGTTGAAGTTAGCACCTGCTCTGAACATACCAAATTCACGTTTTGCGTTTAAGCGAATACCATTTCTTCTGTTTTTATCACCAGGTACTATACCTTTGATGTCAGAGTTTTCTAAACTTAAGAAAAAGTCTTTTGCGTTTATAGATACGTTGGTTTGATTAGTGACACCAGTGTCATAGAATTTTTCGCGCTCATCTGTACCGACATAAGGAGTAGTCTGTTGGCTACCATCAGGTAATTGCGGGCCGATATCAACTATTTGACCATCGTAAGCCGGTCCCCATGACCAGTTCTCAACTGGGTCGATGATGCCATCGTAACCCTGTCCAAATTGTTTTTGCAATTTTGGAAAGAAGGAGATGTTTTGCCATTGGGTAGAGTGGCTTACATTAATGTCAGTTTTTTCAGATCCGCTCTTGGTATTAACCAAAATCACGCCGTTACGTGCATCAGGACCATAGATTGCTGCAGCAGCAGCGCCTTTTAACACAGATACATTTTCAACATCATTTGGATTTAGGGAAGAAAGATATTTGATATCCATCTGTACACCATTCAATACCAATAATGGGTTGTTGTTACCTGTCAATGATCTGATACCGCGCAAATTGATGCGGACATCTTCAAAAACGCCAGAATTGTAGGTCGTTACATTCAATCCTGAAACTTTACCTTGTAAACCATTGGCGATGTTTACAGCACTGGCTTTGTTAACGGTTTTGCTATCTACTTGTTCAGCAGAATAGCCTAATTCTCTTTTTTCTCTTTTAACCCCTAATGCCGTTACGATAACTTCTTCAAGCTCGTTGTCAGAGGAGGTTAATTGCACATTTACAGTAGATTGGGTACCTACTGCTACTCTTTGTGTTGCATATCCAATATAAGAAAATACAAGAGTTGCATTTCCTCTAGATACATCGATGGTGTAGTTACCATCACCATCAGACTGGGTTGCAGTATTCGTTCCATCAACACGGATTGATACCCCGCTTAAGGAGGTGCCATCCAAGGCCGAAGTCACTTTACCGCTTACCTGCCTTAGTTGTGCATTTGCTACTCCTACGAATAGCAAGCACAGCAGAATAACGCTGAGTAATCTTTGTTTCATAATACTTCGTTGTTCGTAAATAAATTTTGTTAGTAATACTATTTGTTAAACATTTTCAATAAGTGAAGGCTTATTGATTTCATAATTATTGATTGTGTCAAATATAGAAAAACTTTAACATTTATAAACAAATTGGAATATTACTAAGAAAATATAATACTCTACTTGATAATTGGATTAATAAATAAAAGAATATAATCCTTTTTGGTAAAAGTTGGAAAATATGGGGTTTATATTAGTTAAAACTAATTATTTTGTGATGAATGGTTGTCTGACCCATCATATTTTAGGAATTAATTAAAGTTTTGATAAAATAACTCTTTCTGTCAGTAAAACTATTAATTAATTAAAAATCAATAAGTTAATTATTTGAATATTTTTTTGTAACAAGTTTGATTGATTTTTTGAAATTACACTTGATAATGCCTTAATAACCAACGCTATTTCATGGTAAGAACCAAGGTGCCTAAGATAATTAGCCCGGCCCCAATTGCAGTTTTCATTGTGAGTGCTTCTTTTAAGAAGATAATGGATAGGATAATAGTAATGGCTACGCTTAATTTATCAATTGCAGCAACTTGAGACACATTGCCGATCTGCAGGGCTTTGAAATAGAATATCCAGGATAGTCCGGTTCCAATACCTGATAAGATTAAAAATAAGATGTTCTGCTTTGAGATATTTGCAATTTCTTTCAGCTCCCCTTTGACTAACACGATGCTCCAGATCAGAAATAATACAATGACAGTTCGAATAGCTGTTGCTAGGTTGGAATTGATTTGAGTGACTCCGATTTTTGCGAAAATAGCAGTCAATGCTGCAAATAAGGCCGAAAGTAATGCATAAAAGATCCACATATTGAATAGATATTTAAAATACTCTACAAAAACTTAAGCCAAACGTTTTGTTTTGGTAAAATGGCATTATCATGGAAGCATTTTGAATGTCCTTTTTAGTTAATAGTTTGTTTATTAAAGGATAAGACCAATATGCAAGTTCTGTGGATATAATTCCAAATCCTGCGCCGGCTACTACATCACCGACCCAATGACGATTATTGATGGTTCGGTAAACTCCAGTGAAAAGCGCAAAAGAATAGCCAGAGATTCCAAGCCAGATATTACTGTCCTTATATTCCCTGAACATAAATTGTGCAGAAGAAAATGCCGTAGATGTGTGGCCAGAAGGAAAAGAAAGGTTGTTGGAGCCATCAGGTCTTTCTTCATGGATCAGGTGCTTTAAAGGCAAAACCATTGCCGCATTGAGCATTTGGGATGTGAGGTAGATTATTGTTCTATCGCGTAAATTGTGTTTTCCTTTAATTCCGGCCGCATTCAGACCGTATACTAACAAAGCTGGGGCATATTGGGTATAATTATCTAGCTGTATGTGATCAGGTTGATGTTCAAATATTTCATATCGGGTGGAGTTATTGAGTTCTTTCAAGGATTCATTACTCAGGCTAGCAATCCCAAAACCTATGAACACTGTAGGTGCAATGAGGTGCCTGTAATCCAATTTATAGTTATTTATGTCCTGGTCTTGAATGTCAATTTTAACTTGATTAATTTGGCTAGTGCTATCTTGGGTCTGAGCTGAAACCCTAACCATACTGGATAGCACGTAGGCCAAAGTAATTAGTGTGACTCTAAATTTTATAGACATTCTTGTAATGTTTCCTTTTGATATGGAATACAATATCATTGGAGATTTAGAAGAAATTTTGAATTGCAACAATAGGTATAACTTATATCTTTTGAATTGAAGTTTCCGGCATAAAATGAACTGTAAATTGATGTTTTTGCTGAGAGAATTGGTATTTGATTTCCCATCCTTGATTTTTACAAATCTCTTTTGCGATTGCTAACCCTAGGCCACTTCCGTGTATACTTTTTGAATTCTTGGCGAAACGTGTGAACAGGAATTTAGCTTCGAGTTCCTTTTGACCAGAATTAGAAATTTGAAAGCTTTCACCTGTCAGTATGATTCCTATTCTTCCATTTGGTTCGCTATGTCTCAAGGCATTAATCAAAAGATTGTGAATAAGAATTTCAACAAGACTGCTGTTTCCAAGCTGGTGAACACGAGGGGTGACATCCTTTGTTAAGGTAATCTGAAGCTCTTCAAAATGTTCTTTTAGATTTTCTAGGCTTTCATTAACTATATTGCTGATATTGATTTTCTCGGAGCTGTCGAATTGATTGTTTTCAATTTTGGCTAGCAATAGGAGGTTCTTATTGATTCTAGAGCTACGAGTTAATGCCTGGTTCATTTCTTCGGCAATGTGATATTGCTTTTCCGTCAAATCCTCACTTTGTAATAGGATGTCCAACTTATTTTTAAGGATTGCGAGTGGCGTTTGCAGTTCATGCGAAGCATTTTCGGTAAATTCCTTTTGCTGATTGAAAGTATTGATGTTATGTTTTAATAATTTGTCTAGGGTTTCGTTTAATTCTGCAAATTCCTTGATATCAGTATCCTGAAATTCTAAGGTATTATTTGAATTTAGTTTAAAGGATTTTAACTTTTGTAAAGTGTCTTGAAAAGGCAGCCAAACGGTTCTGGAAAGTCTTCGGTTCAATATCCAGAAGCCAATGATAAGAATCAAGAAGAAAACTAAAGTCGCAATAGCGATATATACAACTGTTTCCTCTGTTTCCTCCACATTGGTTTCAACAACTAAAACATAATTTTGCCCATTAATTTTAATGTTTGTCATCAAGCCTCTGAAACGATCAATGGATTCAGTGTCAAAGTAAATGTTCTGTCTGCGGATTGTGTAAAGACTATCGCTTTTTAAAGGGGCTTGGTTAGCCTTGATTTTGCTGACAGGTTGTATTTCATTCCAGAATTTGATGTTTTGTTGGATGTTTTCCCTACTAATGTTTTGAGCGTTGAATTCATTTTCAATTCTTTGAGCAATCAATTTGTTGTTTTCATCAAGCTCTTTAATCCATATCCAGTCAACTAATAAAAAATAGGAGGGTATACTCAATACAAAGACAATAAAAGCAAATATGCTTAGTTGCTTCAAGGATTTTTGCAATAAGTTTTTCATCCTTCCCATTTGTAGCCAGTTCCGTAGACAGTCTTTAGATAGTGATCACAGCCAGCCTCATTCAATTTCTTTTTGAGATTTTTGACATGAGCATATACAAAATCGTGATTATCGAGCATATCCGCAAAATCACCTGATAAATGTTCCGCTAATATACTTTTAGAAAGGACTCGGTTTTTATTGCCGATAAAATATAACAATAGGTTGAGTTCCTTTTTTGTTAATGGGATAATGTTATGGTTAGAAGAAACAGTTCTTGCTAATAAATCAATTTCCAGTTTGCCTTGTGTAATGATATTGCTGTTATTGAATTGTTTCCTTCTCATTAAGGAATAGATCCGTGCATTCAATTCGGATAGATGGAAAGGTTTCGTCAAATAATCATCTGCCCCGATTTGTAGTCCCTTTATTTTATCATCCAATGAGTCTTTGGCTGATATGATGATGACACCATCTTGTTTTCCTAAAGATTTCAATTCTTCCAAGAGCTTTAGCCCATTGCCATCTGGAAGACTGATGTCCAATAGAATACAATCATAGCTAAAGTTTTCAATCCTATCTTTGGCTTCAGAGAAAGTATTTGCTACTTCGCAAAGGTATCTCTCTTCTGATAGGTACTGAATCATGCTTTTAGCCAATTCGATTTCGTCTTCAATAATCAGAATTTTCATTTCATAGAAATAATTTCATGTAATTAAAGGTACAATTTTGAAGAAAATTAGAAGTAATGAGAATAGAAGAAGGATATATTAAAATGTTTAATAATTGGTTGCCTTCAGATTGAATATTGCAAATATGATCTTTTACTAAGAAATGTTAATTGATAAGTTTTTATTTTTTTTATATAAAATATTATCAATTAATGTTAGTATATCAATATCTTAATCTAAATTTATTAGAAATAATCAATTTACTTGTTGTTAAAAAACGCCATAAAAACTAATGTTATATTCTTTCATATTGTTTTAATAACCTAATAAATTATTAAATATTTAAGGATTTTTAATATGAGCATCGAAAATGAAACCGAGATTTTATGTTCTGTAGCAGACGGAAGTGAAAAATCATTTTTATTAATTTATAATAAATATAGGGAAGGTGTTTGCAATTTTGTGCTTAAATATGTAAAATCAAAAGAATTAGCAGAAGATATTTCTCAAGAGATATTTCTTAAAATTTGGGAAAAAAGGGAAAATTTAAGATCAGTTGAAAATTTTAAGAATTATATAATTACCATATCTAAAAATCACACTTTAAATCAATTAAGGAAAATTAGCAATACCACAATTGCATTTCAATATTTGATGAAGAGTATTTCAATTCAAGATACCTCTACTAATGATGAATTACAATTAAAAGAATACCATTGTTTCATCCGAAAAGAATTTGAAAAATTACCTGCTAAATCTCAACAAATTTATAACCTGTGTAAGGAGCAGGAATTAACATATGATGAGGTGGCAAAAGTAATGGGTTTCAGTCGACATGCTGTTAAAAAACACATGACCCAAACATTGAAAGTATTGAGAACTACAGCTAAAAAACGTTTGGATATTCATCTTTGCATACTTTTTGAAATTATTTTTCTATTGACTTAGAAAAATAATTTCAAAAAGTAGTACCCTACTATAAGAATCATGTGTCTATTAATTATAAGCCTTTATAATAACCATTTATGAATGAAAATCAAAAGTTTTATAATGAATTAGTTCAAAGGTATATTGATGGAAGAGCAAATGAAAAGGAATTAGCTTTGTTTTTTCATTTGTTAAAGGAGGGAAAACTCGATCAATATCTGGAAGAAAATGAGGTTCAAATTAATATTAGTAATAAAATAAATCCAAAAAAGGTTTTATATATCAAATATTTAAAGTATGCTGCGATATTGTTTTTAGTTGGGTTTACTACCATTTCAATAATAAAATATAGAAATACCTTAGAAATAAATGATCAGAAGGCTTTATTAAACAAAATACTTCCTGCTAGTGAAAAAGCAATTTTATTACTCTCTGACGGAGAAGAAATAAAACTGGATTCGAATTCAAATGGTCTTTATTTAAATGGTGGCCAATTGAAGAATGGCTACGGGAAATTAGTAAATGATAATATTAATGAACATTATTTAATTAATGTTCCTAAGGGAGGGACTTTTCACTTAGTATTAAGCGATGGTTCTAAAGTTTGGCTGAATTCAGATAGTAAGTTGAAATTCCCACAACATTTTAATGATGGAGTTAGACAAGTTGAATTGACTGGTGAAGGATTTTTTGAAATTTCGAAGAGAACTATGGAAAATGGAAAACAACAATCATTTATTGTAAAAACGAAACGACAATCAGTTGAGGTTTTGGGTACCTCTTTTAATATCAGGGCTTATGGAAATGAAGAAAATGTAAAGTCAACTTTGTTTTCAGGTATTGTTAAAACGAAGGACAATTACAGTAATCAAATAGCTACACTTGCTCCAGGTCAACAGGCTATTAGTGATTCAACTGGAGCGTTGAATGTATCAATTGCTGATTTAGAAGAAATCTCCGGATGGAGGTCAGGATCATTTATTTTTAATGATGCTCCTTTAAAAGAAATTCTATCCCAAATGAGCACATGGTACGATGTAAAAATAAAAATTAATGGGAATGAAGATTTTCGTTTTAATGGTTTATTTTCAAGAAATCTATCTTTAGGAGATGCCCTAAATGTAATAGGTCATTCGACTGATTTAGATGTTAAATATAAAGATAATCAAGTTATTGTGTCCGCTAAATAGTATAGCCTATGTAAAAGATCGAAAAATAAAAAAAACGGTGATTTTGCGCCATCACCGTTAATTGAAGCTAATCAATTCTATAGGGAAATTATCTCTATTATTAATCAACCAAACTCTTACAAATGTATGGAATTAAAAACCTTAATCAAACTCTCAAAGTTTTGGTCTAATAATCCTTTGAGTCTAAAAATTAGAAACCTTAATTTTTTATTAAAAATTTTCGTAATATCCTTTTTCCTGTTAAGTCAACAGGTTTGTGCAAAGGTCTTTTCGCAGAATATTACATTACAAACAAATTCTGAAAACATAAGCACTGTTCTTAAATCAATAGGAAAACAAAGCGGTTTTAGTATGTTTTATAATAGCTCATGGCTTAAAGGAACTAAACCAATAACAATTAATGTAAAGAATAAACCTATTTCTCAGGTTCTTGATTTAGTTTTTGCTAATCAGCCCATTAGCTATAAAATAGATGGTAAAAACATTCTCATAAAGCAAAATCCTGTTAATAATCAAGAATCTACCATTTCAAATAATAGATTGAATAATCAAGTCAAGATATCTGGAGTTGTATTAGATAGCTTAGGAAAGCCTTTAGAAGGAGTAAATGTAAAAATCAAAAATGCAAATTTAACAACTTTCACAGACGTCAAAGGAAATTTTAGCTTTGAAAATAATATAAATTCAAGTCCAATTATTTTGGTTTTTTCTTATGTTGGATTTCAAACAATCGAAAAGATATTTAACGGAGAAAATCTTCAAGTATTTTTAATTCCTGTTGTTTCTGATTTAGAAGAAGTTGTTGTTGTTGGTTATGGAGCAGTTAAGAAGACCGATTTGACAGGCTCTATTTCAACACTTGGAAAAGATCAAATTACACAAGTCAAAGGAATTTCTAATTTTGCACAAGCCTTACAAGGTCAGGCAGCTGGTGTCCAAGTTAATCAAGCATCTGGACAGCCTGGTGAAGGGATGAAAATCCAAATTAGGGGCTTGAATTCTCTCGGAGCAAGTAATGATCCGTTATACGTTGTTGATGGACTGCCATTAGACGGTTTGTCCGCTCAATTGAATCCGGAAGATATTGAAAACATTTCTGTATTAAAGGACGCCTCTTCGACTGCTATTTATGGGTCTAGGGGGGCAAATGGAGTGGTAATTATTACTACAAAAAAAGGAAAATCTGGAAAAACATTAATCAATTATAGTAATTATTTAGGGTCTCAAAAAATAAGAAAATTTGCTGATTTAATTAACGCTAAAGATTTTGCTAAGTTACAAAATGAAGTTGCTCTGAATGATAATAAACAACTTCCTTGGACTGATCAGCAAATAAAAGATCTCGCTGAAGGGACAAATTGGCAAGATTTAGTTTATCGAAATGCATTAGTTCAAAATCATGATTTAAACTTAAGCGGTGGAAATGAAAATACTAAATATTTTACTTCTTTTGGTTATTTTAATCAAAATGGAATTATTAGAAATTCCGGTTTTGAAAGAATGTCATTTAGAGGGAATATTGAACATAAGCTTTTTGATAAGTTGATCTTTAGTACTAATCTATCTATTCAGAATTCAAAATATAATCGAGCTCAGTATCAATCCGCTGATGGTGGTGGTGGAATTCCTTGGGCTACTATGGTTATGCCTCCAACAATTGGTGTTTATGATGAGAATGGAGAGTACACTAAATTTACTGGTGTATCCTGGGGAGAAACAAATCCTGTTGGTATTTCGGATAATTGGCATAATTCCTCAAATAGTTTAAGAATTATTGGTAGTTCAAGTATTTCATATGAAATCATAGATGGATTAAAATTTAAATCTAGTATTGGTATTGATCATAGTTATAATAAAGGGGATTTATACTATCCGGGTAATATTAGTTTAGGCCAGAAAACAGATCCTAATGGACAACCAATTTTTGGAGTTGCCCAAAAATCTTATGGCAGTACCTTTACTTTGGTTAATGAAAATATCTTGGAGTTTCAAAGAAATTGGGGAGATCATAAATTAGATGCTGTTGGAGGAATAACTTATCAATCAAGTAAATCCGATGATTTAAATAGCGGATCTGGGATAGGGTTTTTAAGCGATATTTATCTCAATAATAATATTTCTTCTGCAATTATTAAAGCCTTACCTAGTAGTAATTGGCAAGATAATAGATTAATGTCATTTTTAGGAAGAACGAACTATTCATTTAAAGATAAATATTATTTGACATTAACTGGACGATATGACGGATCTTCAAGGTTTGGAGCAAGTAATAAATTTGCTTTTTTCCCATCCGCCGCTATTGCTTGGGCAATAAGTAATGAGGAGTTCTTAAAAGATCATTTATGGATATCAAATTTAAAGCTTCGAAGTTCTTATGGTGAATCGGGAAATCAAGCTATTAATAATTATCAGACTTTAGCCAATATCTCAAATACTGACGTCGTATTTAATAATGAAATTAATATCGCGTTTATTCTAGCTTCTTTAGAAAATTCAAATCTCAAATGGGAAACCACAAGACAATTTGACTTTGGTTTAGATTTCAGTTTATTAAACAATAGGTTAGAATTTGTTTTTGATTATTATAATAAAAAAACAAAGGATTTATTATTAAACGTTACTTTGCCTGGTTCTGGTGGTTTTGGATCTGTTCTTCAGAATGTTGGAGTTGTTCAAAATAGAGGTATTGAATTCCTAATATCTGGGACTCCAATTCTTAAAGAAAATTTTAAATGGACTAGTTCTTTTAATTTATCAGCGAATAAAACTAAAGTCCTTGATTTAGGGAATGATGCATATGGCAATCCTATTGAATATAAGGAAATTGGAGCTGGAGGCAATTGGTTCCCTACAATTGTTGGTGAATCACGCATGCAATTATATGGTTATACAATAGAAGGAGTATATAAAACAGACCAGGAGGCTATTGATAATGGTGAGCCAAATAAAAAAGCTGGTGATTACAAATTTAAAAATTGGGATAATAAAGGTGTAATAAATGATAGTGAGGACAGAACTGTTTTGAGCAAACTTGAACCTGATTTTACTTTTGGATTTAATAATAAGTTTTCTATTAAGAATTTTGACTTTTCATTTTTGTTAGTTGGAAGTGTGGGGAATGATATAGTAAATGAATTTAGAAAATATAATATCACATTAAACGGAGAATGGGTTCCAACTTATGAAGCTTTCAATAATAGATGGTCAAATAATTCAACAGACAGCAAATTTGATAAGCCAAGTAATAAAAGCGGTAGTTCTATCCGAGATTATCCTAGCACTTTATGGGTTGAAAATGGAACATATGTAAGGTTAAGGGATGTAACTCTAGGTTATACATTTCCATCGAGGTTTGCCAATTCGATAAAACTTTCTAATATACGTGTTTATATAAGTGCTCAGAATTTTCTAACATTTACGAATTATACCGGATATGATCCTGAAGTATCCTGGTCGTCAGCAAGTATAAATGGCTGGGATCGCGGAAATTATCCTTCTTCAAAATCATTTATTGCAGGTTTAAGGGTTGAATTCTAATTGAAAAATGAAAATTATGAAAACTAAAAAGATATTAATCGCAATTTTAACAGTTTTTTTGTTCTCCTCTTGTGAAAAAATTTTGGAGGAGAAACCAAAAACAATTTTAAGTCCTAATCAATTTTTTAATAATCCAGGGAGTTATGAATCTAGTGTAAAAGGTATTTATAGCGGATTACCATTATATGTTCCATTTACTCATGAAATGATTACGGATTTATATGATGCACCATCTCCAAAAGTAGAACAAGCATTACCTATATATAATAACCAGCCATCTCCATCATATTATAATGCTAGGGATTCCTGGAATGGACCTTATAGAATAGTGAAAAATGCAAATTTTATTTTAAAATACCTTAATGATGCACCCCTTGAGGAGAAAAAGAAAAATGCTTTAATTGCTGAGTCAAGATTTCTAAGGGCCTATGCTTTTTTTAATCTTGTTCAATTGTTTGGGGATATTCCTTTACCATTAGAAGTTGCTAAAAGTTATGAAAGTTTAAAATTACCTAGGACTCCACAAGCTGAAGTTTATTCGCAAATACTTCAAGATCTTCAATTTGCCGAGGACAACCTACCAGAGGTTGAGCCTCAAATTGGAAGAGTGAATAAATTTGTTGCAACTGCATTATTGGCAAGAGTATATCTTACAATGGCAGGAGAACCTTTAAATAAAACTACATATTATAAAGATGCATTAGAAAAAGCAAAAACTGTAATTGGGTCGAAAAAATACTCTCTTGTTTTAGACTATGCAAAAGTATTCCAGCAATTAAATTATACAAGTGAAACCATTTGGGATAAACAATACGTTGCGGGAAGAGGAGGGAATTTTATTCATAATAATTCTAGCACAGCCAATGGATACAATCCTTCCTTAGTACCTTCACAAAATTTTATTAAAAGTTTTCCAAAGGGAGATAGAAGATCACAATGGGGAATAGTAGAGAATTATAAAATTGGGAACCAAGTTTTAGAACGTCCGTTTATTCGAAAATTTGTTGATATAAATCTGATTGATCGTGGTGTATTACCTTCGGCTGCTTCGGTTTCTTACAGTTTGCCTTTAATTCGATTAGCAGAAATGTATTTAATTGCAGCTGAAGCTGAAAATGAAATTAATGGTCCTCAAAATGCGTATTCATATATAAATGAAATAAGGAAGAGAGCAAGGCTAGACGAAAATGATATTACCCATGTACCAGACCTAGTTAATTTATCTAAAAATCAATTGAGAGAAGATATTAGAAATGAATGGAATTGGGAGCTTTATCAGGAGGGATTTTCCTGGATGATTATGAAAAGGACCAATTCTTTTGATAGAATTCAAAAGCAAAGAGGAAGTACATTGACTTTGCCAATTGGAAATTATAACCAAACATGGCCAATTCCGGTGGAAGAAATAATTAATAATAATATACCTCAAAATCCACTATATCAATAATTTAAAGAATCTATGAAAAAATTAAATATATCAGGAAATATTTATGTCCTAATAACTGTTGTTTTATTTTTTATAAGTAAGGAAACTTTTTGCCAAACCTCTGGTATTAAAGAATTTTATTTATCCACTAATGGTAAAAATAATTCTAATGGATCAAAAGAAAAACCTTTCGGTAAATCTGAAATCGCTTTGGAGCAAATTGCCATTTATAAAAAGAAGAATCCTAATTCTAGGGTAAAATTATTAATCAACGATGGTCAATATTATCTATCAAAACCATTGGAAATAAACTTCGATGGCATTACGATAAAAGCCATTAATGAAAGGAAGGTGACTTTTTCAGCAGCAAATAAACTGAATCTGAGCTGGACAAAATCCAAGAATAACCTTTGGACAACTAAGGTGCCAGCAGGGTTAAAATTTCAACGGCTTTTTGCAAATGGTGATTTATTAAATCGAGCAAGATATCCCAATTATGATCCTAAGATTCTTCCTTTCAATGGATATGCTGAGGACGCTATCAGCCCCGAAAGAGTTAAAGGTTGGAAGAATCCACAGGGAGCGATTGTGCATGCCTTACATATTGGTAGATGGGGTGGATTCCATTATTTGGTAACTGGTAAAGATGAGAATGGGGAATTAAAATTAGAAGGAGGGTTACAAAATAATCGACCTAGCAAAATGCATGAAACATATCGGTTTGTAGAAAATGTATTCGAGGAATTGGACACGTTGAATGAATGGTATTTAGATCAATCAAGTTCAACGCTATATTTAAATTTCGGAGATCAGGATCCAAATAACTTTGAATTTGAAGTTCCTCAACTAGAATCTTTGATCTCAGTTAAAGGATCAATGGAAAAACCAGTTCGAGAGGTGCATATAACGGGGATCCGTTTTGTGCAAACAGATCCAACTTTTATGAAAACGGAAGAACCATTATTGAGAAGCGATTGGACCATTTATAGACAGGCTGCGGTCTGTTTTGAAGGTGCAGAACATTGTAGTGTTTCCAATTCTGACTTTATCGATCTGGGCGGGAATGCCGTTTTCTTGAGCAATTATAATAGAGGAGTAAAAGTGAGCGGGAATTTAATGGAAAGGATAGGTGGGGGTGCTATAAATTTTGTTGGGGATCCTCAGGCTGTTCGAAGTCCTTCCTTCAGGTATGAGAAATTCGTTGCTGAAAATGAAATAGACACTATTCCAGGTCCCAAAACGGAAAACTATCCAGCAGATTGTGAGGCGAACGATAATGTGATTAGAAATATTGGCCTGATAGAAAAACAAGTTGCCGGGGTTCAAATTTCAATGTCAGCAAGAATATCTGTACTGCACAACAGTATTTATGATGTACCAAGAGCGGGGATTAATGTAGGTGATGGAACATGGGGAGGACATCAGATTTCATTTAACGATGTATTCAATACCGTCCTAGAAACTAGCGACCATGGTGCTTTTAACTCCTGGGGAAGAGACCGTTTTTGGCATCCCGATAGAAAAGAGATGGACCGAATTGTGGAAGCCCATCCAGACTGGGTTAAATTGGATGCAATTGAAACAACGATCATCAGTAACAATAGATTTAGTTGTGATCATGGGTGGGATATTGACCTTGATGATGGTTCATCGAACTATGAAATATTTAATAACCTCTGTCTTAGTGGAGGATTGAAATTGCGAGAAGGTTTCTATAGGACGGTCTACAATAATATCATGATCAATAATGGGTTTCATCCCCATGTATGGTTCAAAAACAGCCATGACGTTTTTAGAAATAATATTGTGATGCATTCTCATCAAGATATTCAGGTTAACTATTGGGGAGATAAGGTTGATGAAAACTATTATACCAGTTTAAAAGACCTGCAAGCAGACCAAGCCAAATCGGTGGATGCTAATTCATCGGTTGTGGATTTAAATTTCGTAGATGTAGCGATCGGAAAATTTGATTTAATTTCCGGTAACATGAATTTTCAGTCATTGAATTTAAGTGATGTAGGAGTAAGAAATACCAGATTAAAAAGATTGCTGGATTCGCCCCATATCCCTGAAATCCATAAAGAAGGAAATATTTCGAAAGGTGCAGTTTTTGAATGGAAAGGAGCTAAGCTAAAATCTATTGAATCCTTAGGGGAACAATCTGCTGCTGGGCTACCAACGATGGAAGGGGTCTTGGTTTTAGAGCTTGAGGAAAATTCTCCATTGGCAAAAGCAGGGATTCAAAAGTCTGATGTTATTGTTGGATGTCAATCAGTGGATGTCAAGGAACTGAAGGACCTACAGCTTGTATTGAAGAGGGATCAGTATATGAATAAATTGAATATTGAAGTTTTCAGAAATCAGGAGAAAAAAACTATGCAGGTTAATTTATAATGCAGGTCAAATTCCTTGCATAGATTTTATGATCTTAATAAACTCTGCCGGATGTTCATCATGAAAACCATGACCAGAATCGACGGTTATCAGTTTGCAATCTTGGATTAAACCTGCAGCTTTAATGGCATCCTCATCTGACATAGCAGCCATGAGGATGCCATTTTCATCATATTGCTTCCACTTAGAATTCTTGGTGAAAATCAATTTTGTTGGACAGTAAATCTTTTTTAGAGTTTCTGCCTGATCAAAATTCTCAAACCAGGAACAATCGTAAAAACTATCAGCAAATCTTTTGTCATATCGGTTATCTGATGCCGATTCCCATATCTTATTAATGGCTAATGGGATAAAACCTATTCTGAATATTCGATTAGGATATTTTGCTCGGAATTTATTTGCTTTTGAAATAATGGTTTTCCAGAGGCCTTTGAACTTATTTTTCCAATAGCTTCGAGGGAGGTAAAAGGTTAAATAATCTTTTATTTCAGATTGTTGAAGAAAGTCATGGGCTATACGAAAGCTGTCTTGCCAAGCGAAAGTTTTTTGACAACGGTCTTTCTCTGTGGAAAACAAGGGTGGATCTTCTAAGACCGTACTTTGAATCCGAATATGATTTGCAGAAATCCAAGCTGCCAGAAGACCTCCAGAGGAATGCCCTGATAGATAGACAGGTTCTTTTATGACATGATCAATGAACCAGATAAAATCAGTGCCCATTTTTTCTGCGGTGTAACTTTGTGCTTCATGGCTAGATTTCCCATGTCCATGGCAATCTATAGCGAATACATGCCAATCTTGAGATAATTCCGGAAGTACTTTTGCATAATTTTTCCAATCTACCCCTTGGCCATGGATCAACATCAGTGCTGGACCGTTATCAGGTCCCTCACCATAATTTAGCACAATCCCATTTTCTAAATTGACCTGTTTTTCTTCAAAACCGAATTCGGAAATCTTTAACCGTTCTCTATCTTCTGAATGCAAATTATGCTCTACATATATAAAATATAGAATGATTAACAGGGCCAAGATACTAATCAAGATTATTAAGAGGTTCATCATGATTGGTTTTCAATTAAATAGGATAAAATTTCGACCAAATTTAAATAAATATTTTTACCGATTGTTGGTAAATTATTCATTGTTACCAGAAACAATTCTAATGTCATCATGTTCAATTATTATAATAGCCTTTATAAAGATTTAAACATAATAAAATGAATATCAATAAATTGATTGAACACCTAGGATCTGAGGACTTGTTAAAATATCAAAGTAAGACAGTAAAAAAAGAACTGCTTCATTTACCCTCTCCATGCTTTATTGATGATGTATATGGACCGACTGACAGAAATCCGCAGGTCTTAAGGAGTCTAGGAAATATTTTTGGACATGGAAGGTTAGCAGATACTGGTTATCTTTCCATTCTTCCAGTAGACCAGGGCATCGAACATAGCGCTGGCGCTTCATTTGCTGCAAACCCTATTTATTTCGATCCAGAGAATATTGTCAAACTGGCAATCGAGGGTGGATGTAATGCTGTGGCATCAACATTCGGCGTGCTAGGCGCTGTATCTAGAAAATATGCGCATAAGATTCCATTTGTTGTCAAGATCAATCACAACGAGTTATTGTCCTATCCCAATAAAAGTGATCAGATTCTCTACGGAACAGTTCGCGAAGCTTGGAACATGGGAGCTGCTGCAGTAGGTGCGACCATCTACTTTGGCTCTGAGGAGTCAGGAAGACAGATTGTTGAAGTGAGCAAAGCCTTTCAAGAAGCCCATAGCTTGGGCATGGCAACCATCCTATGGTGTTATTTGAGAAATGATGCTTTTAAAAAGGATGGCGTGGATTATCATTTATCTGCTGATTTGACTGGACAAGCTAATCATTTAGGGGTGACCATAGAAGCAGATATTATTAAGCAGAAGTTACCAGAAGTCAACGGAGGCTATAAGGCCTTAAATTTAGGGAACAGTAGTTATGGTAAGCTTGATGAAAGAATGTACAGTGAATTGAGTTCGGACCATCCTATTGATCTTTGCCGTTATCAGGTATTAAATTGCTTTGCGGGAAGATCGGGATTGATCAATTCAGGCGGGGCTTCAGGTAAGAATGACCTTCGGGATGCTTTGCAAACAGCCGTAATCAATAAAAGGGCTGGGGGAACAGGCTTGATCAGTGGAAGAAAGGCTTTTCAAAAGCCAATGAAAGAAGGTGTAGAACTGCTTCAGGGAATTCAAGATGTCTATTTAATGAAGGAAGTGGATATCGCTTAATATTGAAAAGGATAAATGGGCAACCTATCTATTTGCCCATTTACTCTTCATTTTTACTGGTATCAGGTTCTTCGCCCATTGCATATTTTCGGATAATATATTCACTGGCGAGTTTTAGTCCACGTTCGCTATGTTCGGGATGCAATCCTGCCGTGGTGAAAAACTCAATTTCATTATTGACCTTCGAATACCAAATTCTATTTACATCCTTAAGACCTAAAGTATCATATCTCGTGATTTTTCTAAAGTTTTTTAATCTGTCTTCATCCAAAGCTATTACCTTTTGATTCCACATGTTATTGTCTAAACAGTCTACCACAATGTATCGGTCCTTAAACCAAACCATGCACTCCTTTTTATCCTTGAAGGTAATATAACCTAAACTTGCAGCAATAAGTCCGGCAGATCCCACCCACATTATTGCCTTTTTGTTGAATTTCGAAGTATTGGTTCCTGATTCCGGAGACGAGGAACCTATTCCAGAGCTTTGTCTACTTGTATCAGGAAATTTTGGATCCTCTTTTTCAAGAGATTGGTTTAAAGGTAATATGGATGTCTCTCTTGATTTAGGGTTTATATCCGCTACCCAATCATCGATCCTAAATGGTCTTGGTTGAAAGTCAATCAGCACGGCCAAAAGCTTTACAATAGTTTCATCGGGATTGCTGGTTTTACCATCAATAAAATATCGTACAGGTTTTAATTTGTCAATGTCAATTCCGGCTATTGATTTTTCGAGATCTCCAAGTTCATCCTTTAAAATAAAGAAATCTCTCAGCGTTTTTCTGTCATCAGGATTCATACCCTCATTCAAAAGGAATAGGGCATAGTCTCTAAGATTAGCAGAAGTTGGATTTGCTAATCGGTCATGTAATTCATTGTTTTTGTGTTTTTCCCAATAGTTGGCAAGAACGCGTTCTTTAAATTTATTGAATGCTGACATTCCTATAATTAAATATTTTCCTCCCCAAGATTTACGGATCCGTAATTCTAATTAATAATACATTTCACAGCCAAAACAGTTTCACAACAGATCGCTTTGGAAATACCGGAATTCACATGGAATTACCGGAAATATCGTAAAAGGTTGATTATGAGCGGCTTTTAGTGCTTTAGTTTTGCTTTTGAAATCAGCGGTTAATACTGTTTGTGCTTTCAAGGAAAGATACAAAAGAGATTTCAATATTGAGGAATTCATGCCCCTCAATTCCAAAAAATTCAGAAGGCCTTCTGGAAAATTTTCTAGCAATCCCATATAAGGTGTATGTGGACCTAGCAGGCTTTTACCTTCTAATTTTTTGAAAAATGTGGTACTTAATCCTTTACCATTTAATGAACACAGGCAACCCAACTATGCCTATTGAACCGATTGACAATGATGCAATAATAATCCAATCCAACTCCGATTCGGGAGATGATGACCCAGTATATGGGGATCAGGGGCAGGTACGACCTCCACGTCCTAAAAAATAATACAATTAGAATTTGGTTGCCATTTCTGGCAACCAAATTATTCTCTTTTAAATGCTATTCCTGTTGTCCAATTGATTCTGAATATATGGTAATTAATTTTTTGTTTAATTTTTATGTATCTTAATCTTCACATGCTGAATGTTCAGCTTGTGATGCTACAATAACTTAAACCCAACATTTCTTAAATCAAATGCTTAAAAGTACCAGTCTGCCATTCGCAATAGCTTCGATTACTATTGTAATCAGCTTAATTTTCTTTCCTTATTCCAAATCTTTTTCTCAAAATGCTGTAGCAAGCAATGCCACAAAGGATACTTTTTTTGATCTGCCAGATGAGAATCTGCAAAGATCTATGGCATTAGTTGATAGCACTATTGCAGTTTATTTTGAACCGAATTCCTTTAAGATGAGTAGATTTTACAATCCTTTCAATAAAGTGAAATCTGAAGAGACTGCAAGTGTGTGGATGTATTCAGCTGGGATAGAAGCGGTGAATGCAATTTTATCGGGTTTAAGTGCAAACAAAGAATATGGCAACCAAAAGATCTATCAGGCAAATTATGCTAAATATGAAAAGCTACTTTCAAAATTATATGAGAACCTAGATTATTATTTGGGAACATTTGAATTAGTATCCTATACTCAAACAAAAACTTGGTCCGTTTATGCGGTTGATCGGGTAGGAGAAAAAGGGAAAGCCAATGTGACAGGCATATTAAATGTCTATGATGATCAAATGTGGTTATTACGGGAATTGATCCATTCCTATAAATTGACTGGAAACAAGAGTTATCTGGAAAAGGCTGAATACCTCACGGCCTATGTCCTTGATGGATGGGACTCAAATGTAGATGAAAATGGAAAGGAAATTGGCGGTATATCATGGGGCCCAGGTTATACAACTAAACATGCCTGTAGTAATTCCCCATTGATTAGTTCTTTGGTTTGGCTACATGAAATTTATAAAAACAAAAATGATCAGATTGAACATCGTTCTATTGATGTTAAGGATGGCAAAACCAGACTTTCGAAAATGGAACCTAAGCAGGTTTATTATCTGAATTTTGCAAAAGCTATTTACAAATGGCAAAAAGAAAACTTATTAAACCAAGAGGGTGTATATACTGATATGATGGGGGACTGTGATCCTGATTGCAAAATCCGTTATGAGGAAATAAACGGTAAAAAATATCGTGCGAATACAAAATTGACCAAGGCAGTCGGGGAATCATACTCCTACAATTCTGGAACTATGCTTTCGGGAGCTGTTGATTTATTCCGGGTCACAAAAGATGAACAATATGACAATGATGCCAAAGAACTAGCCAAGAACAGTTTTTCTTTCTTTGCAAAAGAAGGTAAAGAGATCCCTGATTATTACTCCTTTGGAACAGAGGGTTTCAAGAATTGGTTTAATGGAATATTATTGCGAGGGTTTAAGGATTTGGCCATGAGCAACAGTAATTACGGGCAATATATACAACCATTTCAGAAGAATCTAGACTATGGCTATCAACATGCCAATAAGGATGGATTCTTGGCATCCAATCTCTTAAAGGGATGGGATGAAGGAAAGGATACTAATGGCTTGGAGGGAATGTTCATGTTTACCTATGCAGCAGAGTATGCCTTATTAGCAGAGTATTATTACGGACTATAGCTTTATCATCCCTATTATTTATCAACTAAATATCACATTTGAGACCCTAAACTCATTTTTTGTACAAAATCCTTAACTTTATGTTTCAAATCTTAAAGCCATGAAAAAATTAGCAGTAATTGCTTCAACAGTCCTAGTCACTGTAATCATCATGACCATGGGCTTTACGGAAGGAAATCAAAAGGAAGAAAAATCAGAAACTAATAGCACAATGAGTTTAACAGGAAAAGAAAAAGAGATATATTTTGCCGGCGGATGTTTTTGGGGAACCGAACATTTTTTCAAATTGGTAAGAGGGGTAGTGGGTACAGAAGTTGGTTATGCCAATGGAAACAAAACCAATCCTACATACGAAGAAGTTTGCACAGGCAGTACCGGAGCCACTGAAACCGTAAAGGTAATTTACGACCCAGAAGTAATTGATTTAGGGCTATTAATCGATCTTTACCTTGAAAGTGTAGATCCAACAACTTTAAATAGACAAGGAAACGACAGAGGAACTCAGTATCGTACAGGAATTTATTATACCGATAAAAACGACGAACCTCTGATCAAGGATAAACTTCATGCCCTGTCTTTATCCATTCAAAGCCCTGTGGTTGTAGAAAATGAACCTTTGAGAAATTTCTATGATGCCGAAACCTATCACCAAGACTATTTAGATAAGAATCCAGGTGGATATTGCCATATAGGTCCTGAGCTTTTTGAGGTTGCCAAAAAAGCAAATCCTAAAAAGTAAAAGGTAAGAACTTAAGAGTGAGGGAAGCAAATAATATTTTTTGCTTCCCTTTTTTTGTGTTTAACATGAATATAGCTGTTTTCAGGGGGAGTATTTCTTCATTATTTTTCGCTAATTTGAATCATTCGATGAGGAAGAATTACAAATTCTTATTTTATGGAAATTTACATTGACAAATATTTGCCTACATTCTACGTTTTGAATAATAAACAATCAATAATAAGAGTTAATATATAAATTGAATTTCAATAGCTGAAGCCTAATTATTAATGAACGAATTACTGGAAAACACATTCAATTTCGTGCTCTCGAAATGGTACTACACAAGTGTATTTTTCTTCGTGTTTTTTAGTGTCCTTTACTTTGTAGGAACCTTTATTACAGAAACTATTGTACAGTATAAAACGAAGAATGCGAGTTTGAGGCAGATCGTATTTGCTCAAAAACCTGGGCAAAGGGCTAAAGAAATTAAGAACTCCTTGCTTTCCATCCTTGTATTCTCACTACAGGCGATATTTTTTCAATATTTATTCTCCATAGGAGTGTTTAAGGTCAGGTTTGACAATAATTGGAATTGCCTCTGGGAAATTCCGTTGCTCTTTCTTTGGAATGAAATGCACTTTTATGCAGTCCATTGGCTATTGCACAGACCTTGGTTCTTTAGGAATGTCCATAAGGTCCATCATTGGTCGAAGGAACCTACAGCATATTCTATTTTTAGCTTCCATTGGATCGAATCCTTCCTTTTAGGGACCGTAATTTTCTTTCCATTGTTTTTCCATGATTTTCAGGTCTATTCCATTTTGAGTTTGCCAGTTATGAGTTTGGTCATCAATTTGCTTGGACATTGTAACCATGAGATACCAAGTGATAAACCAAATACGTCATTTTCAAAATATACTTTTAGGCACAGCATGCACCATAAATGGGGTAGAGGCAATTTTGGTTTTATGCTGGGCATTTTCGATAAGATCTTCAATACTCAAATTTCAGATAATAAACACTAAATGAAAAAAGACAATAGACCAGTTTATATAAATGCCATTGGGATGCATCTTCCCAATTCACCGGTTTTCAATGAGGACATGGAAGATTTCTTAGGCTTGATTGGCGGGAAGCCCTCCAGAGCAAAGGAAAGGATGTTGAAACAGAATGGTATCAAGACAAGATATTATGCCCTTGATAAAAGCCAGAACTCGACGGATTCGGTAGCAGGAATGGCTGATAAAGCCATTAAAAACTGTTTAGCAAAAGCAAATGTCAATAAGGAAGACGTGGAGCTGTTAACTGCTGGTACAACTCAAGGCGATGTGCCTATTCCTGGCTTTGCAAGCATGGTTCATGCAGAATCAAAATTGCCAGTGTGCAATATTGTCTCGCATCAGAGCGTCTGTTCATCAGGCATTATGGCCTTAAAAAGTGCCTATTTGCATATATTGACTGGAGAAAACGAAAATGCCATTTCTTGTGCAGCAGATATGCCCAGTCGTATGTTTAAGGCCTCACGGTTTGCGAATCAACCCGAAATTCAGGAGAAAGGCTTGCCATTGGATACCGATTTTTTGAGATGGATGCTTTCGGATGGAGCAGGGGCCATGTACCTATCTGATAAACCTAATGCCAAAGGATTGAGCCTTGAGGTTGAATGGATAGACGTAAAATCCTATGCCAATAGTTTTGAGGTCTGCATGTACACTGGTGCCAATAAAAAGAAGGATGGCACAATTGATAAATATTGGTTGGATTATCCAAGTTTTTCAGCCGCCGATGCCGATGCCGCAATTAATCTAAAACAAGATATTAAGTTGGTCAACAATACCGTTAACCTCGGTGTTCAACATCTTTTTCAATTGATTGAAACCGGGAAAGTTGATCCTAAAAGAATAGATTGGCTAGTATGTCATTATTCTTCAGAATATTTTAAACAACCTATTGTAGATCTTTTGAAAAAAGGAGGATTAATCATTGATGAAGATAAATGGTTTACCAATTTACATGATAAAGGTAATACGGGTGCAGCCTCCATCTACATTATGTTGGAGGAATTACTATATAGTGGGAAGTTGAAGCCAAATCAGGAAATCCTATGTATGGTTCCCGAGAGCGGCCGTTTCATTACCACCTTTATGCAGCTCAAGGTAGTGGGCAATGCTCAGGAAGAGAAAAAACCATTGATCTCAAAAGAAGATGAAATCTTAGCGCCTGAAATCCATATTGATAATAAACCTATACAGGAGAAACTCGTGCGTGACCTTACGCAGATTTGGGTAGATTTTGAACTATCTCTACGTAGCACGCCGATTATCGAAAGGATTTACAATGGGACGATCAGTCTGGAAGATTATAAACTCTTATTGTTAAATTTAAGGCAACAGGTTATCGATGGATCGCAATGGATTGCGCGGGCTGCCTCCAATGTGAGCATGGATTATTTTGATATCCGTTCTTCCTTTATTTCCCATTCTCGCGATGAACATAAAGATTATCAGATCCTTGAAAAGAACTATATCAATTGTGGTGGAAATAAGGAAGCCCTCTATCAGGGTGAGAAAAATATTGGTTCGGAGGCTTTGAGTGCCTATATGTTCCATAAAGCAAGTCAACCCAATCCTTTTGACTTGCTAGGAGGAATGTTTATTATTGAAGGCTTGGGCAATCGTTTGGCTGGAAAATGGGGCCGTGCTATCCAGCATCAATTGGATCTAAAAGATGATCAGGTTTCTTTCTTTATCTATCATGAAACCTCTGACTCCAATGACAACCATTTTGAGCGATTTGAAAAGGCTCTTAATTCAGAATTGTTAACTGAAGAGATGGCAAAAAGAGTAGCCAAAACGGCGAAAGTCGTGGCGAAACTATATCAATTGCAATTGGCAGAAATCGGAAATTATTAATCAGCTTCTATGTTACATACCAGCGAATATTTCGAACATAAAAAGAACAATCCCAGAGACCCAAGTCATTGGCATGCATTGTTCTTGGACAATAGTGTCCCCTTTAATAAAGATGCAAAGGCTGCTTTTTTGTTTGATTCCAATAGAAAGAGCAAGCAATTTATGTTGCCTTTTTTAAGGGTATTTGGACGATTGACCATTATTATCTTACAGATCTTTAAAGCAGTTGCTCCCAATCTGATCAATGCCCCTAAGACCCTACATCGCTTCCTTTATTGGGGCATGAAGTATTGGGTTTCTCCTGAAGCCAACTTTTTGATCTTGAGGCATTTTTACCTAGGGTCTGAGGTCTTGCGATTTATCAAAGACAATGTTAAGGGAGCCGAGGATATTCCAATGAATCCCTTAAAGCCATTGTCTTTAGAAGTGGTCAAGGATAACTTGTTCTTGGAACATGATCTTAACCTTTACAATTTCATTATCAATTTAAATACAGCAATTCAGGAAAAGGGATTGAAAATTGAACCAGTTTCCAGTCCAGATTTCTCTGCAGTCTCTGCGGGACCTATTCCCTTTGAGGAATTTCCGAATCGCTGGACCAATATGATGGACCTCTCCTCGGCGATTGAGGTATTCACACCATTTATCAATTCTTTTTAACCGATAATGATTTTTGGAGAGCATCTAACTCTTTGCAATTGGATGAGGTCATTGGAGTATATGCAGCTACGATAATGAGCTGCCCTGAAAAGCTCATTGCCTTGAACAATAAACATCCCATGATTCCATTGCCTACTTATGGAGCAGGATTTAGGCTAACCCTACATGGTTTATCTACCGAGGTCCTACATCATCTGATTTCACAACAGAAACTGCATTCCGAAGAGACTCCGGTCGTTGTATAATTGAGGAAAATTAATAAATTGAAAAAGGGTTAACACGATAAATGTTAACCCTTTTTCTATAATATCTGGAGATTTATTTCTCTATCTCTTTCAAGCTATTCATTTTCTTGTATTCCAAGAATCCTTTGATGTCTTCAAAATGCTCACGTACGCGTTTGTTTCCGAATTCAAAAACCTTGGTTGCCAATCCATCCAAGAAATCGCGGTCGTGGGAAACCAAAATCAAGGTGCCATCAAAATCCTGCAGAGCATCTTTGATGATATCTTTAGTTTTCATATCCAAATGGTTGGTAGGCTCATCCAGAATCAATACATTTACGGGCTCCAACAACAACTTGATCATGGCCAATCTCGTTTTTTCACCCCCAGAAAGAACCTTTACCTTTTTCGTCGTATCATCACCGCTAAACATAAATGCTCCTAGAAGATCCTTGATCTTAACCCGTACATCACCAACTGCAATCTGATCGATAGTTTCAAATACGGTTAGATCTTCATCCAATAAAGCAGCCTGATTTTGGGCAAAATAACCGATTTTTGCATTGTGGCCAACTTTTAAGGTACCTTCAAAGTCGATCTCACCCATGATCGCTTTGATCATCGTGGATTTACCCTCACCATTCTTGCCTACAAAAGCTACCTTCTGTCCACGCTCAATGACCATATTTGCCTTTTGGAATACCAAATGGTCACCATAGGTCTTGGTGAGATCTTCAACAATGACAGGATAAGTTCCTGACCTTGGTGAAGGCGGGAATTTCAGGCGCAAAGCTGAATTGTCAACTTCATCGATTTCAATGATCTCCAATTTTTCCAACATCTTAACCCTAGACTGAACCTGTAATGTTTTGGAATAAGTCCCTTTGAAACGGTCAATAAATTCTTGATTATCGGCGATAAAGCGTTGTTGCTCTTCATAAGCCTTCAATTGGTGCAATCTACGTTCCTTGCGAAGTTCCAAATAATGGCTGTATTTGGCCTTGTAGTCGTAGATTTTACCCATGGTCACCTCAATGGTTCTATTGGTAATATTATCTACGAATGCGCGGTCATGGGAAATCACGATCACCGCCTTTGCCTGATTGACCAAGAAATCCTCTAACCATTCAATACTCTCGATATCCATATGGTTGGTCGGCTCATCCAACAAGATCAGGTCTGGTTTCTTTAATAGGATTTTCGCCAATTCGATCCGCATACGCCATCCTCCTGAAAATTCAGAAGTTTGACGATTGAAATCTGAGCGCTCAAAGCCCAATCCCTTCAATACCTTTTCAACCTCAGCATCGTAATTTGTCTCTTCAATAGAATAGAATTTCTCGCTCAGTTCGGAAACACGTTCGATCAATCTCATGTAATCATCCGTTTCATAATCGGTACGGATATTCAACTGTTCATTAAGCTCCTCCAGTTCATCACGCATTTTATAGACCTCTTCAAATGCCTTTGAAGTTTCCTCAAATACGGTCATATTATCCTTGGTCAACAAATGCTGCGGTAAATATGCGATTACGGCATCTTTAGGACCAGTTACATTTCCTGTTGTTGGTTTCCCAACACCAGCAATAATCTTTAATAAAGTGGATTTACCCGCACCATTCTTACCCATTAAGGCGATTTTGTCATTCTCATTGATTGAGAAGGTCACATCGGAAAAAAGAGTTGTTCCCCCAAAGGAAACGGAGATGTTATTTACATTGATCACGATTCGCTCGAATTTATTTTGAGCTGCAAAGATAGAGGAAAAATTCATTCTTTCGACCGAGTTCCTAATTTTAGGATTTCAATTGAAGGCCTTTTGTTAAAAATTCTTATCTTACTCTTACCTAATCCATTCGCTATGAAAAAACTAACCCTGCTTATCCTGTCGGTCTTGCTGAGTGCTGGCCTTACTGCCGCTGAAATCACCTTAAAGATCAATAAGAAATACCTCAATTTTCCGATATCCAATACGCAGGATCGGAAGAAAATGGAATTTAAACCAGATGGACATGATACTTGGTCAGTAGTTGTTAGGCTAGCCCCTGAGCATGCAGATTATTGGGTGTTTTACGATGTGTCCCATTTAAAGGGGAAAAATCTAAAAATCACCTTTGATGGAGATGAGAAGGCCTTAAAGCAGATCTATCAAGCTGATGAGATCAAGGGTCAGGAAAGTCTATATCAAGAGCAGAATCGCCCTCAATTCCATTTCTCTACCAAAAGGGGATGGATCAATGATCCTAATGGTTTAGTTTACTATGATGGAGAATACCATTTGTTTTACCAGCACAACCCTATGGAAAGGGAGTGGGAAAACATGCATTGGGGCCATGCTGTCAGTAAAGATTTGCTTCATTGGGAGGAGTTGCCTACAGCCTTATATCCAGATAAATTGGGGACCATGTTTTCTGGTTCTGCAATTATCGACTATAATAATACCGCTGGTTACAATAAGGGGGAGAAGCCAGCCATGATTGCCTTTTACACAGCAGCTAGTGCCGACAGACAGGTTCAGTGCATGGCTTACAGTCTTGACAATGGAAGAACCTGGACCAAATATGATAAGAACCCATTGATTGATTCCAAGGAGAAGTGGAACAGTCAGGATACTAGGGATCCCAAAGTCTTCTACCATGATCCTTCAAAACATTGGGTGATGGTTCTCAACGAGCTAGATGGTCATTCCATTTACACTTCAAGTAATTTGAAGGACTGGACCTATCAAAGTCATGTCTCCGGTTTTTGGGAGTGCCCAGAATTATTTGAACTTGCGGTTGACGGCGACCAGAATAATAAAAAATGGGTTATGTACGGAGCTACTGGTACTTATATGATCGGTTCATTTGATGGCAAGAAATTTACGCCTGAGGCTGGCAAGTACTTTTATAATGCAGGACATCTCTATGCTGCGCAGACTTATAGCAATATTCCTGAAAAAGATGGCAGAAGGATTCAGATCGGCTGGGGGAGGATCCCTCAAGGTGATATGCCCTTTAATGGGATGATGATGCTTCCTACGGAATTGACCTTAAGAAATACCAAAGATGGACCGCGACTATTCAGTGTCCCAATTAAGGAAACCGAGAAACTCTTTAACAAGGTCGATTCCTGGACGAATTTAACGGCAGCGAAAGCTAACGAGTTATTGCATAAATACAGTGATAAGGACAAATTGCGCATAAAAACAAAGATCAAACTTTCCCATGCCACTGATGCAGGATTCAATCTATATGCCCAAAGGATGATCAGTTACGATATGAATTCCAACATGCTGAATGGCATGTTCTATTCACCACAGGACCCGACGAGCATGGAACTATCAGCTGATATCTATATCGACAGAACATCCATCGAAGTTTTTTTCGACAACGGAATCTATTCCAGCTACCTAGATCGCAAACCCGATAAAAACAATACGGAAGGCTACCATTTCTGGGGAAACAATATTGAAATATTAGAACTTGAAGTCTATGGTGTAAAAGGAATTTGGTAAAGAAACTGATGACTGGCTCTTGAATTTTTAAATATAGAACTCTATGGGCAAGGTCAATAAGTTAAGGTTTTTTTGTGTGATACTGAGGAACGAAACATCTCGGAACATTGCAAACCTAATTTTTGGAATGATAGCATTGGCGTGCAGGTCCTCAATCTTCGAATGAAAATGACAAAGTCATGAGGGGAAGAACCGTACAGTTTCCTCACTATACGTTCAGAATCACAATGCGCCAAAGAGGGATTCAGAGTGAAACGAAAAATCTATTTCTTATTTTTTTTAGGATTTTTGTCATCTTGAGCAAAGCGAAAGAACTGTTTTCTATCTTCAAAAATATTCATTGAAAAATATTTCACCTACGCTGTGGATTGGCCATTCTAATCATCCAAGTTCTACAAAGATTCCACCCCCTTTGGGGGTTTGCAAATCTATCAATGAGCAAATTATCTTGGCCCATCCTCTCATCCTTTTCATCCTGGTTCGACCCAACAAACCTTCCCCTCGATCACACTCCTTCAAAAACTCATTATTTTCGTGACAATTAACACCTATTATTCCTATATTTAGTTACACTAATTAATGAAAAATGAACAAAAAAACCATTTTATTAGGTATACTGCCGGCATTCCTGACCGTGATGTCCTGTAATAATTCGGCTAATAAAGATGCTGAGGCCAATCAAGATAGTATTACTTCTTCCACTGTTGATACAACGGTAAGTACTTCCACCGTTCCAGCCTCAACTTCCTTCAACCCGGAATCTTTAGCAGAAGCAACCGCAGATATGGGGCAATTTCCATATTATTCCATCCCAGAATGGGTGGATGCAAAAAGCAGCTATGGTTTCGATAGGGAATCGGATTTTGGAAAAATTGAGTTCTATACAGGAAATTCATTTTACCCACTGGAGGGAAAGGTCAAGGTGAAGGGATATGCCATGAATGGAACTTGGGATGAATATAAATTTGTTCAATCCTTTGCCAAACATTTCGAAAGCCTTGGCGCTAAAAAGTTGTTTGAAGGACAAATTCCACAGGACCAAATTGATGCCTTGAATAAAGCTAAGAACAAGGATAGCTATTATTTCGATTTTGCAACCTCCAATATGGAGAATCTTGTAACCTATGGCCTGAAGAAAGAGGGTAAACTGGTCCTTTTTGCTATTGCTAGCAATTCTGCCTATGCTGCAATTTATACGGGAGAAAGTGATGCTTTCAAACAGACTGTAGGCATCATTAAAGCAGATAAAATTGAAAAGGATTTGAACGAAAAAGGAAAATCTGTCCTACACATTAATTTTGATACGGATAAAGCCACATTGAAAGCTGATGGCAAAGATGTTGTTTCGGAAATTGGCAAGGTCCTGAATTCCAATGCGAGCTTGAAATTAGATATCAATGGATATACAGATAACGTAGGCAATGCAGACCATAATCTAAAACTATCAAAAGATCGAGCTAATACGGTTCTTTCTACTTTAGTTCAGGATGGAATCGATAAATCAAGGCTTACCGCAAATGGTTTTGGAGCCAATGATTTTATCGCTGACAACAATACCGATGTTGGAAAAGAGCAAAATAGGAGAGTCGAATTGGTAAAAAAATAAGCCTTATTTATTCATTTTATCAATAATAGAAACGATCAACATAATCAACCCTCCAACTATATAAATGGACATAGGGACCACAAAGAACCACTTAAATGCCCAGTATTGATATTTGGACATCTTATTGAACATTTTTGGACGTTTCATATATAAAGAACAATCCTAAAAGAAAAAGGGTCCGCATAATTTTATGCAGACCCTTTTTGCTTCTAACTGTTATTTTATTTTAAAACGAATTTAAATCCTAGCGAAAACCTAGAGGCTTCAAAATGTGAACCATGAGATAGGTTCCACCATGGTTTCCAATCTACGTGCATCGCTAATGGTGTTGAAGGAATTCTGAATTCCATACCTAAAGCTGGACGGATTGCAAAATCCGTATGGGTGTCCCCATCCCAGTGTTTGTCATCATCATACCAATCATCATCCCATTTTCCATGGTCGATAAATGATAATTGAGGACCTACACCTACATACCACGTTAACCCTCTGGTACCAGAGATACGTTGGTTGTATGAATAATCAACACCTACCACGGTAATGTGGTCTCCAAATAATACTTGGGCATTTCCTGCGTCTCGACCACTGAAGCTATGTTTGATCTGTGGTCCAAATAATGATTCTCCATCACCCACATCTACTCCCAGACCAATGGCAGTACGGTAAGGTGTCTGTGCGTTTGCCTGCTCATTGGCAGCAAACATTAAAATAAAAAGGGTTAGAATAGGTAAAAATACTTTCTTCATGATAATAAATAATTGTTTCAAATTTCAAACCTTCGATATGAAAGTTTCCGCTGTTATAACAAATAGTTTGCCAAAAGGCACCTTTATCCCCCTTTAAAACACTATATGACAGATTTAGAACAAAATAAAAACCTCAGGCAAATCTTTCCTGAGGTTTCAAGTTTTTAAAGATTTATTGAATTATAATAATTTGCTGTGTAAATCGCCAAGGTTATCAACTTCATCATCTTCTTCCTCATGATATGGCTTATTATTATCATTTAAAGTTTAACCTTCGCCTATAGGTTCATTATCATCTTTCAATGGATCTTCTTTTTGATCATATTCCTGTGAGCCCTGGTCGGAATCCGGATCATAGAAAGGATTTTGGTAATCAGGTTCATTATTTTTTTCGTTTTTATTGTCTTCTGGATCCTGAATTAAGCTAATCGCAATAATAGGTCCTTGACTATTCATTGCATAATTGACTTTTGAGTTCATAATCTTTTTTTATTAAGTAAACAGGTTGATAATGATTTAGTTGTAAAAATTATATTTGATGTCGAGTATAAATACCCTTTCTCAATATTTGTTCAACAAATTTCTACCTAGTGTTTTCATTATATAATAAATGAATTGTTTAATTATCCATTTTGCAAAGAACCAGGTTACTTTGATATTCTTTAGGGTAACCTGGTTTGTTTATTATCCAATAAACTCGTCGGACTTTGTGTTTTATTTGCCAACGAATTCATCTGCAATATGTTCTATATTAAAAAATGTGTTATGGCGACGAAAAATGAAAGTGCTACGGAAGGTTTAAATAATAAGGGAAGACCAGATAAAAAGAAAGATCTGACAGCCTTTATGAAACGGAAAGAAAAACATCAAGATGGAGCAGGGGAAGCCGGTGTTGACCCACAGCAGGAACAACTTAATACTATGCCTAATCCTCATGAATTTCCCAAAGAACCTAAAAAAAAGAAAACTAAAAAATGATCACATGAAAAAGTTAATCCTATTGACACCCGTTGTTGTCTTTACCTTATTGATGTTGGCATGTACGAATACAAAAAACATGGACAACCAAAATAAAATAGATCAACCCATTGATACTGCAGATAGGCTAGATAGTGTGGATAGTGCTAGAATCGATAGTACCCTAACGGAACAGCCAATCAATCCTGTGGAGTAGAAAATATGTGATTGTTATTCAAAGAAAATTGATTTAAGCATCATCCATATATTAAGGTTAAAGTATTCCGATAAAAAATCATATTTTTAAGAATACTTTTAAACCTATTGCAATGCATAAAATCTTCTTAACAACATTTTTGCTATCCCTTATTTTAGCCTCCTGTACAAATACCGCTAAAGACCAATCTAAAAAGGATGTTCAATCTGATACCAGCAGTATTTTTAAAGATTTTCCCAAAATTGGAAAGATCGAAGTTCTAGATCCCGCTATGTTGAATATTGTGGACAGTACTGCTCAAGTAGAGAAATTAGCTGATGGGATGACATGGGCTGAAGGTCCAGTTTGGGTGAAGGACGGCAACTACCTATTGTATTCGGACACTAGGCAGAATATTATCTACCAATGGTCGGAGTCTGCAGGGCTTCAGGAATTCATTAAACCCGCAGGTTTTGAAGGGCCAGAAGTCTATTCCGAAGAACAGGGGACCAATGGTCTGTTGATAAACCAACAGGGTCAATTGGTAGCATGTGATCACGGTAATCGTCGAATTGCTCAAATTGACCTGAAAACTAAGAAAAAAGAAACATTGGTTGGAAACTGGGAAGGTAAAAAGTTCAATTCACCAAATGATATTGCTCAACATCCTAATGGGGATTATTATTTTACTGATCCACCTTATGGATTACCAGGTCGTGAAAATGACACCGAAACAAAGGAAATCAAAGAAAATGGTGTCTATAAAGCTAACCAAAAAGGAGAGGCAGTTCAGGTTGTTTCCAATTTAGCAAGACCTAATGGTATTGCTATTTCCGCAGATGCAAAACAGGTTTTTGTAGCATTGAGCGATGGAAATAACCCTTACATCATGGCATATGACATCAAAGCAGATGGCTTATTGTCTGAAGGTCGAATATTCTTTGATTTCAAAAAGAATTTTCCAGAAGAATCCCTTGCAGCAGATGGTATCAAGGTCGATGCAAATGGAAATATGTATGCAGCTGCCGGTGATGGAGTTGTGGTCATTAATTCTACTGGAAAACCTATAGGAAGAATTCGCTCTACCGTGCATACTGCTAACTGTGCCTTTGGAGCTGATGGCTATCTTTATCTGACATCAACGGATCAGTTATTGAGAATTAAACTAAAGATCTAAAACAATGATGGGAGGCAACTGTCTTTATAGTGAACAAAAAACATTTTAGCTATGGAAGATCAAATCCTCGATTTAGAAAAGAAGTACTGGCAGGGAATGGCCAGTCTAGATTATGATACTGTCCGAGACCTTACCTATTTTCCATGTACCGTAGTCAGTAAGTATGGCGTAAAATACTTAGATGAACCGACCTATAAGAAAAACTTTGATATGGGGAAAGGTATGAAAATGGAAATTAAGGGAATTTCCGAAGCTGTCGTGCAAATGTTCAGTAAGAGTTTTGCAACCATTGGTTATTTAATCGATGTTGAATTTGAAAGCCAAGGGCAATTTCGCAAAGCCAAATGTGCATGTAGCTCCGCTTGGATCCAAGAAAACGGAAAATGGAAATGTTCCCTGCATTCTGAAGCAGATTATTCCCCAGCTGAACAGAAAAAATAAGAGAAATAACAGCTCATTAAAATAGAAAAAGGACTTGAATCAGTCCTTTTTCTATTTTTTATTTTCTCAACAATACAAACTTAATCATGTTTAAACAACTAATAAATAACTTGTTGCATTTGCTTCGTTGAAATCTTTTTAATTATTAGAGAATAACAATAAAAATATTACGGAATACCGTAATGTTAAATAGTATTTTTGAGATATATTTGCCTTAACCAAATCGTCAAATTATTAACAATTAATTAGTGTCATGCTAAACAAATGCTTCTATTGCGGGTTTAGGGCTTTGAGTAAAAAGCACCTTAAAGAACGTAAGTGCCCAAAAAAAACGTTTTTCCTGAAAATATTTTTTAAAAACTGCACAACAGGATTATTTTAATCGCCATTTGAACGTAAATGGCCTATTATTTTTGTGGTCTTGTTCTGGAAATATTGTCTCCGTATAATAATATTGCTTTTTATGGAAAACCGTAAAATTTTTGTTGATTTAAACAATATATTCATAACCCACAATTACCGGATATCGTTTATTAATTATTGATTATTATGAAATATTTTTGCATTCATTGTGGATATTGGTCTTTTGTGAAAGAACATTTAAAAATGCGTGAATGTCCGAAAAAGCCATTCTTGCTCAAGCTAATTAATAAACATTGTTCAACTAGATTTATTTAATTCATGAATTGGAAGAAAATCCTTTTGGGAGAGATTCTGGTATTGGTTCTTTTGAAAGCGGGAATCCTGCTCAATAACCTTGCAGGAAATACTTGGTCCTTTATTATCGGAATAGGTTTCCTTTTGATCTGTATAACCCTGTTCTCCTATGCACGTTTCAAAAAGCTGGAACAGCCAGATCTTGTTACTGCATTATTATTGACCATTATCTATATCCCGATGACCCTGATCAATTCTTGGCGGTATATCTTTTAAACAATTATATCTTTATATTTTAAACCTAAGGTTGTCATTTATGGCAACCTTTTTTATTCTTTGTATGACATAGGATGTCGATTTCCAATGGTTTCTTTGGCTGAGAAGAGTTGGTATATATACCAATACCTCACGGCTTGATGACTTCGTTCCTGCACCAAAACCTTTCTCAATTTTATTTCTTTGAATAGATTGGAATATTGATTTTCAACGGAAATATAATTATTGGAGGGAACAATAAAGTAGGCATTTTCACCCTTTTGTATAGGTGGAACCGACAGGTTTATCCAGGCATATTTATGGATGTCCGTCAGTTTTCCTTCAGCTATCATGCGCATTTCCATTGGCCTTGCCAAATAGAAGTATAAGTGGCCAGCGGGGAACCATTTATCTACCAATAGTGCATCATGGATGGACATTTCACCTTTGCTGATATCTTCTGTCCTTAACGCTTCAAATTGGCCCTTTAAATCCTTCCAGCCCATCATGTCAAGCGTAATATCTCCCTTGCCCAATTGATCGTTTGTCGAATTTGAAAAAAGGTTGCCGGGATAGAAATTGATCAGGAGAACCCCAATGGCCATGATAATAAGGGTAAAACTAAGCTGAAAATTTAATAATTTCCTGATTTTCGAAATCCTGTTAAGTATGATCTGTTGGTCGATCCACATGCTGCTTATTAGCATAATCCCAAAGAAACCTGGACCACTCCAATGTGGCAGGACTTGTCTGAACAGGGAAATTGCCGTAGTTGCGCCAATTATAGGTAGGGAGGTCAGTAACAAGAGGTAAACTATATCTTTTGACAGCCCTTTTATCTTAAACTTATCCTTGAATAAGGAAATAAGGATAAAAACATACATATAGATCAATAGGGGATTATTATAGAAGATCTGTCCAAAAAACGCTTGGGCAAAATAGTCCCATCGGATTCCCGAATCTAAGTAACTGATGCGCTGACTATGGAACTTCCAGGTGATAAAACCATATTCTTCATTCCAAAGCCAAATGGGAAGCACACAGATCATAAAGAGAACCATCCCTAGGTAGAACGATCTATTTTTGAGAAATGGTCTTTGGAAAAGGAGGATATAGGAAATAAAACCTATACCTAAAAAAATGGAATGTACCTTACTCATGCAGGCTAATCCTATCCATAGACCCAGTAGCAGAAATTGATTGCTTTGCTTATGTCGGTCTGTTGTGGTCAAAATCACTACCATACTATATATGGCAGCGATCCAAAAAGTATTTGCTATGGAGTCTGGTAGGATAAATAGGCCGGAAATGATACTGGAATAAATGGATGCCGTGTACAGGACGGCCGCAATCAATCCTGCTCTTTCGCTCATCAGATGTCTCGCTATTCCTGCGATTAACCAAGTGTTGAAAGCCGCCATGATGATTGCTCCAAAACGCATGGAAAAATCATTGACCCAATGAAGGTTAAGCGTAAAAAAACGGATCAATATACCAACCATAGGTGGATGGTCAAAGTGGTTCCAATCTAAGTGTTCCGCATAACTGTAGTAATAGACTTCGTCATTGCCCAGTTCGATAAAAAGGGCAAACAGGCATCGCAAGATGCTGCTAACAATGATTAGCCACCTCAGTTTAATCCTGTATTCATTTTCCATTGTTGAACGTAAAGAGTAGGTTGGCAGAAAAATTCCAGATGAAAACTATCCCAATAGCGAGGAGCTTACTGAAATAGAAGTTTAACTTTAACTTTTGGTGAAAAAGATATAGAAATGTACTGTTGAGTGCCAATCCAATGCTGCTGATCCCTAGGAAATAAAGGAATTGTTCTAAAACCTGCGGGTTTTTGCTGGAAAAGGTCCATATCCTGTTCAAGATATAATTATTGACCACGGCTAATGAAAAACCAATGGCATTGGCGATGAACTTATTTATCTTTAGTTTTTCCTTGCAGAGCCAGGTGAAAAAGAAATCGATGGCCATTCCCAAAAGACCTACCGCCGCAAATTTGGCAGCACTCAGCGCTATCTTTAGCATAGATTATACTTTAAAGTTATTAGGTATGGAAAGGCTGAAGCCATTTTCACCATAATAGGAAACCAACAAACCATATAAACAGGAGAAGCTAATTCCCAATAAAGAACCAAACCATACGTCATCAAGGTAGTGCTGACCTAGGTAAACCCGTGAATAACCCGTCAAGCAAGCTAGCAGGAATGCAATAATGGCCAAATTTCTATTTTTAGAATATAGGGCAATACAGGTGGCCAAGGCAAATGCCGAGGTAGTATGGCCAGATGGAAATGCGTTGTGGTAGGACATGGGCATCCAGGCCAAGGAATGAAAGGAGGGGTCATCATGAAGATTGAAACCCGGTCTATGGGTATGGAAGGTTCTTTTTAAGAGTGAACAGATCAATCCAGAGCCTATATAGGTTGCTGCAATTGCTACGCCCAGCCTTTTGGACCATAAAAAGAAACAAAGTAAGGCTAAGGCAATCACAATGATTCCATCGCCAAACTGTGTGATGACCGTGAAAAAATAATCGAAAAATAAAGAATGCTTGGAATTGATAAATAAAAATGACTCTTGTTTCGGAATTGAAAATACAATGCAACTCAAAAAAAAGTACCAGGTTAAAAAACAATTATAAAAATACCTGTTTTCATGGTAGAGTTTTAGGATACGTTTCATGAGGTTAATTTGCTTTGATCTTTAAAACATAAAATTATGGTTGAAATATTAAGAAAATGTTATCACAAATACTTAACTTCATTAAGTTTCTATTAATAAATAACCGCTGTTTAATGACAGTTCAGTTTAGGGGCAGAACCATTTCGAATTCTTGGGAAATATCTTTACTTTCAACTACTCTTAATCAATTATTATGAACTGCAAATATTTTGGAGGCATTCCAAACATGTTCCCTAGCAAGTCCTTTCTGCTTTTCTTTCTGTTTTGCTTGTTTTTCCAACCGATCAATGCCCAAGAGAATCGACTGATCGGGCGTTGGGTCCTTGATTTTGTCACCGATGCCAATAAGATGATTTCCGATATACATTCGCCCTTGTTTTCCAATGAAACCATTTATGAAATATCAAAAGATGAATTAAAAATCAACGATCAACCATTTAAGGCCAGATATGATGATCTCAAAAATATTGATATGGTCCACCGATCCCTTTTTTATTCTTTTGACTCAGATTACCTTGTGATACAAGAGCGTGGCGACCCTGATCATATCTTTTATTTTTTGAAAGACTCCATATTCATAAAAACATATCCTGAATTTCATGCAAAATATGCAGAAAGAAACGATGAGAAATTATTGATTGAAGATACCTTTAACAAGGTGAGGTTTACCAGCAATATGGATTTTGCAAGCAGTATGGCATTTTATTCCTCGGAACTAAAAAAGAAGTCAAGATCCGAATTCTTTTGTGAAATTGAATTTGTACTGGATACGAATAATGTAATCAGGGATGTCGTATTTCTAAATCCAGTTGACTTAAAACTGGAAACCGATCTCAGGAAAGCACTGAATAAGATCAGTGGTTTTTTCTTTAACGATTTTAAAGAGAATGTTCTTGTCGTTCAAAGGATCCATTATTCGACTTTCGATAAAAAAGATGTCGGAAAGGAGATCAAAGATGCAATTTCATCGTTCCAACTAGGGGATGACTTATACCAAGAAGGAAAATATGAAGAGGCCTTACCTCATTTAGAAAAAGCGATACAGGTTCCGGTCAATCGAAAACAATTTTTTTACTATAATGATTGCCTTCGAACCTTGGGGATCTGTTATCTGATGCTAAACAGGAACGAGGATGCCTGTAAAGTTTTTAATGATTGGGGAGACAGCTCAAATTTTAATGTCCGTAATTATTTAACGTTCTTTTGTAATAATAAGGTAATTCTCGAACCTCCTGATAAAGAAAGATTGATCGAAAATATCAATTAGATGATTTTTCGGTATCAAATAATTTCATATCTTCCAATATGTCAACACGTAAAACTATTGCCATCGATATGGATGGGGTCTTGGCCAATAACATGGCGCATTATTTAGCTTATCATTTCCAGGAAACAGGAATCCGGATCACTGAAGCCGAGATCCAAGGAAAACCAGAAGCCGAATGCTTTGAGGACCCTGCTGCAGTCTACCGATATTTGGAGAAACCTGATTTCTTTAGGACCCTTCCCCTGAATCCTGATGCCCAAGAAGTGGTCAAGCGTCTGAACGATAATTTTGATGTGTATATCGTTTCGGCAGCAATGGAATTCCCTTGGAGCTTGGTCGAAAAATTTGATTGGTTACAAGAGCATTTCCCATTTATTACTTGGCATCAAGTGGTATTTTGTGGCAATAAGGGCATCATCAAAGCAGACTATATGATCGATGACCATATCTATAATCTACGTTCTTTCTCGGGTACTGGCCTGATATTTAATTGCTATCACAATATCCATGAAACTGGTTTTGAAAGATTGAATGGATGGAAAGATGTGGAGCGATACTTCTTTGGATCATAATCCTTTCTTCAGCGATTTCACAAGGATAATTTTTTATACAAAGGAAAGAGCAACCTCATCAGGTTGCTCTTTCTATGGTTCTATGTTTTCTCAAGTCTACTAGGAGACCTGAACTTCCTGTGCCGGTTTTATTTTGGAAGGATCTTTCTGAAGGATTACCGTTAAGATACCATCCTCAAAACTGGCATGTACATTCCCTAACAAAATCTCATCCTGCAATTGGAAAGCTCTTTCAAACTCACCTAATTGCTGTTCTTGGTAGATATATTTTAATCCTGGCTCTAATTCTGCAGCTTTACAGGTGATTGTCAGGACCTGGTCGGTTATATTTACCTGAAATTGTTCCTTCTTCCTGCCTGCCGCATATACCTGAACCTGGTATAATTCTTCATTTTCTGCAATATTCACTGGGATGTTTGCTTTTTGACTTCTGTTGAAGGGATTTCCTTCATTGAAAAAGTGATTTTGAAAACGGTCAAATTTTCTCTTAAAATTGCTTCGGCAAAAATTTTGCTGAGCTTCTGCGTCTTGGTTATATGTTTCTCTTCTGAACATTTTTATCATTTTTTATTAATTAGTAAATAGGGACAATGCTGGGTTTGCTCGCTCTGTTCACATATTGAACAGGAACTATAGCCTGTGGATTTGCAGTAAGGTAAGGACCGTTTATCGTGCCCTCAAATGCTGCCCTGTAGGCAGGATAGTCTGCATGTTTTCTACGTCTGCTGATTTTGGAATAAACCAAGGTTCCGATGGAAAACAAGATGGTTGTAACCAACAGTACTTTAAAGATTGTTCCGATCAGCAATGTTGCAATACCTGCTATGGCTGTTACTACAAGTAATCTTGGGATTATTAATTGAAATTTATTTTTCATGTTTTTCTTATTTTGTTCTATTTAAAGGCCTTTGATGTAGTAGACGCAGGAACCCATCCTTTTACCTTAAATTATTTTGAAAAATATTCAATTTCCCCCTAGGCAAGCCTAAAACCCACATTTTGAATCAAAGCGGCGCTTCCATTCTTCCCGCAATCTTTCCTTTTCTTCCTCACTTAAGTCGGAACGATCTAGTTCTCTTTGTCGCATTTTACGGCCAAAGCCAGAACCTGGCTTTCCAAAGCCTCTACCAAATAGGAGCTTAGAAAGGATAAACAATCCGAGTGCCTGCCAGTAATCAATGGTTTTCAGACCGAATATCTCGGGCATCAGCTTGTTCCATAGAAATTGAAGCAAGGCAATGAGCAGGAAGAAGAAGATAACAATGGCTATTCCTATAAAGATCTTTTTCCCTTTTCTTTTAGTATTCATTGAGCTATTCATCGCTATTTTTTTTTAAGATTTTAATTCATTATAGAGACCCCGCAACCTTAATCTAAGATGCTTAACCGCATAGCTTTTTCGGCTGATGATGGTCTTGAGGTTTTCATTTTCAAGATTTGCAATTTCCTGTAGGGTCATCTCTTCGATTTCATTAAGGATATACACTTTGCGCTGTTTTTCGGGCAGTTCTTCCAGAGCCTTCATCAGCTCGTCCCAGAAGATATCCTTGAACATCTTGAGTTCGGGATTGTCCGTTTCATCGGCAACCAAGAGATGTGCAATAGGGAAGGAGTCCTCATCGGCAGCTTCGGTAAGCTCGTCCAGCGATTCATCCTTCTTTTTTCGATAACTATCTGTGATTTTATTTCGGGTAACGGAATATAACCATGCCCCAGCATTGCCCAAATCTTCAATATTGGTAACCCTCGAGAATTGATACCAAACCTCCTGCAGGATATCTTCCGCATCGGCAGTCTTTTTCACCCGCGCCTTGACAAAGCGCAGCAACTGGCCGCCATATTCCTTGACAACCTCCGAAAAAGTTTTGGCGTTTTTTTCCGACATACGTTCTAGCTGTGCCTCGTCCATAAAGACAAAGACGAATCAAAAGAGTTTTTACTTTAAAAAATAAAAAAATAAAGGGTTGCAAAATGGCATTTTAAAAACTACTTAATAAAAAAAATCAATAAAGATAGACTTGTTAATTCATTTATTCTATAAAAATCCTTATCATTGGTTACTACCTAATGAATTAATGATGAGCAATCGAAACTTTGGAAATATTAATGGTGTAATTGAAGGAGATAGGTTTGAAAATAGAATGGAGCTGTCAATTAAGAAAGTCCATAAACCTATTCAAGCAGGTATTAGTGGTGCAGCAGCCGAAGGTGCAGATTCTATTGTTGTGTCTGGTGGATATGAAGATGATGAAGATCTTGGAAATCTAATAATTTATACTGGACATGGGGGGAGAAGTGAAGGCTCAAAAGCACAAGTCTCGGATCAAACTTTAACCCGAGGAAATAAAGCCCTTGCTTATTCTTACGAAAATCAATTGCCAGTCAGAGTAATTAGAGGAGCATCAAAACATTCCGAATATGCTCCAGATCATGGATATCGATATGACGGTTTATTTTATGTAACAGATTATTGGCAAGAGAAAGGAAAAAGTGGATTTGTTATTTGGAGATTTAGATTAGAAAAAATAAATAACATTAATCCAATTTCTTTAGCAAAGGAACATATGGAAAATGATTTATTAAGGATTGATGAATTGCCAATAATAGATCAGGTTTCTAGAAAAGAGTATATAATTAGCAGAATAATACGAGAAACAAAGATTTCACAAGGAGTTAAAAGGCTTTACAAAAATACTTGCCAAATTTGTGGAATTAGATTAATTACTGCAGTTTCTTCCTATTCTGAAGCAGCACATATTAAGGGTTTAGGGAAACCTCACAATGGACCAGATTCATTTGAAAATATTCTGTGCCTTTGCCCAAATCATCATACTATGCTTGATTTGGGAATGATTACAATTACTGAAGACTTTCAAATCATTGGTTTTGAAAGAGCAAAATTGAATGTACATCCGGAACATAAAATTAATTTGGATTTTCTAAATTACCATCGAAAACATCATTATAAAGGTGATTTTAATTGAAAACAAAAGCCATGATTTATTTAACTATTTAAGTTTTGGGTTAATAAAATTATGAGTATTAATATATTAAAGAAGTCAACTAATTTTTGAATTAGAAATAATTAATGCAAGGCTTTGTCTTGGTAATAATTATAAAGTCAACATTCTGTCCAATCAACTAATTAATCTTGGCCCATCCTCTCATCCTTTCCATCCTGGTTCAAAACTTCCATCCCATCCATTCCATCCTGTTTCAAACCACCCTTACATCCACAAAACCACCCTCCCCATCCATTCCATCCAAATAAAATGAACTATTTTCTTTCCAGACTGTTCACCCAATGAATACTACCGATAAATAAGCTCGCAAAGGCATTATGAAGAAATAGTATGGACAGCTTACCTTAAGGCAGAAATAGGTAAAATGTCTAAATAATTGACAGCTCCAAATTAATTTTGGGGCTGTTTCTTTAAATAAAAAATGCAGGCATTTTGCCTGCATTCCGTGGGAAAACTAATTAAATTTTCTTTTTGCTTATACGAAGACTCCGAAACTTTTTTGGACCAACTGGGCCAATTTATCTACTGAAATACTAGGTCCAGGATCTTCGGTGCTTGTCCATTCCCGTGTCGCTGGGTTATAGGACAGGATATAATTGATGTTATCGTCCTCAACCACATTGAATGAATGGGTCTTAGGGTCATAAGTCACGCTGAATTGAATCTCACGGCCTTCATGATGATATGCAAAAGTTCTGTTTAAATCCATGTAATTAAAACAAAGAATCAATCATTTGGTTTTTGCAATCTTCTCCTTGAATTCAAAAAAAATAAAACTATTTAGGTTTAGCATTGTTCCTATTATACACACATATTTATTAATTCACTTAAAATAAAAAGCAAATGGATTCATTAGATTTAAAAGGAAGATGGAATATTTTAAAAGGAAAAGTAAAACAGCAATATGCAGATCTAACGGATGACGATTTATTGTATGTTGAAGGAAAAGAAGACGAACTATATGGTAAACTTCAGAAAAAAACGGGTAAAACTCGTGAAGAAGTTCAAACATGGTTAAGAGATTTGGATAAATAATATCCAAAACTCATATAAAGGAAAATGCCCAGCCATACGGTTGGGCATTTTTCATTCTATCCTAATTGTATGTACTTATGCAAAGGAGTTAATGTGATGTTGTTCCATACAAAAGTAAGGCTATTCTTACTTTCTATAAATACCAGTTTTTAGGTAATTATTGTACAGATTTTTGTTAATTTTAACTAAATAAAATCCTGATTATGAATTTACTGTTTATCAATATTGGCTCTATCGAGATTGTTTTTTTGTTAATAGGAGCATTACCGTTTTTTTATACCCTATTTCATATTATCCACAATAAATCCCTAAACGTCAATCAAAAATATCTGTGGACTTTCATTATATTAATTGGAAGTTTACTTGGTATCCTTATTTATTGGTTATGGGGAAGGAAAAATGAAGCTATTGGAACTTAAATTTTCAAGAGCTCAATGATCTTTTCAATTGGTCTACCGATTGCAGCTTTTCCATCCTTGACTACAATCGGTCTTTCTATCAGGACTGGGTTTGCAAGCATAATATCTATCCATTCCTCATCCGATAGGTTTTTATCTTTATAGTTCTCCTTGAATATAACCTCATTCTTACGGATCAAATCCAACGGCTTCATTTTCAGCATAGCTAAGATTTCCTTTAATTCAGCTTTTGATGGAACCTGTTTAAGGTATTCCTGAATTTTGATTTCCTCCTGTCCCTCCTGTAAAAGATTTAAAGTAGCCCTACTTTTACTGCACATGTTGTTATGGTATATCTTGATCATAATCTAATTTTTTTGAAAGCATTTATCATTCAACTCTTCAAAGTTAATCCATAGGATCTGAAATGCAGGTAGGTTTATATAATTCTCTTAGTTACTTTTTCGCGGAAAAGTAACCAAACCGACGAAGGAGCTCACGGATACCAATTCTCTTCGTTACTTTTGAGGCGCAAAAGTAACCAAAACGCTTCGGCTCATTTAAGATGGCTTTTCGCACCATCCACTTCACATGAAAAGAATGCCTTGTTGTCGGGAATATCTTCCTTCAAAATTCTCCCTTTTGATGGAGAATTTTGAAGGAAGCATTCCAAGGCCAATCACATCGCGCAGGACAACGGCATTCTTTCCATTTTTCCGCCATTGGAAATGAGCCGGGAGGCTAAAGGGCTTCCTCAGGAAGGTGAATGTTTGTATTGAGAAACCTCCAACAGGGGTGAAATGTTTTTCTATACCTTTCCTCTGTCACCCTGAGGGCATCCCCGAAGGGTCTCGGAACTATCCATACTTCACTTGAAATAGTTCCCTCATCTTACGATTTCGGGATGACAAACACCTCTAAATAAAATAAAAAATAGATTCTTCGTTTCACTCTGAATCCCTCTTTAGCGCAATTTTATTCTGAACGATCAGTGAGGAATCTGTACGGTTCTCCTCACAGACCGCTTGTCATCCTTAACCGAAGGTTAAGGACCTGTACGCCAATGCTATCTGTAATCGATTATGTCTGTAAAATCCCGAGATCCTTCCTTCGTCAGGACGACAGCAGGGGAGTAACCAATGCCAATTCCCTCGCGGGGGGCCACGACATTCTTTCCATTTTTCCGCCATTGGAAATGAGCCGGGAGGCTAAAGGCTTCCTTCGGAAGATTTTTGCTCGATTATAAGAGGAACCCCCAGCGGGGGTGAAATCTTTATAGAAGCGTGATTTGTCCTTCGGCCAACCCACAGCGTGGGTGAAATATTATTCTATACCTTTCCTATGTCACCCTGAGGGCATCCCCGAAGGGTCTCGGAACTTTCCATACTTCACTTGAAATAGTTCCCTCATCTTACGATTTTGGGATGATAAACACCTCTAAATAAAATAAAAAATAGATTCTTCGTTTCACTCTGAATCCCTCTTTAGCGTAATTTTATTCTGAACGATCAGTGAGGAATCTGTACGGTCCTCCTCACAGACCGCTTGTCATCCTTAACCGAAGGTTAAGGGCCTGTACGCCAATGCTATCTGTAATCGATTATGTCTGTAAAATCCCGAGATCCTTCCTTCGTCAGGATGCCCCCTGAAAAGGAGAGCTTTTTCTGCGATATACTGCCCTTGAAGGGCTGAATTATTTTAGAAATGATATTCAACAAAACAGGAGTAGCGAAAAACTGATGTTCGATTAATCGAACATCAGTTTTTCGCTACATCCAGGCTAACGTGCCATTCCAGCTAAAATAATGAAACCGCGATGGGGGTTCTTTTACTAAAATTTCAAGAGCCTAAATGTTTTCGTTGCTAAAAAGCTGCCATCACCTTTCGATAAATTTTATCAAAATTTTAAACCCTCAGGACGACAGCAGGGGAGGAAAGAAGATGGAGGACCTGTACGCCAATGCCATCCTTAATTAAATAAGTCCATAAAATTCCGAGATCCTTCCTTCGTCAGGTTGACAATCACGTCCAAAAAAAACCGCGATAAAATCAATTTACCGCGATCTTAAAATCTACAAATTATAAAAGCTTGGGTCAAATGCCTCTTTTAGGTTTTTAGGTTCCACTTTTTTCTTATGATTAAGGGCATGACGACTTGTTGATGAAGTGACATAGGCCTGTTGTCTGGTCCGTTGTAGATTGCCTATTGGGCTATTTTCCTCAATGGTCCTGAAAGGGGTAAAGGATAGATTTTCCATGATTTCAAAGTTGCCATCTGCGGGAACTTCCTGTTGAAAAATGCTGATCTTGGCTACCGTTTGAAAGGGCGAAAGCTCTTGATCCCATTCAACTGTCAGATCATTGATCGGCAGTTTGTCCAGATCATTGCAGAGCTGCACCTGCAGTTCAAAGGTCATATCGTTTTTAGCGATCTCCTCAATAATTGCAGAACGATAGGGCCAATCTTCGGATTCTATGTTCACATCTTTCTGTTGAACCCGCTGTTTGGTCTCCTCGGTTGGTTTTACCCTGACCTTAGCCATGTAATCTCCATGCCTCACTGCGCCCATACTATAGAATTCGTATAGAAAGCTATTGATGGCAGGGATCTTTTCAAAGGTTTTTAAGGCATTCAATTCCTTGAGCGCTTCCCAATTTGGAAAAGCCTTTTTATTTTCTGTGGCCCACAATGCGGCAAATTCCAGTTTACCTAAGGCCCCTTTTTCAAAGAAATCGGTCAACTTAAGGAATAGCTTGGAAATAAAGACATAATGTTCAGCCGAATTGCAGAAGAATACCGGATTATTGATCAGGTTATAATCCATATTAGGGGAATCTACCTCGTTAGGTGCCAATTTTTTCCCTGGTATATCAAAGACCTTAATGGCCATACCCTGGGCATTGCCACTTAATTTATCTGGCAGGACCCTTGACGAGCCATTGGAAAATCGGATGACAGCTTCGTGCTTTCCAGGCTGTGAATATACGCCCTGCGCAAGCTCGGGCGGAAGATTTCCCAAGATTTCAAACTCTGCCTTTAGGGCGGCATAGCCATTGGCATGTGCATCTCGGGTGTAATGGTTGATATTGCTCAGTTGCTTGGTTTCCTGGATGTAGTTTTGGATATCCTTATTGATGGTAGCCATATATTCTTCGAAATTCTCTGGGATTTCCTCCAAATCAGGGCTATATTTTATATACTCCTTGTTCATGTTCTATAGTTTAGCATTTTATGAATATTGTGTGATTATTTATGCCAGTTCACTGATCCATTTCAAGGCAGAAAGGCTTGGGATAAAACAATACGCTCCACCTTTTACGATGTTGTAGGTCTGGAGGTTATGGTACCGTTTGACCATGGGATCAGCGGGGACAGTGAACAGTCCATCTTTTTGAACTGATATCAAAGGGTCGGTTTCGGTTCCCAGGTTTTGGGAATTCCCATCGTTTACCCATTGGGCCTGTAAGAATTCCATGGTACCCATTGCATTGGCACTGATGGCGAGGAAATACTGACCACGTTCCTTGCCATCATTCTTGGTAACCTCAGGAGGGACGATATCTCCAAAGGTGACGCTCTTTCGAATGATGCGGTGCAAGCGAACATCTTCCATCACAAAGTTTTTGGAATCCCGAGGATTCATCCTGCGGATATGCGAAGAGAAAGGGCATTTCTTGCCATATTCATCGTGCTTGAATGAAAAATCATTGTTCTTGTGCATATTCTCGCCCAGTTCTTTATCATCCACATCTGGACTTAGGACCAAGGGAGCTCCACTTCGCCAACGGCCTACTGTCTTTGCTGCCAATAGCTCGCCTTCCTCTGGACTATTGCTGTTCTCTTGGATAAACTTATTGAATTCAGCAACCTGGCTTTGGTATTTACGCACTGCCAAAAAAGAACCATTTTTTCCCAGAACTTCCGGTTGAGGAAAAGGAGCGATTACTCCAGCTTCACCCGGATAACCTAAGATAAATTCCCCCGCCTTGATCGGACGGTCATAGCTGGCGGGTAATTCAATGCCGCTGCCCTCAATTTCCGGATTGCTGATGCCATCCCTGAATCCAAAGACATTCTTGACCTCTTCCGTTGCACCAAAATCATGCTGAAACAAGACCTCAATGCCGGATTTCCCCTCCAGCTCTTTCCTGAACTGTTGCAATAATTCTTGCCATGCGTCTGCAGAATCGGCAATTACGGCGGCAGCGACATGGATTTCCTGCTTAAAGGCTTTTTCCCAATGCTTGGGGTCATTGACACCCACATCCTTTAAGAACTTGGCTCGAGCGGCCATGCCTTCCTTGAACGATTCCGGAAAGGAATCCAGGGAGTCTTTCGGTAATCCCAATGCTTCCAATCCTTTATAGGTAAAGGTTAAAAATACGGTAGCCCCTTCGTTTTTGTCCCAATCTTGGGCAGAATGCACCAAGGGTAGGACGGCCTTGATCATTTCCTTTCCTGCTTCGGGAGACTTGATTCGGAGTGCTGCCATCGTCCCATAATAGGGAATGGGTCGGCTACGTAAGATCATGGATTGGATATCCTCCAATTCAATTTCCACCTTGTTCGGATTAAAAATCCTTTTTAAAATCTCAAATGCCATAGCCTAACTTGTATTCGCTTCATCAATTACCTTGTTCAGTCCAGATACGATCTTGTCCTGCCTTCGGATATCGTTCACCGTTAGGTGTGGCACACCAACATACCAACCCGTTGCAGTAATCTGATGATCAATGATAAATTGTTTGACGCTTGGATCCTTGATGCCAGGCCAGCCTTCCACATTTCCAAAGATGATATCCATCAATTCCGGGATTTTGGTCGCAAAATCATCGATATATGCATCCCAATCGCCATCGTAGGCCGTACAGAACAGTATTTTGCTGTCATTGTCCAACAGGACAATCCGCAGGTCATGTAAGGTACCTACGCGAGTTGCCCCGCCAAGATTACCATCGGCAATCTCCATGATTTTCTTTAATCGCTCTCCACCACCAGGTTTTAAATCCGCAATAGCTGTCAGTTCAGACACACGCCCTGAACGAAGACCTTTTTTTCCCGCGGACTCAATAGAATGGTCATAACCATCATTGGCAGCTTCCTTGAAATTGGCAATAATCAGGTCTTTCTTTAGTTTCAAATCTTCTAACATACTCATCGTTTAATCATTTAAATTTTAAAACTCTGTTTCTTATCCTCTTCAAAAAAACAGGTCAATTAATTAAATGTTTTAGAAAATACTTAGTGGTATTATTAAAATATTTGTTTAAACAATTAAAAAACAGGGATATAAACGATATTTACATAGATTTTCGGAAAGCAGGACTAAAGTAAGGAAACCTTAAAGATTAAATTTATTTTCTGCCCATGAATTTTTTATTTCCTTCGGTTCATGCGATTGAGCAATTGCAATTATATTGGGATTTTTTAGCAATATTTATCCTATGGAATGGCAACTTAAGTCAAATCTCTAACGATCTAACCACCTTTTAAATTCAGAGACCTTGTTCTTGCTAATAAGGATTGGGGTTTCACTTTTTGCCGTGGTTTCAATTCGCAGTTGATTCCTCCCATACACCCAGATATTGGAGATCGCTCGGATATTAATGATAAACTGTCGGTTGGCTCTATAGAAGACCTCTTGGTCCAGCTCATTGACAAGCTCATCCAAACTTCCATTGACGCTATAGGTGTTTTGATCAAATGTCCTTGCTATTATAGCATTGTTGTTCAACTCAAAATAGGCGATATCATCGGTATCCAAGGCAATAACCTCATCCCTGATATAGGAGAGGATACGTTTTCGAGTCGGTTTTTTATCGGAGAATTCTTGAGCGATATTGTTCTTTACTGTTTCGAGTTGCTGGTTCATGATCTGTAGGGTATTCACTTGCATGTTGAGTTCTGCAATCTCAGCCTCTTTTTGCTTTTCGTAAGACCTATAGATCAAGCGGATCAATAGGAAGGAAGAGAGGCTAATGAATAAAGTGAAAAGAATTCCACCCACAACAAATTTTAGGAATAGATCCTCTAACTGAGCCTGAACTGCAGCAATATTGGCATGGCTGGCCAGCATCCAATCTGTTCCCTGAACTGGGTAGACACTGACTATTTCGGAACTTCTTTGGCTATCCGAGGGGAATTCCCGGGTGCCAGAGCGTTCCTTTCCTTCCTTCAAGATCTGGCGAAATGAATTCCGTTGACCGGCTATATTGATGGAAGAATTTGAGGCGTCGATCTTTTGTCCGATCAAGGATGGATCGGGGTGGCATAGCTCAATGCCTTGGGTATTATACATGCAGACAAATTCACTCTGCACATCCGTGTTCAGGATGCTTTTCTGAAGGTTCGCAATCACCGTTTCCTTTGCAATCCCAGCATGGATCTGTTGTTCCAACAAAATGCCCAGTTCCCTGATTTCTCTTTTACCGGCACTTTCTTTCTGTTGCAGCAAGGAAGTCTTAGCTTCTTGGTAGTAATAGCTCAATGAGGCCGCAGAAGCCAGAAAAGCCAGCAGAGTTAGGCCTATAAATGTCCATAAGTAATGTTTGGAGCTTTTCATTTTATTTGTTGAGACATTCAAATGTATAGCTTTTGTGAGGGAATCAAAAATTCCTGGACTTAAACCTGATTTAATACTTTCCTTCACGGAACTGGATCCCCTTCAAGGCCAAATATTCACTTTTAGCTTCCATTTTATCCCTTTCAAGCTCCTTGAAGCGGCATTGCTTCAGGTTTCAAGCTAATTTTGAGCCATGAACCATCAATCAGTTAAGATGAAAAGATCACTTTATGTCCCCTTGGTTTTATTTGCGGGAATCATTGTTCTGCAATTTTTGCCCTTTGTAAGAGCGGATTCGGTACAGTCGGATCCAGCAAAACCACTGGCCGGAGTTCCGGAGGAAATCAATGCTATTTTAGAAAAGTCCTGTTTCGATTGTCATTCCTCCCAAAGCAATCTCAGTTGGTATGATAAAATCGTACCCTTAGATTATTTTGTCAATGGCCATATCGCAAAGGGTAGGGCAGCATTGGATTTCTCAAAGTGGGATTCCTTAGAAAACCCGGCCAGAAACAATCTCCTCTATTATAGCTTGAATAAAATATTGGAGGGTGAAATGCCCCTGAAATCATATAGCTATATACATGGGGATAACAAACCCACAGAGAATGATATCGCAATCCTAAAAAGGTATTTGACTGAGCGTACGCCTAGGAAAGCATTTGATCCCGCACTGGTTTTAGATAGCAATAAAAACCTCAATTCCCCAAAAGCGGTGGAAAAAATGATTGTTGCTCCGAATGCCAATGGAATCGAGTATATCCCTGATTATAAAGATTGGAAGCTGATCAGTTTTTCAGACCGATTTGATAATGCTACGATGAGGCTCATCTATGCCAATGATATCGCCGTAAAGGCCATTGAGGAGAATCGGGTTAAACCTTGGCCTGATGGAGCCATTTTTGCAAAAGCAGCATGGAAATCAAGGAGCAATGCGGACGGAACGCTATCAACCGGGGAGTTCTTTCAGGTAGAATTTATGATCAAGGATGCCCAGAAATTCAAAAGCAGCTTGGGTTGGGGCTGGGCAAGATGGCGGGGAAAAGACCTGAAACCGTATGGTGGAAAAGCGATTTTAACGACGGAATGTACCAACTGCCATAAACCACTCAAAGAAAGCGATTATGTTTTTACTAGACCTTTTCTGCTTAAGAACCTTAATTAAATCCTACCATGAAACATTTCCTATACATCTTGATTTCCTTCTTGTCTGTCCTTCAAATTAGCTGTAAGGACCATGCTGATCGTTTGCTGAACCGAGAAGCCTCCATAATAAGTCTTGGGAAACTGCCTGAAAACCCTTTGCTTTTGCATGCCATAACCCTTTCAAATAATCCAAAGGACAGCTGTATGTCGGTAATTTATGCCAATGATTTAGCTTGGCAGGAAATAAAAAATTTAAATCGACATAAATTTCCTGAAAAAGCTAACATTTATCAAGTATCTTGGGCAGTAGAAAATGACAAGGAATGGTTCGGCGTCCTAACGCCCAAAAGAATAGTACAGGTCGAACAGATTGAATTCCTTAAAGATTTTAAGTATCAGTACCGCCAATATCTGGATGAAGATTTAGATTCTAAATCAGAGCCTGGAAAGAAAAATAGGGCTGAAATAATACTTGAAAAACTGAAAAACTTAGAAAAATAATCCTTCGATAAAAAATTTCAATTTCCATCAGAATTTCTTGGTCTCATCCCAGTCTCATTCGAGACACATTCCGAATTTTCCGAATGTGTCTCGAATGAGAGTAAAACAAAGTCAAAATAAAATGTCTGATCAAAAACCAATTTTAAATGAAAAATTGCTACGCATCAAGGAAAATTCCATTTGTTAATTGAAGAATTCTTCCTTTTATCATTCCCTGGACCAATCAGGTATATATTCTGAAATTAATAGTCATTTCTAAATAGCCCATCAGAAGAAAATACTGCAATAAAGTCTGAGCAGCTATTAATTGTTTAAAAAATTTAAAAAAGATATTTAAATAATATTGGAGAAATGGTCAGCATAACTTTGGGCCGTTTTGACGCAATGGATATGAGCAAAAATCAGCATTCGTTTTTTCTTATTTACCGCTATGATAGACATAGGTATCTGAAGGAATATTCCCTAATCCTAGAGCTGCAGGATTTACTGCCTCTTTCTGGCATGTCTTTCAAGTATCGCTTTGGGCATTGCAGTCAAAAATATCGATTGATACCTAGGTTCGATGGGCCAAATGGTTGGAAATTAATATACTTTCAGGTAGCAGCATGCAGAAAAGATAAAGTAATTGCTGCAATGATAGCTGAGTCCAATAAGTACTTAATACATTTATTTCAATTTCTTAACGTAAAAGCCACGCAATGTGTTTAATTAAAAATTAAATTTGGCCCATTAGGATAGAGTAGCGAGGGGTTAGTACATGATAGAAATCAAATCATAATATATGAACGAAAATCCATCCAGACCAAGATTCAATGAATTGCTGCGGGTGAGAAGGTTGTTGGAAAAAATGTATGAAACGTTAGTCGATCATACCGAGATTTCCCGAACAAACAGTGAATTTTTTAAAAGTACCCAACTTTTTAACTCCCAAACCAAAAACATTAAACCAATTCCTGATAACTCACTTATTGATGTTGATGATCTGATTAAACTGCTAAAAATAAGTAAATCAACCTATTATAGGATGAAAAATGACCATATTATAAAACCCATTAAAATTGGTGGAAGAGATTATTTTACAATTGAAGAAATCAATAGATTGCTGGGAAGAAAGAGATAGGAGATGAAAGGATAATTTTATTATTAAAAGTGGCCATTTTTTATGGCCATTAATTTAACATACAATATTATTTTAAAATGAATTGAAATAATGCCAAATTCTATGATTCTTCAATGATTTGTAGGGGTATAAAAAGAATTTTCTTCAAAAAACAAATATCATCCATAGCTGTTTCCTCAAATAAATTCATTAAATTAGTTTAAACTAACCAAAACACATCGCTATGAAACTCAACAATATCAGGTTAATGGTCAGGGACTTTGACAGTTGCTTTACATTTTACAAGGAGACTTTAGGTCTGGAATGTGCACATGGGGATGTGGGGGAGGTTTACGCCAGTTTTAACATTGGGATTCCTGGGGGCTTGGCGCTTTTTAAGTCGGAGTTGATGAATATGGCCTTGGGTATTTCGGCGATGGAGAACAGGCGTGGGTCGAATGATCAATTTGCCTTGATCTTGGAGGTTGATGATGTTGATGCATCTTTTGAGGACTTAAAGAAAAAGGGCATTGATTTTATTACGGTTCCGATGGATATGGATGACTGGGGGATTCGGGTTGCCCATTTCCGCGATCCAGAGAGTAACCTGATCGAAATCTATACCGAGCTAAAGGGTTAAATATTCTGAGCTTTTCATTATAGGATCTTAGGCCGTCTCTTCTTTTATAAATTGACTACTGCTAGCTATTGCTATTTCTGCATTTCCTGCGGAAATTTAAGGGATATGTCTTAACGATTCCGATATGAAAGCTGCTGAAGCAAAGTCAGTGGCAAGTCCTGCCAAATCGAGCAGCTCTTTTTTCTCTAAAGGGGCTGATTCTTCATTTTTTTGCGATAGTGCCACCCATGCTGATTTCTTTCAGAGGAAGTCGGAGAGCTCTTCATTTTTTGTTCAGCCGAAGTTGAATGTTTCTGAGCCGAATGACCGGTATGAGAAGGAGGCCGATGCTACTGCCGATCGGGTAGTTCAGAAGATGGAAGAGAAGGAAAACGCGGGAAAGGAGAAGGATGAGCTGAAACCTTCGATTACACCATTGGTTCAGAGAAAATGTGATCAATGTGCGCAGGAGGAAAAGCTGCAACGCAAGGAAACAGGGAATGAAGAGGTTCAGTTGAAGGAGGAAGACAAAGATAAAAGCAAGCGGAAAGAGCAGGATCGGGAGGATAAAACGCTTCAGAAACAGGCGGATGCTAATGAGAGCCAGATGAGCGTAGTCCTGGAAGATGGGAAAAGGCGGGAGATGAAACTGCGGCCTCAAAATCGGCGAACCTTAAGGAACAGATCTAGACATCAGCTTCAAAATGAATCCGAGGTTAGAAGAGCGGTAAACTTGGAACGTAAGGCTGATGAAAGGGAAAGGGATAATACGATGCAGCGAAAGGCTAACAGCCTGAATGCATTCAGGAATAAGGCTCAGACGTCAGTAGAGAATAACCTATCTGCTTCGAAAGGAGCGGGTCGTCCATTGCCGGAGGCTTTATTGAGGCAGATGGAAAATTCCTTTGGGGTTGACTTTTCGCAGGTTCGGATCCATGATCATAGCATGGCGGTTCAAATGAGTAGGGATCTGCATGCGCAGGCCTTCACCCATGGGAATGATATTTATTTTAATACAGGAAAGTTTGATGTGAACAGTCATGCGGGCATGCATCTCTTGGCCCATGAACTGACCCATACCATACAGCAGGGCGGGGCAAGACCGAAGCAGGTGCAGCAAAAGTCTGCCCATACTGCTGGCCCTAATCCAGCACATGCGGCAGTAAATCCGAGTTTGAGCAGTACGGATAAGAAAATTGCCAAGCAGGATGAGGAGGATGGCTTTTTAATGGAGCAGGCCAAAGAGGCCCTTTGGTCCCTGCTGAGGGAGGCTTCGCCTGAGGTCTACGACATATTTAGGGTACAGGGTTTCAGCAATTGGGCGAAGGGGAAAGTAGCCGACTTTGTGAACAGCACCGTGAATACCTTTAGTGAACCGATTCGGTTGGGAGCTTCCATTATCAGTCTGATCAAGACCAATTTCCATCTTTTCAGGGCTTGGATGGTTACGGCCATTGAGCGCTTGAAACAGGGGGACTGTTCGCCATTTGTGGAAGCGACAGACTTTATCAACAATATATTGGAAGGGATTGCAGATCCCGTTCTCGATAGGATCAAGACCTTTTTGGCTCCGATCAAGCGATTTATCGACCATGTATGGAACGATATCGGGAAGCCGATCTGGGATTTTGTCTCCAGGATCTTCGGCAGGATCTGGGATGGTATCAAATGGGTAGCGGAAAGGATATGGAACCATATTCAGACCGTTATTTCGGTCTATGCGGATATATGGCATTGGTTTGCCAGGGCGATAGGTTTTGAAGGTGATGATCAGGATAGTCTTTGGGAACAGGTAAAAAGGAAGGTCCTGAGTCTATGGGAAGAGGTGAAGCAAGCCTTGGAACCTTATAAAACCCAATTGATGATATTGGGTGGCATTATTCTGCTGTTATCTCCTGCGGGGCCATTTATTGTTGCTGGAGCTATGATAACCGGCATTATGTATGCGGTATCAAGGATCAGGCATTATATCATACATCGGGATGCCATCATTCGAGAAAGAGGTTTTATCAATGGGGTATTGATTCCGGGCCTGTTTCAGGCGATCCAAAGTTTGAGTACTTTCTTGCGCGCTAAGATCGCAATGATCAGCGGTACTTTGCATACGGCAGTAATTTCCTTGCAAAGTATCCCGCAGGATGTTTCTGCCTTGATGCTTACGGCTATCAATATGGCGGTGAATTGGTTGACGGAAAAGTTTGTGGAGTTGGAAGCATGGGCGAATGTACAGGCTACCCAGCTGATCGTCAATCTGCAGCTTGCCTTTGCTCGGATCAGGATATTCTTACAACCGATCACGAGAATATTGGCAAAGATAGGCCGTGCGATGACCAATTATATTCAATTGGGATTCTTGATCTTGGATGACCTCTTCCATAGGATCCCGAAATGTATACGGGATAAAATAATTGCATTTTTTGTGAAATATATATTTAAGCATATTCCATTGCTCCGGGAGGTTCAGGATGTGGAAGGTGCTTGGACCGCCATGCGGACCCGGTGCATGCTCATACTGAACATGATGTTTGTCCATGGAGATGTAAAGGGAGCATTATGGGAGGTGTTTAATCTGTTGCTCGAGGTATTAAGGTTTCCAGCTGAGTTGGCAGTCAGAGTCTTCAATAAAGCCTTTGAAGTATTTGACAGTATCATCGAAAGGCCTAGGGTATTCTTTGTGAATATGCTGCAGACGGCCAAGCTGGGCTTTATCGGTTTCTTTGAGCGTAAATGGACCCATCTAAGGGAAGGATTTACGACCTGGCTGTTTGATGCCGTCCAAGGAAGTCCGATCTATATACCTAGGGCCTTTAATTTTACGGAGATCTTCAGGATGTTGGGCAGTCTGTTCAGTGTGGGAATGGAAAAGGTCTATCGGAGCATTGAGCGGAAAAGAGGGGCAGAATTGGCTGCAAGGGTAAGGCTGTGGATCAGTAGGATCGGTCGTGCCGCCGGACAGGCCTGGAGTTGGGTTGTTGCCCTGCATGAGCACAGCTTGGATGAGATCATTACGATGATCCGGGATCGTGGAGCTGAACTGTTGCAGACCTTGGTGGATTCGGTTATCGACTGGCTAGTGAGCAATATTATCACCCGGGTAAGTGCAAGGCTGGTCAGCATGTTGGATCCTACGGGTATCATGGCGGTAGTCAATTCCATAGTTACTTTTTATCGGGCAGTCGAAACAGCGATCGATAGGGCGAGGGAGATCTTGGAATTGGTAGAAGGCGTGCTGGATAATGTGGGGGAAGTAATGGCAGGTACCTTTATGAATGCCGCATTGCGTTTTGAAAACAATTTGCAGCGGGCAATACCGTTGTTCTTGGAGTTTTTGTCCAATCAGGTCAGCATGAGTCGGGTCGGAAGAAGGATTAGGGAAATGGCTACCCGAGCTGAGGAATGGATCGATGAGAAAATCGATTGGTTGGTAGACCGATTGTTGGCGGCCGGAGATTGGCTGGTCGACAGGGGTAGGGAAGCCATAGCAGCACTGGTTGGCTGGTGGACCGCGATGAAATCCTTCAGGGCCAGAGATGGTAGGGACCATGAGCTTTATTTTGATGGTGAAGAAGAGAATGCGACTTTGATGGTTGCCAGTAGAAGGGGGACCACATTTGAAAGTTTTATCCGTAATGTGCCTGTTGCCAATGATGATGACAAGCGAAGGGCACAGCAAGCGGCCTTACCTATAGCCCAGGAAATAGACCGGGAAAAAATGAACTTTATTCCTCGCACATTGCCTCCAGAAGAAAGACGGGCTGCCTTTTTAGCTAAAAAGGCCAGGTTGGATAGTCTGTTGAATAACCTTTCTGAACATGTCGCTATTTTGATCTCTGAGGGCGATCTGCCGGATGGTAGCTATGAAAATCCGATTGCAATCCGCTGGACCAAACGCGGGCATGTGCTTGCGATAACCGATCTGATTCCGAAAGATTCTTTATGGCGAAGTAGAGGCATGGTCCCACCAGATCCTATAGAATCAGCGCCAGCTGATCGTAAGACCCGTGTGGAGCTTCCGCCGACCACGAGAAGGGGCTATAGTGGCAGGAATGAAATGCCAGGCGAAGGGACTGAGTTTATTATGATTGGGGTGGACAGTGAGAACTTTGTGCGGATAGGGGATAAATTGCAACGGAGTTCAACTTCAGGTTCGGGTGCCGAAAAGGATAGGTTCAGGAGGTTGATGACAGAGAATTATCACTTGACCTTATCGGGTTATGATTTTGACCATGTTAAGGACCTAGGCTTTGGCGGACGCGATCAGGTTGCCAACCTGTGGCCATTGCAGAATGACCTGAATCGGAATTGGGGTAATTTTGTCTATAGGCAAACAGTCTCTTATCGGGATGCTGAAGGTAGGCCACAGGTTAGTACGCCTATGGATCTAAGGAATAAATGGTTTGTTGTCAATGAAATTGGGGATATATAAAAAAAGTGGCTGCTAGATCTAGCAGCCACTGGAAAACGATAATTCATTTTATTTTACCAACCTGGGTTCTGTACCAGGTTTTCATTTTTTACGATGGCTGTAGCCGGGATTGGGTACAGGTATTGTTTGTTATTAGGGTCCCAAGTACGGGGCTGGGCCTTGAACCATTCCAAATGTTTATCTGCAGTGAGGGTTTGAAAGTTGGTAGCCTTTCCACCGATAGCGACTTTAGCAACACCTGAAGGTACTGTGATGGATGGTCCAGATTGACTGCCATCGTAGAACACAACATCCATCTTACCATCATGGTCTAAATCCATTAAAGTATTCAAGGCTGGCACATAGATACCCGTCCAAGGTAGGTTTGCCATCAATTCACCTAATTTCCAACGCTTCAAATCATTGAATCTGAAACCTTCTAATGCAAGTTCTACCTGTCTTTCCCGACGAATCTCTAAGAGGATAGGGTCAGAAATCTTAGGGAAGAAGGTCTTTTGAAGGAAAGGGTCTACTTTTGAAGGTAATGCATTGGTTCCTCCAGTCACCCCCGCGCGAGCGCGAAGTGCACCAATGGTCTTTTGCCAATCTGAAGCCGATAATTGCTTTAATTCAGCTTTTGCCTCTGCATAATTTAATAAAACCTCTGCAAAGCGCATCAACGGGACAGCATTGGTGTTGTAGCCACCATTGTCATAGAAGCTATCATCCAAAGTATATTTGATAGGCTGATAACCCGTATAGGTAAAGCTGCTGAAGTTGGGCGGAGCTGGAGCATCATTGCGTTTGTAACCGGGTGTACGGATCAACTGCGAAAGGCGATTGTCCCTGTTTTGGGTTTCCTCAAAGAATTCTTCGGTTTTGTAGTTAGCACGGTCGGTATATGGAGTTCCATCGATATTCAATATGCTGTTCACAAATTCCCTGGACAAGCTCAATCTAGGACCGTAGGTTGCGGAAGTCCACCACCAGTTGGCATCATTTAAGATGGCCAATTCCTTGCTGAATGCTACAGCTAGCATAACCTCAGAGGTAACCGGCGTATTGCTGATAAACAGCTGCCTTTGGGATAATTTAACCCCTTGGGCAGTATTCAGGGAATAAGGACCTTTTGACATCAGGATATCGCCGGCATCAACCACCATTTTAAAGAAATCATCTGGTTTTGTTGGTAGATCAAGTGCATGGTATTTACGGAAGGTCCCTTCGAATAGTGCCACTCTGGTTTTTAGGCCAAGGGCAGTCCATTTGTTGATTACCGTACCGTCGCCTGCACTTTCAGTGATGTTTTGGTAGGCATAGTCAAGGTCTTCCAAGATGTGCTTTACTACTACCTCCCGAGAGTCCTGCTTTGCAAAAAGAACTTCCCTTTCATCTTGCGAGATTGGATGGTCTATCCATGGCACATCTCCAAATCGTACGACCATATTATAATAGAACCAAGCCCTGAAGAATCGAGCCAGTCCGGTATAGTTATTACGGATCGTTTCATTAACCTCCTCACGGTTGTTCTTGACGATCATTTGGTTGATGTTCCTTAAGGTAGACCAAGACCAGCCCGAACTCACTTCAGGAGAATAGGCTCCCTTGACCATAAAGTCATTAAGGCTATTGACCACAGAATAATCGGTCATGGCATCGCCCTTATAGGCATCTGAACCGGAGGTAATATTGTTGTAGAATGAAATACTGTAGGTTTTCAATCCGTTTTCGGTTCCAAAGATATCATCTTCGGTTGCGGTTGCTTGGGGCATTTCAGATAGTTCACAAGAACTGAACAGCAATGCGATAGCAGGTAGATATAATAAATTTCTTAATGTTTTCATGATTATAATCCGATAGATAGGTTAAAACTATAGCTTTTCATAACCGGGTAATTGAAACCATCACCATGTCCTGTCGAGATATCAGGATCTGAAGGTCTTAAGTTGCCGACATCTAGATCTTTTGTCCTTTTGTAGAATGGGGACCAAGTAAATAGGTTTTCACCAGATAATCCAATCCTTAGGCTCTGAACTTTAAGTTTTGAAGTGATTGAACTAGGGAAATTATAGCCTATCTGCAGGTTTTTCATACGGATGTAAGAGATTTCCTGTAAGAACCTTGTTTGTGGATTGACCTTAATGGATTCATTATATCCTGCATAACGTGGGAAGTATCCATTCGGATTGTCCTCAGTCCAATAATTGTCAACATGCCAAGATGGAAGGTTGTTGTAAGGTCTATTATATTGTCCCCAGAAGATTGATTCGTTTCCAGGATACCACTGTTGCTTACCAACACCTTGGAAAAAGGATGATATGTACACATTCTTCCAGTCCAAGTTGAGGTTGAAGCTATAGATGTAACGTGGTTCTTTGTTACCGATGATTCTTTTGTCACCATGGTCAGTCAAGGTATTTGTTCCATAATCAATGACACCATTTCCATCTAAATCAGCAAAGCGTACATCACCAGGATAGATCTTACCAGAATTGGATGATTTAATCAAGGATTGTGTAGCAGCAGCATCGATTTCCGCTTGGTTCTGGAATAGGCCTTGGGTTTCATAGCCCCATATTTCACCTAGGGTCTGGCCGATATAATAATCAGAAAGGTTTCCGGTTTCATTGTTGTAGCGATCGATGGTTGATTTATAATCAGCCAAAGTTCCTTTTACAGACCAGTTAAATGGACTTCCTGAAGCTTCAAAGCTATCTCTATATCCTAGTGAAAGTTCAAAACCTTGGGTAGTCATGTCGGCATAGTTTCCTTTAGGGGATGCTGCACCGAATACATCTGGCAATGTCATACCTACGGTGTACATATTCAATGTTTTACGTTGGTAGAAATCAGCCGTAAAAGTCAATTTATTATTGATGGCAGAAAGATCCAGACCTATATTGGCCGTTCTTGCAGTTTCCCAGGTTAGGTTGTTTGGAATAACCACTGGAACCCCTGTATATGGATTTTTAACCCCGCCAATCACCCTGTTGGAGATACTGATGGAATACTGATCCATAAAAGCATAGGGGTCAATATTACCATTTCCAAGTGAACCATAGGAACCTCTTAGTTTTAAATCGGAGATAGCGCTCTTGTCTACTTCAAAGAAAGGTTCTTCCGAGATTCTCCATCCCACGGATGCAGAAGGGAAAAAGGCCCACTGCTCATTGATAGGGAACTTGGAAGATCCATCGTAACGTCCATTGAATTCAAATAGGTATCGATCTTTATAGATATAATTAGCACGCATAAAGACGCCAACGTTTCTGTATTTGTTGTAACCAGCAGTTGCGGTGGTATTTTGACCTAAAGCTAGGTTGATATTGTCAACATCTTCGGTCAGAAGCCCTGTCTTTGTGATATAATCTGATTCGTAAACGCGTTGTTCATAGTTATAACCCAATAAACCTTTGAAATAATGGTCGCCAATGGTTTTTTCGTACTCACCATATAAGTTTCCAAATAGGTATTTCCATTGTTGGTCGACCAGATAGATATTGTTGTTCATGGAGGTTTCCAGTTTCAACATTTTTCCTTCAGCAACACTGTATGGAACTGGCACGCGGACGCGAGTAGAATTGAAATCACGGTTCCTGAAGGTGAAATCACCTTTTATTCTCAGGGAGTTATCCAAGAATTTAGTTTCGAATGCCGTGGTATTTCGAAGGTCAGCGTTTTTAGTGGCTGTACCATTCTTGCCGTAAATGAAATCACCGACAGTATAGGCTGCCGAGAAACTGAAGGAGCCATCAGGATTAAAAATTGGAGAGGAAGGGTGACCTTCATCAGCTATGTTTCTCCAGATATTTCCACCTTCACCAGCTGTCGAAGGATCCCAATATTTAGCATAGGAGTAGTCGATGTTATTGGTAATCCTTAACCAATCATTGACCTGCATTCCTGCTTTAGCTCTAGTGTTGTACGTGTTATAATTGTCGGTATTGAAATTATACATACCGTTGTAGTCATAAGTTCTGCCAGATAGATAATAGTCGAATCTACCGGAGTTTCCTGAAATGGAAAGGTTATGGTCCTGAACAAAGGTGTTGTCCTTGATCAGGGTGCCATAATAGTCCTCATTGCCATAATAAACGTAGTTTCCTTTATCATCTACTGTAACTTCTTCAGTAATGCCTTGTTCTTTACGGCGTTTGAATTCTTCTAACCATTCTGTAGTAAAGATCTGGGTCTTATTCAGTTTACTTGGGATTGATGAATAGTTGTTCCATGCATTATATGCTGTAAAGAAGTGGGAAGCATAGGTATATCCATCTGTAATAAAGTCGGGTCTAGCGATTGGCTTCTGGAATGAAGCATTTCCGGAGTAGGTAATGCTTGTTCGGTCTGCCTTAGCTCTTTTGGTTGTGATCAATACCACACCGAATGTACCGCGAGATCCATAAATAGCCGAAGATGAAGCATCCTTTAAGACCGATACAGATTCGATATCATTGGGGTTCAGTGAGGAAGGATCGCCTTCAACACCATCGATTAAGATCAAGGCACTTCCACCTTGCCCGATGGAGGTGGTACCACGGATGTTGAAACTAGGATTACGGGTTGGTTTACCGTCAGCAGGAACAATGTTTAAGTTAGGAACAGCACCCTGCAGCATTTGGCTGGCATTTGCCAAGACCCTTCCTTCGAAAACTTCAGGACCCACTTGGTCTACAGCTCCGGTAAGGTTGGCTTTCTTTTGTGTTCCATAACCTACAACGATCACTTCTTCCAGATTGGTGTCGTCAGGAGTCAGGGTTATCTGCACATTACTTGATGTTACCGTCACGTTTTGTGCTTCAAAACCTAGGTAACTGATTCGCAACTGCTGCCCTTGACTAGCTTCGATTTCAAACTCACCATTTTCATTGGTACTGGTAGACTTCTGTGTGGTCAGGTTAGTAATTGTTACTGGGGATAAAGGATTTCCATCTTTATCCTTTACAACACCTCGAATAGTCGATTGTCGTAGTTCTGAACCAATAGCTTTGAATGGCTCAGCAAGTCTCAAGTCCACATTTGCCCAACTGGGATAAGAAAGGCAAAGGGCGAGACTAACAATTAATGTTTTTCTCATAGTGATTAAAACGGTTTAGTGTTTTGGCAAAAATGTAGTTTTAAGATTGATTCAATGTTAAGCTAATATTATATTAACTTAAAAATCTTAAATAAGTTTGATAATAAATAGTTGAATATTAGTAATGTTGAAATGTTTTTAAAGATTTCTTAAGAAAATATTTGAAATTTATACGAGGATATTCTTGGGAAATACCGTTACTTTTTATCCATAACCTTGATGATATGAGAAAATTATCTCTCTTTATAGCTTGCAGTTTAGATGGTTTTATCGCTAAGCCAAATGATGATCTCAGTTTTCTGAATTTAGTTGAAAAACAGGGCGAAGACTACGGATACGCAGATTTTACCGCAGATATTGATACAATTATCATTGGTAGAAAGACTTTTGATTTTGTTGAGCGAACCATAGGTGTTCAACATTATGATCAAGCTGAACGTCAGGTTTATGTGATTACGAGCTCCGATAGACCGGCACAGGGAAATATTAAATTTTATAATGGTAATGTTATTGCATTAGTAAAGGATTTGAAAGCTGCTGATGGCAAAGGTATTTACTGTGATGGAGGGGCAGAGCTGATCAATGAGCTATTAAGAAATGAATTGATTGATGAATTGATCATATCTATAGTTCCAGTTTTGTTGGGAGAGGGGGTACGGCTATTTAAGGAACATATGACAGAACAAATCCTTGAGTTACATTCGGTTAAATCATTCGAGACTGGTTTGGTACAGCTTCATTATCGACGGAAGGAAAGTGCGAAATAGGATTGGGCAATCAATAGAATTCAATTAGTCTTTGATTGATGATGTCGTACTCATAAAGTTTTCTATTTTCATTATCGATATACAGCCATTGTAAAATATTCTGCTTATTATCTTGGTCTGTTCCAAGGCCAATGACCATATAGGGTCGGTCTTCAAAAGTTATTTCATCGATTTGATAAATCATCTTGGCCTGATCCTTTTCCTTTAGGATTTCTTTGGTGAGAGGTTGGGTGCTATAGGCAAGATAGTATTCTAAGTATGCAGTTAAAAATATGCAAGGTAGGAATCTGTTAATTGTAGATCAGGAGATTTGGCATATTGTAGGAGGTTTGGATAAGCTCTTCGGAGTGCATGTACCTTTCCATCCATTAATTTTGTATAATCCAAGAGGACTTGATTGATTTCCATCAAATCACCATCAATATTTTTAATTTCCTCCTCTTTCCATAGCACTTCAATGATATCACCACGCAGCAAATCCTTGCTAGGTTCTTTTTTAGCCATGAAGACCATTGGCCATGATTTATTTCCTTCTTGCACAAAGAACAGAGTTATGTCTCCCTCATCGTTATACTCCTTAAAGACCAAGGTATCTTTAACCTGCGCTTGAGTTGCATTTATATGAATGAATAGGAGTGCGAGGAAGAGTAGTAAATGTCTAGCTATCATGACTTATCAATTTGAAATTGAAGGAATTTAATTTAAATCATTCAAAATTTACGAATAAAGCTTTAAGAAATTAGTATTAGCCTTTATTATTAACTGAAAGTAAAAATTATGAAACATGTAAATATTCTTTTGAGTGAAGCTGCACAATTGCTTTTTTGAAAGCTATCTTTGCGCCATATTTATAAAAAATAGCTGTAATTAATATTAGAAAATATGAAGATGATTTTAACTGCCGATCTATGTGATGCGTATATGCCAAACCTTCAGGTTGTAAAACCCATTGGATTCATGAATTATGGGAAGAAGAAGAGTTTTCATGGACAGATTGTAACTGTGAAAGTTTTTGAAGCCAATGAATTGATCCGTGCGATATTGGAGGAAGATGGCAATGGAAAGGTGTTGGTAGTTGATGGTGCTGGTTCAGATCGTAGGGCTTTGGTCGGCGGCAATATTGCAGCTATGGCACAGGAGAATGGTTGGTCTGGCGTATTGATCAATGGCGCGATCCGTGACGTTTTGGAAATTGCTGAGGTGGATATGGCGGTTCTTGCCTTGTACAGCAATCCACACCGTAGCGCCAAAGAGGTGCAAGGCGAAAGAGACTTGACCCTTCATTTTGCCGATGTAGATTTTATTCCTGGCCATTTTATCTATGCTGATGAGGATGGAATTATACTTTCAGAAAAGGAACTTTCATAATATTTTACTCTAAAAAGGATCATTATGAAGTATCCTTGGCTGTAAATGATGCGCCAATACGCCTAGACTGTATTAATTTAACTAACTTTGTAGCTTTACATTCATTTTAAATATTCAGCAGTGTCTTTAGATAAATTAAAACTTAGCAAGCGTCTCCATGCATCGATGAACGAATTGGGTTATTTTACAGCCAAGGAATTCCAGTTAAATGCTCTTTCACGCATCGTCGGTGGACATAGCATCCTCGGCATTGCTCCAGAAGGTGCCGGAAAAACCACGACTTATGTCCTTGGGGTATTGATGCGGTTGAAATATACCGACGATGAAGCTCCTAAAGTTTTAGTCTTAGCACCAAATGAAGAAAGAATCGCTGAAATCGTAGAGCGTTTTTATGCCGTAAGCCGTAATAAGAATCTGCATATTATGGGACTTAAGACCAGCGGAGGGATGGAAGAGGAGATCGAAGACCTGGTCCGAGGTGTAGATATCGTTGTGGCTACACCTGCCCGTGCGCGGGCGGTCTATTTGAAACTGGGCCTTAACCTAAACCGTATCGAAACCTTTGTGATCGATGATGCAGAAGAAATCGTAAAGCAAGGGATGCAAACCAACGTTCGCGAATTGGCGCAAAGTTGTGGGAAAGTGCAATACCTATGCTTCAGTACCGTTGAACATGAAAAGCTGCATCTGATGATTGACGGTTTTATGCCTTATGCAACCCTTGTAGAAGTGGATGAGCTTGGCGAAAACAGTCATGACACCCATGAACTGATGCTTTATCAGGTGCCTAATTTCAGTACAAAGATCAACCTTTTGAATGATCTAATGGCTGATGATGAAGTTTTCGATAAAGTAGTTGTCTTTGTAAATACCAAACATACTGCCCATAACCTATTGGATAGGCTACATGCCAAAAAGGGTGTTGCTGCTATCTATAGGCCTATGTTCCATGATGACTATGGCTTTGATGATATCAATATCTTTAAACAGAGGCCCGAATGCCGTATCCTGATCGTAGCCAATGAAGGCCTTGAGGATATAGACTTAAGCGCTGTACCTTTTATCTTCCATTTTGAAATTCCAGAGAACAGGGAAGAATTTATTAAGCATGTCCTGAAGATTGGTGAAGATGAGGTTATCGCCATCAGCTTTGCTACCGACATTGAGCTTCCTGAGGTTAAGAAAATCGAACAGAGTATTGGCAAAAAGATCCCTGTGATGCCACTTCCGGAGGATCTAACGATCTATAAACCATCTGAGGTATCTAAAGAAAAAGCTGTTGAGGATGAAAGTAGAGGGGGAGCCTTCCATAAAAAGAAGGAAAGCAACAGTAAGACCTACAATTATGGGAGTGGAGTGAAAGCTAAGATGACCAAAAAGAATAAAAAGAGGTAAGCACCTAGATCAGCTTTTTGATTTCTTGGATATCATCTATTTCTGAAGGGAGTTTATCTTTTCGCCAGCGAACAATTCTGGGGAACCTGAGGGCGACGCCCGACTTATGTCTGTTACTTGGGGCAATGCCTTCGAAGGCTATCTCGAAAACCAATTCAGGTTTTACGGTACGAACAGGGCCAAATTTCTCTATAGAGTTTTCACGAACGAACTTGCTGACCTCAGCGATTTCCGTGTTACTGAGTCCTGAATAGGCCTTGGCAATGGTTACCAATTTATCCCCGTCTTTCACGGCAAAGGTATAGTCGGTGTAGTGCCCACTACGGCGGCCGCTACCCCGTTGTGCATAGATCAGTACGGCATCGATGCTCATCGGATCCACCTTCCATTTCCACCAGAAACCTTTCTTTCTCCCAACCTGATAGGCCGAATCTTTGGCCTTTAACATCAAACCTTCTGCATTTATATTTCCAGAGGATTCCCGAACCTTATTGAGTGAATTCCAATCGCTGAAATCCAATAATTCCGATAATAAGAAATTTTCTGAATTCAATTTACCCAGGAGGTCTTCTAATATTTTCCTTCTCTCCTTCAGTGCCATGTCTCGTATATCCTGTCGGTTCAGTTCCAAGATGTCAAAGGCAATAAATTTTATAGGGACCTCTTGCATCATTTTCTTGGAAATATTCTTCCGGTTCAGCCTTCTCTGCAATTGATTGAAGGTCATGACGCCATTTTCATCATAAGGAACGATCTCTCCATCGATGACAAAATCAAAATCCACCTCTTTCAGATCTTCCAATAGTTCGGGGAATTGCTCATTTACCAGCTCCTCACCACGCGACCAAATAAAGGTTTCGCCTTCCCGTTTGATTACCTGTCCGCGGATTCCATCCCATTTATATTCCACTTGCCAATCTTGCTCCATGCCTAGACTTTCAAGATCCTGAACCAAGGGATTTGCAAGGCTAAAGGGATAGGGAACGGATAGGTTGATGTTGATATGTTCCCCCTTGATAAATTTTTCAAAGGAGAGCAATTCAGGATCCCAATCCGACATAAGGCTATGGGCTACCAGGTTTGCATCCAAATCATAATACTTGGCAAAAGCATTAATGAGCGTTTTAGAAGATACACCGATCCTAAAACTACTGCCCATAAGTTTATTGAACACAAAGCGTTCGGTCTGTCCCAGGCTTTCCCATGAAGTGAGGATGTAAGATTTGATTACATCATCAGGTTTTCCCTGAAGAGCCATGATTTCCTGAATCCACTGGTCCAAGCTTTTTTCGACAGTATGTTTGGCGGGCGGTATGATCAAGGCAATGGTCTCCGCCAGATCACCTACAGCTGTATATGATTCCAGAAACAGCCATTCAGGAATGCCACTGTATTCAATGGCCAATTGACGCATGATATTGGTCTTGACAGAACGGCGCGGCCTTTTTCCCGTAAAGAGACGGATGAACCAATACTTATCCAATTCGGAAGATTCAGCGAGGAACTGTTCAATAGCTAGGATTTTGCTATTGGTCTTATTGCTGCTGTCCAGCGCATTTATCAGTCTTGCCAGTACCTTCATCTTATTCCTTGATTAGCTGTTCATCAGTTTCTTCTTCGCTGCCAAAAGCAGTTGTAATTTCCTCAGCTTCAATGCCTATTTCATTGAGGTACCTCGAAAATTCTGCTTTAAAACCGTGCGTAACATATACCTTTTCCGCAGCTGTTTCACGCACCGCAGTCAATAGGCCTGGCCAATCGGCATGGTCACTGATGGCAAATCCCGCATCAGCACTGCGCCATCGCCGGGCACCGCGAACCTGCATCCATCCAGAACAGATTGCCGTTTGTGCATTGGGAATATTCTTCAAGATATTGGAACCAAATAGGGAAGGAGGTACAATGATAATTTCGCCTTTCATGTCCTTTGGGCGATCATTGAAATCAATAGTTTTATAGGCAGGTAAGGAAATGCCACTTTCGGTAAAAGCTGCATTGATCCTGGAAATGGCATAATGCACATATAGGTCATCAAAACCTTCCAACGCCTTCATGATACGTTGAGCCTTTCCTAAGGCATAGCCGATGATTATCGAATTATTTCCATTTCGTTTATTATTGGCCACCCATTCCCCAAGGTTTTGGTTGATTTCGTCAACCGGTAGCCAATTGTAGATGGGCAGACCAAAGGTGCTTTCAGAAATGAACTCATGGCAACGGATCGGTTCAAAAGGAGTGGAGAGGCCATCATCCTGGATTTTATAGTCCCCGGAGACAACCGTTACTTTCCCCTGAAATTCCAATCGAACCTGTGCCGAACCAATTAAATGCCCTGCAGGGTGCAGGGAAACCCTTACCGAATTGATTTCGATAGCTTGGTTGTAATCCAGTGTCTGAACCTTAATATCCTGTCCTAGCCGCAGTTTGAGTATCGGAGCCGTCAGTTCATGGCATAGATACCGCTTCATACCTATCCGGGCATGGTCTGCGTGTGCATGCGTAATAATGGCATAATCCACCGGCAACCAAGGATCAATATAGAAGTTTCCTTGAGCACAATATATCCCTTCTCTCCGAAATTCCAACATAGGCCCAAGGCTTTAGGTTTTAGTCTTTAAAACTGTACAGAAAGATTACATCACCTACATAGACAGGTTTGTCAGACTCCTCACTCATGAGTTTAGCTTGAATGGTCGCTTTTACCGTACCACGCAGGTTGTTGATAGATTTCACCAGAGCATGCAATCGAACACGGGTATTCACTTTTACTGCTTGCCCGAATTTAAGGTTTTCAATACCGTAGTTGATTTCCATCTTCACATTCCTGACATCCGCAATCTGCTTCCATAAATGGGGGATAAGGGATAGGGTCAGGTAGCCATGTGCAATGGTGGTTCCAAATGGGCCTTCATTCTTCGATTTTTCCTCATCTACATGTATCCATTGATGGTCCAATGTAGCATCAGCAAATAAATTGATCTGTTTTTGGTCAATTAAATGCCATTCAGAAAGACCTAATTCTTTCCCTTCATAAGTTTTGTACTCTTCGTAATTATTGATGATTACCATAGGTATTATTAGTATATAAAAATAAGCTAGTGATTTTTTTTGATTAATTAAAGGTTTTTAATCCATGAAAATCCCAATCAGCTCAGTCTGTAGGGTTTAATTACCCTTATTTCTAACAATTGATAGCTCCATATGTTTGCACTGGAGCCTAGGTTTCCCTAAATGAAATATGAATTGCATATGGTTATTTGATAAAGCGTATTTCCTTTATCAATGCGTAATGTAATAGACAAACTTACCTACAGCTTCTGCAATCTTATAGACCATCAATACAGCAATCAAAGCTGCAAATCCTAGTATGATTTTTTTATTTTTCATAATCCGTTTTAATAATTGGTTATCCTAATTCGGTAATCGTTACAAAATTTACTTAATTTATGTAAAATTCTTTTTTCAGGCATTAATTTATCACAGATTTCATGCAATTATACATTCCAAAAATAGAGTTAGACAGCTTAGATAAATCTGGATTGGAAATCTACCAAGGTTTAGATGCTGAACCATATGGCCCGGACCTGGCGAGCAAAGTCTGCAAAAAGCTGATGCAAAATCCAGGAGAGGATACAGGCCTATATTTTTCCCATCGTGATTATTGCGGACTGGGACTGTATTTTATCAACCAACAATTTATGCTAGGCGTAGTAAATGATGGTTATGGACCAGAACCAATGCTGGCAAGCTGCGAATCAGATACTGATTTAGTAAACTGGCTGAGTCAAGAATCTGATCAAACCATGTCGCTATATGGAAGTCACTTTAATAACCAAACCATTACTAAGTCCCGTTTGGAATGGTATCTAGAAGAAAATTATTCACCTACCTGGAATATGTACTGTTTGTATATGAATGATAGGCGGGGAAAAGGAAGACCATGATAATATTTCGAATAAAGCCTAATCCGAAAAATTAGGCTTTATTGATTTTAATTGATTTTTTTACCGGTAATTAGGATCTGCTTAGTTGCTTTACTTCCAAGCGTAGAAACCGATAATGAGTTTTCGTCTTTGATATATACGAATACTCCCTTTGGATCATCGTCATCATTGCTCATCGTACCGTTCTGCTCATAGACATCAAAAGTTTCCGAAACACTTCCCGAAGCTGCATTTGTCGTGAATTTTAACTGGTCTTCACCCGCTTGAGTAACCGTTACGATGCTATTGTCATAACTGGTGAACTTGCCGTTAGAAAGATGAATGCTCAAATCTCCCTGGTAACTCCCCACAGCATCAATAGGCTTCAAATTACTGTCTTTGCTACAAGACGTTGTTCCAATAAGACCCAATGCAATAAATAGCATAAAGTGTAATTGCTTTTTCATATTAAGTAGATTGTGTGATTTCTTGACACGAAACAATTTCCCTGCCAAAGATAAAAATCTGTGGATCCGGTAAATGGTAAAATAGGGGATATACCAAAGAAAATAAAGGAAATCGGAAATGTTAAGCTAAATATAGGCTATGCTGCTTTTTTGGAATTATTCAAGGCTAAGTAGATAATTGAACCAATCACATTAAAAACCAATACAACCAATATCCAGACCACTCTTTGGCCACTGGATAGTTCTCGGTTCGTGACGATATGGTAGATGGAAAAGACTGTAATAAATAACATAATTATCCAAATCGCACTAGCTATTAAACTGCCTAAGAAAAGTAAGTTCATAATGATTGATAATTATGGTGATTGATGTTGTTATCATGAATTTAGAAAGAATTGTTGGGGAATCAAAATAGGGAGGGAGACTATTATGATATATCTAAGAAGGTATATTTCTAGCAATGATAATAATTTCACCATTGCTTAACATCTGTTTCATATTCAACATCTTTATTTGTGCCAATTTATTAAGCTATATTAATGATAAAACAAATTCACACACTAGCGACTGCTTTAACCTTTATTGCAGCACTAACTTCTTGCGAAAAAGATCAAGATCACAACCAGTCCAAAGTTGTAGACTATCCTGCTATGGCGGAAGTAGAAACTCCCAATGTACTGATGACGACCAAAGATGGCGTAAAAGTCTATAATGGTGGTTTTGGTTCCGCTATAGTGGCAGACCCGAATGATCCGGAAGTATTTTATATGATGACAGATCGAGGAGCCAATGTAGCTGGACAGGCTAAGAACGCTATTATCATTGGAAAGTCGGACTTCGCTCCACAGATTGGAAAATTCAGGTTGAAGGAAGGGAAATTAGTCCTGGAGCAAGTAATCGAATTGAAGAATGAAAAAGGTGCCAAGTTAAATGGCTTACCGAATCCAAAGGGAATGGGGTCAACGGGCGAAATTCCTTATGATCTGAATGGACAGCAATTGGCAGCATCGGCAGACGGTATCGACTCTGAAGGTTTGGTTATCGCCGCGGACGGCACGTTCTGGATCTCGGATGAATATGGTCCACATATCGTTCATGCCGATATCACTGGAAAGACCATTGAACGTATCAACCCTTTTGGAACTGGCTTCGGTGGCCGTAAAATTCCTGCTGTCTTTGCTAATCGCAGGGCCAATAGAGGGATGGAAGGCTTGACGATTACCCCAGATGGCAAGACCTTGGTCGGTATTATGCAATCCCCGATGTACAATCCCAGTTCGGCTGCCATATCAGGTTCAGTGATCATTCGTATCCTGACCTTTGACATCGCATCCGGAGCTACAAAACAATACGCTTATCTGATGGACAACCCCTCACTTACCGGTGTAAGTGAAATATTGGCCCTGAGTAATACGACTTTCCTAGCCTTGGAAAGAGACGGTCTCTATGGTGCTGATCCTGCAAAACCTGCACAATTCAAAAAGGTATTCAAAATCGACATCAGCAAAGCGACTGATATCTCTGATGCCTCAAATGCTGCTTCAGGGAAATTGTTTAAAGGAAAAACTGTTGAAGAACTAAAGGACCAAGCTGGACTGGCTGCTGCTGGTATTACCCCAGTTACAAAGACTCTAGCCATTGATTTATTAAAGGATCTACCAGAGGTCTATCCACACGATAAGGCGGAAGGTCTTACTATGTTAAAAGGAAATATTCTGGTGGTTTCTAATGATGATGATTTTGGAGTTGTCGATAATGGAAATAGTGGCTTTGCCCAGAAAATCCTTCCAAGTACCAAAAGCGTAGATAGGAATAGATTGTATTTCATTAAAATGAAATAAGAAGGAGTACTGTATTTTTATAATATAAATGAGGCCGTATCAAATATGAATTGATACCGCTTTTTTATTTTTGTTGGATTAAGGAAACTGGGTTTGTTCTAAGATTTTTCTAGTAATTGTTATTACCCTGAACCCTCAATCAAGAATGCTTTGTGTCAAATATGAATTTAAGGTACCTTATCAAGGGCAGTAAATTTTAAAAGATCATCAGACCTAAGCCAAATACCAAAATCAACGCCTTCATGACCAGGAGTAATTTCATCTTTAGCAATTATCTTATAGTATACTATATACGAAAGATAAGGTTCGCTTTGCCTGACTATGGACTTAGGAGCTGACTTTAATTTAGAAATTAATGTTGGAGTAAATATTTCCTGAACCCTTTCTGTAAAGAATATTTTAGAATCTATGTAGTTTTTTATTCCAGCCTCATTACATAGAATGCATCTAATTGAATCAGTACTATTACTGATTAAGGAGTCAATATTCTTGTTTTCAATCAACTTAATTATGTGTTCTGCTTTCTTGTAGATTAAACTTGAGTCAATCTGTCCATAAGATTTTGAACAGAGTAAAAAAGAAAAATTATAGCTAGTGTCTTCATGATCACATTTTGAGTATCGGATTGGTTTATACATCAATAATAATTACAAGCTATTTATCAATGAATCCTTTATACAAAGCCCCTCAAAAAGAATAGGTTTATTTTGTGATAAGCGAAATAAACTCACCAACGATAAAACCAAATCTATAAATAGCAAAAGCTGATAATAGGATTAATATTGCTACAACTAACTTTCTGTTCTCAATTAATATTTCAATTGCTCTATTCATAGCCTTAAGTTATTAAGAAATATTGAATATTTGAAGGTGTTTTTGTGCCTACTTTATTTGGAGGAAATAATTACAAATATATTAATGATAGGAACTTCTTTCGATATTAATAAGTAAATGATAATCTACCTGGACCTTATCAACACGATAAGGCGGAAGGACTACTATGTTAAAAGGAAATATTCTAGTGGTTTCTATTTAGGATGGTTTTGGAATTGTCGATAATGGGAATAGTGGCTTTGTCCAGAAAATCCTTCCAAGTACCAAAAGCGTGGATAGGAATAGATTGCATTTCATTAAAATGAAATAATAAGGAGTCTGTGATATTATAAAATATATGAGGCCGTATCAAAATATGAGTAAATGCAGTAGATGATCTAAGCTTTTACTAAATTTAAAAATTATCTTATAAGTGCCAAATTATCCAGTTAGGCTTTTTTAACTGTTAAATATTTTTAACTATTAATAGATTTACATTAATCTATTAATGATATTACGGATATAGTATTTTCTGAAAAATTATCTATAAAGGCAAGTTCACAATAATTGTTAAGAATATAACTGATGTAATGGATTTAGGATGATTTTTTGAGGATTAAATTAGGAGCAAGGATAGATGTGTTAGTATTTTTCTTAATCAATATTCCATTTCTAAATTTTCAAGTATTGATTCTTTGGATTTTAATTTCAATCTAATAAAATTAAGGTCGCTTAGAAGTATTTTTAAGTTTGTTAATGATATTTGTTTATGACATATAGTTAAGAATCTATTGCTCAAGGTTGTATTTTATAGTTTAGTGAACTTTAATGTTAAACGATCACATAGCTTTTTTATAGAAATTGAATTCAAAAAGGCACTTTTTTCTAATGATAGCTTGAAATTTAATAAAGCAATTTTGTGTGAGATGAAATTTAATAAAATTTGATTAGAGTCAGGGTCAGGGAAAAAAACACCAAAAGTAAACACTTCTTTTCCCAAGAACAAATTCATAACAACAATTACAGCTGTTTGGCCTTCTAAATTACAATAATAAATTCCTCTTTGTTCTTTGTTGAAAACATCAAACATATAAGCTTCATCATAATATAATTTGAGTGCCGGATTCATAATTTGATCTCGAATTATATTGAAGTTATTTTGTTTCAGCAGTCTATAACCTATTTTACTAAATAATAATAAGTACGCAGATTTTAATAAACCAACTCTAAATAAATGAATATCTATTTTTGGAACTATGGGTTTTAAATAAAGTAAATTTCCTGGATTAATATGGTTATTTACAAATAATTTCAATTTATCCTTATGATTATTTTTGTTACTGTGGGTCAATTGGAGAGTACCATCTTTATTAGAAGTAGCTGTCCCTTGAAAAACTTCATTATTTCCGTTATGTACCCTAAATTTTTGATTATTTAGATTCTGGAAAAAAGTTTTTCTATTGAATTTTATACCCTTGTATAGTTCATAATCAATGCTTGAGCCAGTTCTATTATTACAATCAACACAAGTATAACATCTTATTTGTCCCCCTAATGAATGAGGAGGGACATGCTCCTTAGTTAATCCTTGAGGGACATTAGATGGATTTTCAATACTAAATTCTTCATTACAAATAGGACATGAAATAGTATCTTTCTTTTCAAATACACTCAAATAATCACTAATGAAATCTCTAATCATTTAAAAACCGAAATAGTTTCTATATTAATTTATTTTAGCCATTGGAATAGCACAAACTTGTTTGGTTATGTAACTAACTAATATGTAAAAAAACTGATTGGGGCATGAGACAATTGCTTCATTAATTGCTGCTTGGTACTCTCCCTTTAAGATTTCCTCATTTAATGTTGGGCGGTACCTTGCTACAGTTCCTAAATAAAATGCAAAACCTAAAATACTATTTAGTCTATGCAGCCTAGAATTTTCTAAGTCCAAATAAAACCTATATCCAGATCTCGTAATCATTGGGAAAATTCCTAACTCCTTGATATTCTTAAGAAGCTTAGGATAGCAAATTTTCCAACTCCTGGATGAATTGTAAGTGTATTTTAGAACTAACTTTGATTTAAAGTGATGACAACGGTTATCATCTATTATATCTAGTTTTTCAAATAGGTCATTGAATTTACCTTTGTATAACTTTGTAGTATTCATCAATTTATCAAATTTTTTTTCATAAGATAAAGTCAAATAAATTTTTTTCCGAGTTCTATCTGTACGAATTTGAATATCTACTGGTAAAAATTTTCTCTTAGTTCCTGGAAATAAACCTAATGCATAGGAAATTTCATGAATTTCTGGTAAATCTCTTAATAAATCACTAAAAGTTATATCTACTCCGTCTTTGTTGCTTATTTCCCAATCTAAAGTCTTTGCAAATTCATGGAAAATAGAAATACCTGAACCATTTAAACTTGCCAACTTCAATGTCTCTTTACTATTCGGAGGTAAACTTAATCCATGATGTTCAACCTTTTTCTCTAGGTCATAACCATTTTGTATTAAATAGACCTTTACCAAATTAATAAATGAATAATATAATAATGTCCCTTTAGAAGGCATTGCTGCAGTCAGTGATGAATTATAAAAATCTTGTGAGAGCTTTGTGAAGTAAATAGACTTTCGTAAATTTTCTTTTCTTTTTTTTGCATCTCTTTTTACAGATGATAGTTCACTAGATAAAAATGCTTCTAAATAATTAAAGGGCTCAGATGTAAGAATAAAAGCCGAACCTGCTTCATTATTAAATGGAAAGTATTTTACAGGTCTATAATCTCTTAGTGCCATCTCCCCAATTTCTTCTAATTTCATAATTTATTTATTAATTGTAAATCATATAAAGGAATAAGTTAATTTTATTGCATCAATAAGTTTATTGAAATAGTGTATAATTTAATCTGTTCAAGAAATATTCTCATTAAAATAAATTTACCTCCCTATTGCTCTTTGTGTACTCAATTTAAAATCCTGTTTAAAATGATTATCTAGCCATTGCTTCGCAAAGTCCAACTGTACTTTACGCATTTGCAAGGCAACCTGATCTAAAATCTTATTATAAGCAATATCACGTGTATAGTTATCTTGGTTATTCAAATACTTTGATTCATAATCAGGATGCTGCTGAATTTTCTCCACAAAAGTCTGAAAGAACAAACGCTTATCATCAGGTGTAGCATCCCAATTTGCAAACCAGCGTTCATTAAATTCTCGAATGATACTATCCAGCTCAGACTTATCATCTGTTCCATGTGCTCCTCTAGGATTCGAATTAGTTGGATCTAACTCCGATTCGGAATCATCCAGACTTAATTTTTCGTTTAATCGTACACGTTCAATTCCATAAGTAGATAAGTCTACAGACTCCAGTAACTCATCCAAAAGATCTTCTTCGCGTTGCTTCACTTGCATCTTTGGAATCAAGAACTTTAGAAACCAGAAAAGTTTCTCCCAATTCATATTCTCAAATGAGATAATGGCCGCCAATTGACCATACACCTTTACAAAATGTTTAGCTTTAATTTTAATGTCTGCCTTTTCTTCCTCATTTAGTTCTAAAACCTTATTAAAACGTTGAGCCGCAGTATCTATAATTGGACTTAACTGATCTGCAGGAACACTCTTGAAGAACTTTGTATTGAAATCTTCCACTTCACCCCATTCATATATACTCGTTTCATCTAATGCATCTTTGAGATCATGCAAAACATTGACATCCGTTTCTGAACTCAAGGTTGTAGAAGTATAGAATGGATCAAATGAGGATTTAATGTCTGAACTATCATTAAAGAAATCTAATACAAATAGATTTTCAGTTTTCTTACCTAGTTTTGGTGCAGATCGGTTCAACCGTGACAAAGCCTGCACACAGAGTACACCCTGCAATTTCTTGTCAACATACATGGTTGTCAACTTAGGTTGGTCAAAGCCTGTTAAATATTTATTAGCAACAACCAGAATACGATATTCGTCCTTGTCAAATTCGTCTTTGGTGTCAGATTCTGGAAAACCATTCATTATAGCCTCGGTATATTCTATACCGTCTACAGTTTTAGCTCCCGAAAAAGCGATAATAATCTTAATTGGAGAACCCTTCTGTGCATTCAATTCCTTAAGTGTTTTATAATATCGAATAGCCGATTCAATACTTTGTGTTACGACCATAGCTTTAGCCTTGTTATGCAGAGTTTTTTTATAAAAGACTTTTTCCATGAAATGGTCTATTATGATCTGTGCTTTGGCCTTGATAGTTCGCGGATCTTTTTCAACAAAACCTTTCAATCTACGTTGAGCTTTCTTTGTATTGAACTCTGGATTATCTTCAATCGATTTATGCAGCTGATAGTAGCTTTTGTAGGTTGTGTAATTGGAAATAACATCTAAAATAAAACCTTCCTCAATTGCCTGCTTCATCGAATATAAATGAAAAGGTTTAAATGTATCATCAGGTTGTTTAGTTCCAAAACGCTCCAAAGTAGAATTTTTGGGGGTTGCAGTAAAAGCAAAATAAGATGCGTTTTTACGCATTTTTCGAGCTTGCATGGCTCGAACTATTAGGTCCTGGGCATCTACTTCACCTTCTTCATTTGATTCTATCGCACCCAAAACTTGATTCATCTTATCTGAGGCTGATCCACCTTGACTACTATGTGCTTCGTCAATAATAATAGCAAATCGTTTATCATTCATAGTGTCAATGCCATCCAAAATATGAGGAAACTTCTGGATAGTCGTGATAATAATTCGCTTTCCAGACTCCAAAGACCGTTTCAGATCTGTGGAGGAAAAGGCAGGTGCTACAATATTTTTGACATCAGAAAAGGATCTAATATTTTCTCGCAATTGCCTGTCCAAAATTCTCCTATCCGTGACAACAATCACTGAATCAAACATCGGCCTTCCTTCGTTATTTTCCACCTCAATCAGTTGGAAAGCTGACCATGTAATTGAATTGGATTTTCCAGATCCTGCCGAGTGCTGAATTAAATATGTTTCTCCAATACCTTTTTCGTGTACATCGGAAATAAGTTTTCTAACGACATCCAATTGGTGGTATCGGGGGAATATATAATATTTCTTTGTTAATGGGTCTTTGTCTTTGCCTTCTAACAGCATATAGTGCTGTATAATCTGTGCTAACTGCTCCCTGTTAAAAATCTCTTCCCAAAGATATGCCGTTTTATGTCCATTTGGATTGACAGGATTTCCCTTTCCATAATTATTTCCCTTGTTGAAAGGTAAAAAGAATGTTTCCTTACCCTGCAATTTCGTGGTCATAAATACCTCATCTGTATCCACAGCGAAGTGAACTAAACAACGACCAAATTGCAGCAATGGCTGTGAAGGGTCCCGAGCAAACTTATATTGATTGATACCTTGAACAGCAGCTGTTTGACCTGTCCATTCATTTTTTAACTCAATAGTACATAAAGGGATGCCATTCACAAATAACACCATGTCTATTTCTTCTCCTGGGTTAACAGATGAATAATGAACCTGCCTTGTTATAGAAAATTGATTGACTTCAAAATTCTCTCGAATGGATTGTGCTGAACTTGCACTTGGCGCTTCATAAAATAAATTGAAATAGGCATTATCAACTTCCAATCCTTTCTTCAGTAGCTTTAGTACTCCATCTTTTTTTACCTTACGGTCAAAACGCTCCAGAATTTTCAGTTTCCAATCACTACTCACCTTTAACTTAGCCAATTCCTTTGCTTGGGTCTTTTCCAAGAAATCCCAAAAACGTTTAGTATCAAGTGCATATCGCTTATCAAAATCTAAAGGGGACCCGATATAATAGTTTTTGCCAGTCAGGTAGCTTCCTTCAGATTCATAAAAAGAATTTACCGACAAAGACCTCTCTTTCAGCTCTTCTACCGTATAGCCTGTTAGATGTTTTTCTATTGATGATTCTAATGCTTGTTCGTTGTATTTTGAGGTCATGACTAATCAATAAGTATATGATAAAAAAAATTAAATCTTATTAATATTCTTTCCGTTTATCTTCCAGGTTTCGAAAGCTAAATCAAGCATAATGTTTTGCTTTTTATCTATACTTTCTTTATTCCAATAATCAAATTCAAAATTTATTTCAGACTTGAATCTATTTAATGCTGTATGAACTCCTACTGAGTATTTATTATCCAATAATTTTGTTGATATAAGATCCGATTTTGCATATTCAGATTTCTTTTTCTCATACCAATCTGAATCTAAATCATTAAAATTGTTTACAGCTTGGTTAATCATACCTTCTAATAAAGTTGTGTTTCCTAGACGATATGTAAAATATTTATAATCTTGCAGGTCAGTAAATTCATTTGGAATTATTTCATTCTTAGGGGTTTGCGGGTAAATATGTTCTATTTGAAGACTATTAATATAATCATTTCCTTGCAATGGTAAATTACATTTGTCACGAATTGTATTTTCAAGCTTTCCTAAAATATATCGTTCTCTGTATAATGGACTATAGTGTAAATGAGAAATGGTTCTAAATCTATTTTTAAATTCTGCTAACCTTTCTGTCAAATAAGGAATAAATTCTTCGTCAACTAATGGTATAATTTCGTCAACTGTTTTTTTACCACGTAATTTTACAGCCCACTTCGTAAAATTCGTTTCGTTTGCCTTTGCTTGAATATTAAGCGTGATTGAATAGAAGAATAAACTTTCTAGTTGTTTTGCCAAGTATTCGATACATGCATTTTCGGCTTGTTCACTTAGTGCCAACAATAATATTAAATGCTGTCTGGATCTATATTTATTTACATAGCCAATGCTAGTGACATTAGGGAATTGACCGCCATCTTTAACGAGTTCAGTAGCTATTACTAAATCAGAATATCGCTTTGACATTGCTTTCAGCTCTTTGGCGAGACCTAATGGATTCTTTTCGTAATTAAGTGCCTCTACACCTTCTTTTGAGATGAACCATCTATATAATTCATCTTCACGAATAATACCATTATGATATCTAGCTATGACAAAATATCTTAAAAAACGTAATGGAGATGAGTCTTCTCTACACTGCTGCAGATTTAACATGATTTCTTTCCATATATGTTTTATCTTTTGAAAATCAGCCTCATTAGCTTTAGCAAAGAGTAAATTCTTCACTAAATCCATTGCATTTAATCCCGCCCCTCGCTGATTTATTGTTTCAAATATTTTAAGTGCACTACTTAAATTTTCTGACTCTATGATAACTAACTCTACTCTTGTCAAAAAGTATTTCACATAATCTAATAGATTATCTGTTCCTTCATCAAGGATTTGGCTAAATGAGCTTTTTACCTTCAAGTACGCTTCTTGCATACGTTCAACAGAAGATGTGTAAACATCAGTATAGTCTTCATTATTGATTAATTTTCCTAAAAAACCACTACTTTCTTCATATTGCAATTCCAAACGTAATTGTTCTCTATCTGATTCTAAATCAAAATCAGTAAGTAATTCTTCTACATTTTTTAAGTATTTTTTTTGTTTGCTATCTAAATCTATAGTGTGTAACAAATCACGAAATGCACAAAGAGACAACATAATTGTCGTTAAACGCTGTTGACCGTCTATTACATCGTATTTCCCCTTATTCTCTACTATAATAATCGAGCCTATAAAATAGCTACTAGGATGAGAAGAGAAGGGTTCGTATTCATTCTCTATATCTATTAAAAATTGCTCTACTTGATTGTCCGCTTTCCAAACATACTCACGTTGATAGTCAGGTACAATGAAGAAATAGTCCTTCAGTCGACTAATACTTTTTACTTCTGCTTTAACTTCCATTATTTATAATTGGTTATTATCTTAAATCACTATACTATCTCTCAATATATAGTGTAATTTTTCACTATTCTTTAATTCTTCTTTACTAAGTTTACTCGCTATTAATATTTTGCCTTTAAACTCGAAACTATCTTCATTATAACATACAGACCATGGCTTTCCTAAGTCATTTGCACAAATCGCACCCTCCAACAAACGAATATACTCTATACGCTTGTATAAGATTTCATCTTCAAAATACAATGACATTTGATGATGGGCTTTTAAAAACTCAAATAATTCCCTCGGACTTACAAAAGATGGAGCAGGTACAATTCCTGTTTGTACAGAAAGGAATTGGCTCAAATATTTAGATCGTTCTACTTCGAAACAATCTGTAAATACATAACTCAAACGCATCGGCGTCTTAAAATTGAATGGTAGCGAGTCAAAAATATTTTCTAGACTTGGTTCTGTCATAATTTAAAATCTGTGTAATTATTAATCCTTCAAATTGGCAAATGGTCGTTGACCATAATAATGACTGAATTCTTTGATTAATGCAGTTTCTATTTTTGCAGGAATTCCATTTGGTAATTCAAGCCAACAAATAATTAAATTATCAGCATTAGCAAGCTGCCAAATGTACCTGCCACCCCAATGACCAACTGGTTTTCCTTCTCCAAATTGGAAATACTGCTTAAGTCTTGAATGTATTGTCGCAGTGCCTGTTTCGCTACCAGCCTTACCTATATATAGTATAGGGGAGTTGTTTACCCAATTGGATTGCAAATCATCTATAGGAACGTTTGGATTTCTACCCTTGAATGCTCCGCCTGAACCTATTGAAATAAACTCTGGTAATTCTGTAGAATAAAGAATAATATATACTCCTCTCACTTTAGGAAGAGTTTGGTAACTAGTATTCTTGATAGCCTCAATAGTAACAAAGCCTTTAAAACCCAATTCATTCAATTGTGGTATTATAGGTTTATTGTGATTTAGATTGATCGTATCATAAATATTATTTGTTATATCCTCAGATTTAGTTTGAGACACTATTGATTTTGAAATAGGTGGCTGAAAGAAAGATTTATCATCATTTCCTAAAACCTTAACTACTCGACGAAAATCAGCAACTGTATACCCACTTCCAATTCCCCAGTCCGTTGCATAAAAGCCTAAGGCTCTTATTTTATTGCGTATTTTTTTTTGCTCGTTGCTAGTAGCTCTTAGTTTTTGCTCAATCAGCATTTCTATTTGCGCAGCTTCTGTTACTGAAAATTCAGATTTTCCTTTCATATTTAAATTCATAATTGGTTAATAAAGAATCTTAGCCTTACGCTACTTTCACCTTACCAGTAACCACCTCGTTGATGAGGCTTTGCTTGTAGGCTTTGAGTTTTTCGATTTGTTCGGTTTTCAAGGCAATGGCTTGGTCTATTTTTTCCGTTTGCTCTTCAATAAACTCAAGTATTATCTTTTGTTCAAAGTATGGAGGTAAAGCCACATGTAAACTAAATAGTTCAGTAGTGTAGAGTCTAACCAAACCTTCAACTATTCCACTTGATTTAATAATAAATTGTTTAATATAGTCTGGTGTTCTAAACAAATATTCCAAATATTTTATATCATAAATAATTTTAGAATAGTACACCGCATAATCAGGGCTAACGATACCAATTATACCATTCGAATTCTTGAAAAATACTCCTAAATGCGGTTTGAGTTTATTAAAAACCAAATCATTTGGCATAACAATTTTATTTCCTTCATTGGTTTTTGCAACTTGCTCCTTCTCATGAAAGTCTTTTCTCGGTACTAATCCATGTGTTTGACTCATCATTAAAAGCGGTTCATTACCAAACTTAGATCTTTCATTTCTTTCTTTCAATATATTCTTCAACCTCTTCACCTCCCAATGGCTCGGTATTTCACCAATCCAATCGATACCAGAATCTTTTAATTCAACATTCGGTTGAATGCCTTTGGTTATGGCTTCGTGGATGACTACTTGGCGGCGTTCTTTTAATAAGGCTATTTGCTGTTCTTTTACCGAAACGAGTTCATCAATCTTCCCACATTTCTCATCCAAAAAAGCTGCAATGGCTTCCTGCTCAGAGATTGGGGGGAGGGTATAAATGAAATTATTTATAGCAGAAATTGCAACACCACCAATTAAACCGCTTAAAGAGTTTTTAAATTGATGTTGAAATACTCTACCTTTTAGCGAGTAATATATAAACTTTGAATTATTATCATTATTTGTATTTACGCAAGCTAATTTATTTACAAAACATACGGATTGTTTAGTAAAGGCAATCTTTCGTCCAGCACTCCCTCCTTCAATACATATTAAAGAAGATTTTTGTGGTGCGACTTTAAAATTTTGAAAATCAGAAATTCTTAGACCATTATCATAATTGATTGTAGAATAGTTTACATCAATATCCTTTGAAGATATATAAGCTAATTCTGTAACATCAGAACTTTCATATTTCTTCTTCTGGGAATCGTTTAAACTATCTCCGTAAAATATTTTATTTATGAATTTACTCTTAATAAGCTCCCAATGACTTGGAATTTCTCCCAGCCAGTCTATACCCGAGTTTTTGTATGAATCGTATGTTTGCATTAGTTCTTTTTCTTTTGCTCCAGCTGTTTAGCGGTTTGGTCAATAAATTTCACGAAATCTTGTTCAGCACGAGAGAGTTCATCTTGTGTTTGCGCCTTGTAGGCAGCATAAGCTTGTTCTGCCTTCTTCAACATCTGCTGATGACTCACTGTACCCGCATTGTCCAACACTTCATTTCCTGTCATGCGAATAAAATCATCCAAACGCGCAATCCAGTCTTTCATGTACATGGGTTTACGATTCAAGGCTTGCAACTCGGCCAATTCGAGATAAGCTGTTACTACGCGGTTCAAGATATTCAACTCCTCCTCGGTCAAATAATTTTTAGCCGTTGTAACCTCTTCTTTCGTTGGTTTAGCTCCTTTAAAATGCGTTAATCCCAAATTTGGTTTATCTGTCGAAATACGATGAAAAATCACTTCAGCAGCCGTTTGTCCATGCGCTGCAAAATGCATCTTGTTTTGTACTGTCTTAAAAAACAGTTGTGAACTTTCTGCTTTCGGGTCGTAATCAATACTGGTAGCATAAATATCTAAAACCTTGCGCCAAAACACTTTTTCCGAAGAACGTATATCACGTATACGGGCCAATAATTCATCAAAGTAATTACCACCACCTGCTTGCTTGAGCAATTCGTCGTTCATCGTAAAACCTTTCACGATGTACTCACGCAAACGCTGTGTCGCCCACTGACGAAATTTGGTTCCTTGCAAGCTTTTCACACGGTAACCTACCGATATGATTACGTCGAGGTTGTAAAATTTGGTGTCATAATTTTTCCCATCTGTAGCAGTTGTTCGGAAATTCCGAACAACTGAATCTTCCACCAATTCACCTTCCTCAAATATATTTTTGATATGTTCGCTAATCGTTGACTTTGCTTTCTGAAACAATTCAGCCATCTGCGCTTGCGTGAGCCAAACCGTTTCATTTTCTAGACGGGTTTCTATTTTCGTAACCCCATCTTCCGTTTGATATATTAAAATATTAGTAGCTTGTTCCATCGCTTAAAACTTTAGAATATCTGCTAATAAACCATCGCTTTGTTCTTCCAAAGCCAATAGATCTTTGGTAATGTCTTGCAACGCACGCAAAGGCGTATGTTGATAGAAATATTTATTGAAGGAGATTTCGTAACCAATCTTCACAGAATCTAAGTTAATCCACGCTTCCTCAACATGTGGTACTACTTCACGTTTGAAATAGGTTAATATCGTTTCGCTCAACGGAATTTGTTCGCTGTCACGTAAATCAGATTCCGTCTCGTATATAATATACTCTCCGGACTTGCTTGTCGCATAATAGCCAAAGTAAGGCAAATCCTCTTCACCACAGCCTAAATGATTCAACAGCTGATGCAATTTATCACCTTGTAATTTTTCAATCTTTTTGATGACTTTCTCCGCCTCAGCGTCATAGATTGATATCGCATTCAATATAGTTTTCTTTTCAGTCGCCCCTAAGCCCATCTTTTGCAATTTCACTTGCTCATCGATCACACTACTAAAAGCGTTGAAATCCATAAAGACAGCATCACCTACATATTGCCAAAGTTGAAGTGCAGCATCGTATAATGCCTTTGGCTTTAGCCATGTTGACTTATCAATTAATTTGCTAATTTGCTTTTTATTCAATCCCCATTCTTCCTTTTCTGCACGTTTGCTGATCTCCTCGGCATGCGTATCTAAGCCTGCATATACCAAGTCACCATAGGCCTCATACAAGGCTTGCATAGGTACTTGTAATCCTTTATCGAAACGTAGCACGTCCAAAGCCTCCTTGGTAAATTGACCCTTTAGCCGTTTAGGTCTCTCGATATTTACTTTGTAATATCCAAAGTCCATATTTTGGAATTGCTTGATTTTTAAAGCTGAATCTTTTGGATTCGTGTCCCAATTCTCCAAATAAGCTTGTGCTATTTGTGAAATTTGTTCTGGCGAAAACTCTGAGTTCTTATTGCCTAAATTCTTTCGTAGCTTCTGAAATAAGTTATTGGCATCCAACAATTGTACTTTGCCTATTCGCTCTTTGCTTTTATTATTGTTAAGCAACCAGATATAGGTTGTAATGCCTGTGTTGTAAAATAAGTTATTGGGAAGCTGAACAATAGCATCCAGCAGATCATTCTCGATGATATAACGTCGAATGTTGCTCTCTCCCGAGCCAGCATCTCCTGTAAATAGTGAAGACCCATTGTGAACGGAAGCAATACGCGAACCTACACGATTAGATGTAGGTGCTTTCATTTTATCCACCATCTCCATCAGGAACAATAATTGACCATCTGAAGAGCGTGGCGTAGCGTCTACCGTTTCCCAATTGCCCCAGTAGTCTTTGAGTTTGATTTGAAAACGATTATCAATAACATCTTTTCCATCTTTTATATATTTCTGTTCCGAAGCCCAAGATTTTCCGTAGGGTGGATTCGACAGCATAAAATCAAACTTCATGTTAGAAAACTCATTGGTCGATAGTGTAGAGCCAACACGAATATTCTCAGGATTTTTACCTTTGATCATCATATCCGACTTACAAATCGCATAGGTTTCATCATTAATTTCTTTGCCATACAGGTAAACATCACCTGTATAGCCTATTTTGCTCTCTTCATCTATGAGGTAGTTTTCACTTTCGGTAAGCATTCCTCCAGACCCACACGCAGGGTCATAAATGGTAATAATATTTGGTAGTTGGTCCTTTATTGGTTCGAATACCAAAGTGGTCATTAGTTGGATTACCTCCCTTGGTGTAAAGTGTTCTCCTGCCTCCTCATTATTCTCTTCATTGAATTTACGGATCAATTCCTCAAATACATAACCCATTCCAAGGTTTGAGAGTGCAGGCAATGGTCTCCCTTCAGGGTCGTTCTTCTCTAAAGGTGTAAGGTTGATATAAGGGGAGGTAAATTTTTCCAATACATCAAGCAAGACATCTTTTGTTGCCATATGTCGAATTTGGGACTTAAGCTTAAATTTCTCAATAATCTCTTTTACATTAGCAGAGAATCCATTAAGATATTCCTCAAAATTTGCGACCAATTTTTGTTGAGAATTAGTGGCCGTACCTTTGAGCTTTTCCATCGTCCATGATGAGGTGTTGTAAAAAACATAGCCTGATGCTTCTTGCAGACTACTTGCATCTAAATCTATAGTGCTAATATTTTCTTGCTGGTAACGTAATTCTTCCAAAACTGCTGCTTTAGTAGTTTCTAATAAGGAATCAATACGACGTAAAACCACAAAAGGGAGGATAATATCTCGATACTTTCCTCGGACATAAACATCACGCAAACAATCGTCTGCAATTGACCAAATAAAGCTAACTAATTTATTATGTGCAATATGATTCATTCTTTAGTAAAATAAAAATAAGTTGATGTATTATGGCAAATTAACATTTTTCTATTCCATTTCATTATGGGAATCCGTAAGAATTTCTTGATATGAAATTTTATAAAACAATAAGGTCTATTAATTCTAAATTGATTTAGATTAAAATTATTTTGTAATAATTAGTATGTAAGGAGATATAGGATTTTACTAAATTTTATAATGGAGTTAAATCAAATTAATTTGATATTATTTAACAGACTTACTTCCCGATACAATAACTAACAAGTGTTTAAATTTCAGTATGTTAGAGGTTATCAAGGTGTAGCAAAAGAACAGTTATTTTAGAGAAAAATAAGTTTTCAACATCTGAAGTAATTTCGCTTGTTATTTCACCAAATTCTTTTTTTGAGAGACACATGTACGGAGTTATATAGAGTTGAAAATTTACCGACTACGTGACTACATGGCTACAAAATGAAGTGACCAATGCTTATCTACCTGCTAATTAGGTGTTTATTTTATTTTTAACCGATTTCAATATTTTTATTTCACCGACTACAAGGGTTAGTTTGTAGTCGGTAAAATGAATAGTTGCAACTAATTTATTGTACCCTCCAACACTAGATCCTGTACATTTTGAATCGATGTTTTTATATTAAACTTTTCAAATTTGTAGCTCATATAGCGTGAGATAAAATCATCATGTGTTGAAAGGACTATTTGGTAATCTGAAAATTCATTTCTGAGAAGCTCAATAAAAGAGTGTACATTTAGATTATCCATTGTTTGAATTGGATCGTCAATTGCTAATAATTTAAAGTTCTCATTCGTATTGTATACTTTATTTAGAGACAAACAAAATGCTAAAGAAACAACAGCCATCTGTCCAGCACTCAAATGAAATACAATATCGTGATCTGAATCTTTCCCTGTTTTAAGAACAACATTATTTCGTTGATCAGTTTGCGAAATGTCTATGAAAATTCCGAAACCTTGCTGGTAATTTTGTAAAATCTTACCTGAATATACAAAGAATGGAATTTTGATTTTTTCAATCATTTCTGCTTTATGATTTTTTAAAGTTTGGAAAACAGTATCGTTTATTGATTGTAAACGATCGAGTAGTGTTGTAAGTTTATCTACTCTTTCCTTTAAAAATAAGAGTCTTTCGTTCGATAGTAAGCCTAGTTTGAAATGAAGATATTTCTTTTTTTGTTTAAGCAAATCAACAGAAACCAGATTCAATTGCTCCTCTTCGTTATCGAAATAGGTCGAGTATAATTCTTTGTTTTGAATTTTTTGATCTTCATATTTGTACTGGTTCAACAAAACATTTTCAAAATAATTTTTCAGTTCATCTCTTTTAGTATCTAAACTAGATACACTATTGGGTAACGTGGTTAAGAAAATTTCTAATGAAAAACCAAAATCTATTTTTAAGAAACGTTCTTTAATATTATCTATTTTAGTCTGTAAATTTGGATAATTCCGTAATAGTGTAATAATTGAAGCTTCTGTTGTTCTATTCTCTTTTAAATAATCATTAATCTTAGTTTTAATAACTGTGTGAAATTGTTTTAATTCCTCAAGCAATTTTTCTTTTTCATCAATTTTGTCTTGATTGAATTTTTTAAGATTCTCTATTTGTTTCTCGTATGATTCAGTAAGTTCTTGAGTATTGTTGAAATCTGAATTACAAAGAGGACAATGATTGTCAAATAACTGATCTTTTTCTAATGCATTCTGATAATGAGTCCATACCGTTTCATTTGCAGAAACTAAATTAGAAATTATTAAACCTATTTCTCCTAAATCTTTATCAATAGCCGTAATTTTTGTTTCTAACACTTCATACTTTATTTTTTGCTCGTCATCAAAGAATTCCTGTATTGTTTCTGGGGAAATTGATTGATCTTCTTTTAATTCTAAAAGTTTAACGTATTGTGTGATTTTCGAGTTTTTTGAATTTAATTGTTCGATTAAAATTTGATCATATAAATTTGAAATAAGTATAGAATTTAATAATGTTTGATTAGCCAAAATTTGATTATTGATTTCATCAAAAACTAATGATTTTTTATATTCCTCTGGATTGAAATTTGCTTTGAAAATAATTAATTTATCAAGTTCTTCAATGTGTTGGGAAATCAGTCCGTTTGCTTCTGCCAAATTTTCAAAAGGCTCCGATTTATCAAAATTGAATTCTTTTTGTTCAAATAACTTTTGATACTCTAAATTCTGCTCCTCCGTTTGCGATGATTCGAGAATAGTAATTTCTCTATCAAGAGCAATTTTTTGATTTCTGAAATTCCCCACAACTAACTGTAGTTGTGATTGTTCTCTTTCCTCTTTTTCAATGTTGAATAAAAAAGCAAGTGACGAACCTTTTACATCCTCTTTTAATTTGAGAAATCGTATACTATCTTCCTGTTGAATATAATTAAACAGATAATAAATTGAATCGAGACCAACTTTAGCATCATTACCAAGAAATAAATCATTGATTTTATTTTGATCTACCAATTGATTTTGATCTATATCTAAAGATATGAAGTTATGACCTCCTTCTGAAAGATAAGTTGAAAAGAAAAAATGAGAGTCTTCAGGAATAAAATCTTTAGCAATAGTCGCTCGTTTTGGTGAATTTACGTCATCATATAACTTTGTTATGACAATTTCTTGATAATCTTTTTCAATCAGTAACTTAATTACAACATTTTTCCCATCAGTATTTTGAAAGAATGGTTTATTTCTACCTCTAGTTTTAAACTGAACATCTTTAAACGTTTGTATCCTATCAAATTTACCAGTGATACACAGCTCTAACGCTTCAAAAATTGTAGTTTTTCCAAAACCATTAGGTCCGGAAAGAATCTGATTTTGATTTCTGGTTTTCTGAAAGTCAACAATTATTTTGTTTTTGACTCCTTTGAAATTATATATCAAAAGTTTTTTAATTCGGATCATTTGTCAATAAGGTAAGTAGGTTATTAATTTCAGATTCGTTTTCAATAGATGAAAAATCTAGATTCTGAATTTGTTCATCAGATTTCAATAGTTCTTGAAATATAG